>JAUSAB010000096.1 GCA_030653035.1 Desulfocapsaceae bacterium | reverse complement strand
TTGCAGTAATCTGATTAAGGATTGTGTTATAATAGGCCATGGCTCGGATCCTCTTGTTATGGTTAATGTTTTCGCCAAATTCATTATACCACAAGAGGCTCTCCGGGCCATTTGTTATTGATCATTTATGAGACAGCAGTGTGTTCCCATTAAGAAGTGTATTAAAGGAAGTGAATAGTTTTAAAAACACTCTTGGAGAAACAAAGGGGAAATAACACGCAACAGATATTCAGAGACGCCTTGGGCATGCCGCCGGTAGAAAAAGCTGCCCTTATTGAAAAACTTTTTCACAGCTTTGACCAAGAAAAACAAGAAGCGATTGATCAATCGTGGGCAGAGGAAGCAGAGTCACGTCTTGATGGTTTTGAATCAGGGAAGATATCAGCTAAGCCTTTCTGTGATGTACTGGCTGAACTCAATGCAAAATGAACATCAATATACTTGCACACGCAGAACAGGAATTCATTGATACTGTTGACTATTACAACAACCAATGTTCTGGCCTGGGGTATGAATTTGCAGCTGAAGTGACCAATACGCTGGAAAGAATTTCTGCATTCCCAAATGCCTAGCCACAGATTTCTCTTTGAACCAGGCGTGCATCACCAACAAATTTCCTTTTGGAGTTATCTATCAAATCCGTGACAACGGTATACTGGTAGTTGCGATCATGCACATAAAACGAAATCCGATTCACTGGCAAAAACGGGCGGATAAATAATCTCTTGCCAGACAACTTTTGGGAGAGGGGGAAAACAGTAACAGCCAAAGAACCAAAGGCCCAAATTTTCATAATCCGGCGCGAACACAACGAACGTAATAACTATTGGTCTTAATGTACCAATAATCATAGCCAGTGTAGAAATAGACAACCCAAGCGCCCGCCGGGTAATCCGCGTAGGTGGTAGCCGACCAGTAACTGGACGACTGACAGGTAAAGGCCGGATTGATAGCCGGATTTGTCCGTCCATAATCAACAATAGATTTCAACTCGACTCTGGTCGGCAACCGCCAGTCGGTCTGGCCGGCATAATCAAGGCCGTTGCAATAGTCAACAGCACCCTGCCAGGTTCGGGTTGTGCCGTCATCGGACTTCATCCACACCAGCCCGGTATTATTGTCGGCGACGGTATTGGTGGTAGCACTGTAGGAAGGAGCCGCTCCGTGGTACTGGGCTTCCTGACCAAGCAAGGGCTGCCCGGCCGCCGGACAGGTAATTTCAGTACCGTTTGTATCGTAACATTTTGTCTGACCGGCATCCGGCAATGGGTTCGAATCCGCAGCCCCAGCCGGGCCGGAAGTCAAAAGCACCGCCCAACCCAACAACAGCCACACACTACGCCCGCCACCAGCCAGAGTCTTTTGATCCCACCCACATGTTTTTTCCATTCCTGCCTCCCTTACGAGATATGATAAATAATGATATTATTAAGTATATCTCAACAACTGTGTTAATGATATATTTTTTATTTCTTGGGTCTTGCAGCGGCCTTTTTTGAGGAAATGGTGGGAATAATTGCGATCCCTGATCGCCCGCAGGGGTGGGCCCCTACGGATGTTCCGGGCAATGTAGGAACCCGTCCCTGCGGGCGATTTTCCTTGCAACATATTACTCCACTACATCCTCACCCGCAGCACCGTCTTCTTCCAACACATCAAGGGACAGCAAAACCGAAGCCTCACCAACAGGAAGTTCCTGTACATCCCGCAACCTCCTCTCAATGGCCCTTGATCTCGTCTTTGCCTGATCAATGGTCTTTGATGCCTGCTCCAGCTTCTTCTGCACATTACCAAGGACTTCACCATACCTGCTCCACTCGGTCTTGACCGCGGCCAGCAGATTCCACACCTCACTCGATCGCCTCTGGATGGCCAGGGTACGGAACCCCATCTGCAGACTGTTCAGGATCGACCACAAGGTAGTTGGTCCGGCAATCACCACCCGGCATTCCCGCTGGATGGCCTCGGTCAGACCGGTGCGACGGATGACCTCAGCAAAAAGTCCCTCAATCGGCAGGAAAAGGACGGCAAAATCGGTGGTCCTGGGCGGATTCAGGTACTTACGGCAGATGTCGCCGGCACAGACCTTGACCCGGCTTTCCAACTGCTTACCTGCGGTCTCCACCCCAACCAGATCCCCCAGCTCCTGAGCATCGATCAAACGCTGATAATCCTCAATGGGGAATTTGGCATCAATGGGCAACCAGACAATCTCACTGACCTCCGTTCCCGTACCCGGCAATTTGATCGCAAACTCGACCCGCTCGCCACCATCCTTGGTAGCCACATTAACAGCAAACTGATCGGGATTAAGCACCTGCTCAAGCAGGGCGCCAAGCTGCACCTCACCCCAGGTGCCGCGAGTCTTGACATTGGTGAGCACTTTTTTCAAATCGCCGACCCCGGTGGCGAGCGTCTGCATCTCGCCCAGACCCTTGTGCACCAGCTCCAGCCGTTCGCTGACCTGCTTGAAGGATTCTCCCAGGCGTTTCTCGAGAGTCCCCTGCAATTTTTCATCGACGGTCTGCCGCATCTGCTCAAGCTGTTTGGCATTATCAGCTTGCATGGCCTGCAGTTTGCCCTCCACCGTCACCCTCAGGGCCTCCATCTTCTTCTCGTTGGAATCTGCAAGTCTCGCAATCACCGTGGACATGGCCTCAAGCTGGACCTTTTCTGCCACTGCCAGCTCTTTCATGGTCTTGGTCATGGTCGCCGAAATGCTGTTCAGGGTCGTCACTACCTCTTCCCGGAGCTGTTTGGCCCCGCTTACGGACTCGACCCGCATCCCGTTCAGCTGTTCACCACTTACCCTGGCAAAGGCGGCAAGCTGCTCAGAGAACCCATCCAGTTGCCCCTTCTGGAGAGTGGCAACATCCATCATCCGCTGGACCACCGAATCGCCAAAGGTCGCAAAGGCCGCAGTGAGCTCCTGCCGCTGCTCTCGTCCCGTCCGGCTCAGTTCCTCACGACTCTTGGCCACCTCCTCCCGGATCATCAATTCAGCGCGTCCCTGTCCTTTCTCCAGACCATCAAGACGGGCGAACAAAAGGGAAAGATCAACCGGCTGCGACACCTTTCTCAGGACCAGAGACAACACCAACGCAACAACAACCAGCAGGACAATGGGGGCAAAGACCAGGATATCAGTCACAAAAAACCTCTCTGAACTTTTTCAATAGCGATCTGCTCCACAAATAGGTACAGCCTCAACCGATAGTGTCAACCGCTGCAAATTCCGGCTCGTGCAGGGGCAGGATGATATCGGCCAGTCCTTTGACCCGCAGGACAATATCATAGGCCTCGTAGGTATTAACACTGGTGCCGGGCGGGATCACCTCCATTTCCATGGCCAGGATGGCTGGCGGCGGCTCAAAATTTTCCCGGATGACACAGAAACCGGTGATGGCAGCCTTTCCCTTTTCCGTATCAATGAGCACCGTCATACCACCCGGAGTGTGAGCGGGGGTATGGACAACCGAGATCCCCGGCACGATTTCCCCATCTCCGCTCACCGGTCTGATCTGCCCGTTTTCCTCGATCTCGTAGATATAATCCTCCACATAGCGATAATCGAGCGGATGAGTATTGTGGATGGTCTCCAGCTCCTTTTCGTGGATATAAAAAAGCGCATTGACGCACTTATAGTCATTTTCACAATGATCGGCATGGAGATGGGTGTGGATCACCAGCTCAATATCCTCAGGCGTTATCCCCCATTTGGCCAATCCCTCTTCAAAGGTATAGATCCGGCCGCCGATACTTTTCTCCCGCTCTTCCGACTGGATGGGACGCAGCTCACCGGTATCAACGAGAATCTTCCTTCCGCCGCCTTCGAGATACCAGCAATAAATGGGGATGGTATAAGGGGTGCCGTAATCATATTGATAGGTCATCATTCCCTTATCAAAGATCTTGGTCCCCATGACAATGGGGTGAATCTTATAGGTGCTCATGGTCGTGTACCTTCCTGGATTATTTTTGCATAATAGTTCAGAAAAAATCAAGCCGTCCCGCTGGACAAAAAACACTTTTCAAGGTTTTCTTTAATCAAAAACAAGGTATAGTGCATGGCAAAAAACATACCCGGTTTCAAAAACATACCAACAATGAATATATGCATAAATCAGTAACACTCCTGATCATGCTGGTCGTCATCCTGTCGTTCGGAACATTTGGGTACATGTTCATCGAACATAGCAGTTTTATTGACAGCCTCTACATGACCATGATCACCATCAGCACCATCGGCTATGGCGAGATCTTTCCCTTGGACACCAAGGGACGGATCTTTACCATGGTGCTCATCTTGATCGGGGTGGGTTTTGTCATGTTTATGTTCAGCAAGATTACCGAGGCAGTGGTAGGAGGTGAACTTCGGGCTATTTACGGGAGATTGAATATGAAGAAGAAGGTCCTGGGACTCACAGATCATTACATTATCTGCGGATTTGGCCGCATTGGCCGGGTCATCTGCAACTTGCTCAAAGAGGCAGATAAATCCTTTGTCGTTATTGAAAACAATCCCCAGGTCGTTCAAGAACTGGCTGAACTCAATTTTCTTTTCCTTGATGGTGAGGCCTCAAGCGACGACATGCTGCTCCAGGCCGGGGTTAAACGGGCCAAAGGACTTATCTCCGTGGTCTCCTCTGATGCCAATAATGTCTATATCACCCTGTCGGCGCGAGGCCTGAACAACGACCTCTATATCATGGCCCGCTCCAGCGGCACCGAGGGCGGCGAGACCAAACTGCTGCGTGCCGGGGCCAACCGTGTCATATCGCCCTACTATATCGGTGCTTGCCGTATGGCCCAGCACATCCTGCGGCCAACCGTCACTGACTTTATCGACCTGACCATCCACAGTGGTGAGCTTGGCCTACGCATGGAAGAACTCTCCGTTTCCGACCATGGCAAAATCGTCAACAGCACCTTGATGGATTCTAATATCCGCCGTGATTTCAACCTGATCGTCGTGGCCATCAAACGCAGCCATGGCGAGATGCTGTTCAATCCCAACCCCAACAGCATGATCCTCAAAGACGACACCCTGATTGTCCTCGGGGACTACACCAAGATCAAGGAACTGGAAAAGACGATTTAAAACACCCTTAAGGATTCCAGGTAAGAAAAGGGGCTTTAACCAGACTCGCGTTGGAATAACGACGATCGGAGCTCACTTCCTCCCCAACCCAGGGCGGTTTTACAAATTCCTGATCCTCGCCGTCAAGCTCGATCTCGGCCACCAGCAACCCCTCATTTTCACCAAAAAACTCATCTACTTCCCAGACAAAACCCTGATAGTCGATCTTAGACCTCTTTTTTTCAATGAGCGGCTGTTCACAGAGTTCTGCCAGCAGGACCTTAGCGTCTTCGACCGGAATCGGGTATTCATACTCCATCCGACTGATCCCGCTGGCTTGCCCCTTGATGGTCAAAAATGCGGTATCGCCTGCAATCCGCACCCGGACGGTCCGCTCTTTACTAACACTGAGATAGCCCTGACGATACTCAACTCCTGTGGCCAAGCCTCTCCATTCGTCACTGATTACCAGGAATTTTCGTTCAATCTCTGTTCCCATGCCCCACCTTGTTTACTCTTTTCATGAAAATCAACAGATGATCCCGGTTTCAGTAACAATCTTATTCCCCTGCTCTTTAGCCAGCCGCCCCTTGATCCAACCGGTACGGATAAAGTATTGCTGACCACAATCGAGCCACCGATCACAGGTATCCTCGGTTGCCTTCACCGGATAGGACGCAAGCCCTTTGACCACCTTGCAGACACCGGAATCAGTCTCCTGCAGACTGAAATTCCGGCAACTGAGACAAATCTTTTTTTGCACACGCGCCATGTTCTCTCCTTTCTCAAGTATTCGTAACGACTCTCAGTGTATTGATATCGGCAAGATACTGTCTGCCGGTTTCTTTGACGCGACGACCTGGATGATCTCGACAGTCGTTGCTGGCCAGACGCCACGCAAAGAAACAGCCGAAAAAGATTGCTGTTTCTTTGGCGCGGCATAAGGTGCCGTAAACTAAACAAGCAAGAAAAAGACCTTGCTTGTTTAGTAACGGCACCTAAACAACGAACTGAAATCCAGACTTCTATTCTGAGGGCTGTACTCCTCGACCGCAAACAGATCAACAACACAATCATGATGACCGTATCGCTGCAGATACCGTGAAAAAATCTGAGCGGTATCCCCAGCAATCACCGGGTCACTCTCCCGATAGCGATTATAGACAATCCCCAGCACGGTCAAACCCCGGTTACGGGCCAGTTCCAGGACAGAAAGGGTATGATTGATCGATCCCAGACGAGGGGTGCTGACCACAATCAAGGGGCAGGCCTCCTGCTCCAGATAATCCAGAAAAGTGAGGTTTTCAGTTAAAGGGACCAACAAGCCGCCTGCCCCTTCCAGCAACACCAGCTCATACCGAGCGGCAAGTGTCCGGGTAGCCTGACGGATGACCGCGGGATCAATCCTGCACCTGGCCAGGGAGGCCGCAAGATGCGGCGAGCAGGGCTTGGCAAAGACATAGGGGCAGGTCAGCCCCTGGTGGTCTTCAGGCTGGAGTTCCTGGCCCATTAGACGCCGATGAGTGAGGATATCTTCCGCAAGCCCAGTACATCCGGTCTGCACCAGCTTCTGGGTAATGACCCGTTTACCCTGCTCCAGAAGATAGCGGCCTAGAAGTCCGGTGGCCACGGTCTTACCGATATCGGTATCAATACCGGTGATTGCGATGACCGAGTGCTCAGCCATTATTGTTTCGGCAGCAACGGCACAATCTGCTCACAATAGAACTCATAGAATCTGGCCTTGATCGCGTCCCTGACCTGATGAAAGGCCTGCTTAACATACTCTGGTGGTCCCTGTTCCTGGGAAGGATCAGTAAAACCAAAATGGAGACGGGACTGGACCTTACCGATAAAGACCGGACAGGATTCATTGGCGCCGCCGCAGACCGTGATGACAAAATCCCACGCCTCGCCCAGGTATTGACTGACATGGGCAGGGACATGATGACTGATGTCAATCCCGACTTCCGCCATCACGGCAACTGCCTGGGCATTGACCCGGGCAGCAGGTTCCGTGCCTGCCGAAAAGACCTGGATCCGTGGATCAAAGGATTGCAAAAATCCATGCGCCATCTGGCTGCGGCAACTGTTGCCGGTGCAGAGAATCAATATCTTCATGGGAATTATGACTGTTTTTCAAAACCGTCCCGTCACAGGACAATAGAAATCAGGCCGTTTGCCTCCGGTCAACCCGCTGGGTCTCGGCGCTGACACCCACCTTCCCGTAATTACTGGCCCCGCACTCATTCTTGCCCAGATCCATGACGTCGGCCTCTTCCTGGCTCACCTCAAGAAAACCGATGTTCACCTTACGGATTTCCCCATAAACAGCAGGTTGCGGCCGCATGTTCTCTTCAATAAACTCAGCAAATTTTTTCTCATTGGCCAGACGAAAGGCCACCACATGCTGACGCAAATTCCCGAGGTTCTCCATGATAATATGCTCACCATTGGCCTCGCTCCAGGAAGTATAATGACCGGGCAGCACCTGGACATGATCAGCCAGATCCCGCAGACGCAGCATGAGACTCAGATAGAGCTCCCGCGCCCATTCCGCCCACCGTCCGCCAAGATCAGGACGGCCGGCGGTACTAATGAAAACGGTATCCCCACTGAGTAGATATTTATTGTCAATCAGATAACAGGAACTGCCCATGGTGTGTCCTGGCGTATGCAGGACCCGCACCTCCGGGCCTTTTTTGGAAAAGGTGCAGACCTGACCGTCAACCACCGGTTCATAGGGGAAAGTCGCTCCGGTAAAATCAAGCTTGCTCGCCAGCACCTTGCACCCTTTTTCTTTCGCCAGTTGTGGGCTGCCGGAGATATAATCGGCCTGCCGATGGGTCTCAAAGGAACGGATAATCTTGCTGCCATGCTGCTTGGCCATGGCCTTATAAACATCAATATTGCGGGAAGGATCAAAGACCATTGCCTCATCCTTATAGATCAGCATATAGCTGCACGAGGCCTTTCCCGGCCGGACAAACTGGTAGAGCGTATATTTTTCATCGTCACTACTGACTTTTTTGGGCACCAGGGCATTGCCCCAGCTCACAATCCCCTGCTGCAGATAGCCGACATCGGTAAAACCATGCTCGCAGAGGAGATCAGCCACATATTTAGCCGACCCCTCCTTGGCGCAGACGATCCGTATCTTCTGCCCTTTCGGCACAAGATTGATGCTGCCCTGGGCATCTTCCATGAAATTAAAATAGGGAATATTTATATAAGGGAAAAAGACTGGGGCCTCAACGCTGAAATTGGCGAAATCATTGGCGTTCCGAACATCAAGCAGGACAAAATCAGGACGACCGCTCAACCAGTCAAAAAGCTCATTGGCGGTGTATAAAAACGGGGTGGCATTCTTCATACTGGTCTCCATCATTACAATGATGATTAAGAAAATACGTTCAGTGGATTCATTCAATAGACTCAAGAACAATTAATCATTTAACTTTTTTCCGCAATTGCTTTTTTTGCCACCAACAATGCCGGGTGCATCTCACGCCAGAAGTGTCCCGATGATGCGCAACATTCTCTCTGGCCTCCAGCCTGCTCCACAAGCATAATCCCGCTGGTATCCATACAAGCCAATCACCTCTCTGCGTCAATAAAAAAGGCAGCCCTTAGTGGCTGCCTTGCTCACAACATGTTTTGCAAAAAGATTACAGGCCGGAGGCGACGCTGGTCATCTGGTCATAGAATTCGGTGACTTGATTTTTTTTGTCTGATTCCATGCAGGCCATAGCCTCCCGAGGATGCTGGTTGAGAACCCCGGAAACCATGTAGGGGATGAAATAGCCCCAGTCGATCTTTTCCCGCCAGGGCAGGATCTGCTCCTCGATCACTTTGACCAAGGGGCGAACCTTGAACTTCGGATTCTTGAGGAAGGAAAGCAGCAGTTCCAGCGGGCAGTTACCGGCACCGCGGCCAATACCGTAGAGGGTGGCATCGAGATAGTTGATCCCGGAGATGATGGAGGAGATGGTGTTGGCAAAGGCCAATTGTTGATTGTTGTGGGCATGGATGCCGATGGTTTTGTCAGGCATTCGCTCCATGTACATCCTGGCCAAAACCTCGATATCTTCGGAATAAAAGGCGCCGAAGCTGTCCACCAGATAGATGACGGGAACCCGGCACTTGGCCAGATCGTTGAGGCCCTCTTCCAGGTCGCGCGGCCCGACGGTGGAAACCGCCATGAGGTTGATCGTGGTCTCGTAGCCTTTATCAATGCAGTGGTGCGCCAGGTCGACGGCCTTGTCGATCTGGTGCACATAGCAGGCCACCCGAATCATGTCGAGTGAACCTTCAGATCGAACCGGGATATCCTCATAGTCGATCCTCCCGATATCCGCCATGGCCGAGAGCTTGATCTTCTTTTCATCATCGCCGATGATGCGTTGCAGGTCTTTTTCGCCGCAGAAGCGCCAAGGGCCTACCACATTGCGGTCAAAAGCGGATTCGGAGCTGAGATAGCCGATCTCCATATAATCAACCCCGGCCTCGGCCAGGGCATGGTAAACCTGTTTGACAAAGGTGTCGTCAAACTGCCATTTGTTCATCAAACCGCCATCGCGGACGGTGCAGTCAATAACTTTAATTTCCGGTCTGAACATGGGGAAAAACCTCCTTAAAAAAGACGTGTATATAGTAAGAAATCGGTGCGATCATACCCGATCCTGGGCGATGCGGCAATGATCAATGAATTTTTTTACATTCTGGCCAAGCAGATCAAGGTCCTTCTCCTGCAGGGCTTTACTGCCGAAGAGACTGGTGGAAACACCCACCGCCGCTGCGCCTGCTCCAAAATATTCAGCAACATTGGCGAGACTCACCCCGCCGACTGCGGCAAGTCTGATATGATCAAAAGGCCCTCTGAGATCTTTGATGTACTGTGGGCCACCCATGGCGCCGCAGGGAAAGACCTTGACCAAATCGGCCCCGGCGGACCAGGCGGTGTACACCTCGGTGGGCGTCAGCGCCCCCACAACGATGGGAATGGCTGCCGTCTTGGCATACTCAATCACTCCAATATCCAGATTGGGAGTTACCAGAAACATGGCCCCGGCGGCCACGGCCCGCCGGGCTTCCGGAAGATTGCGGATAGTGCCCATGCCCAACAGCCTGCCATCAGGCACTGCGGGACGGCATTTCCGAACAATCTCCTCGGCACCCGGGGTGTTCATGGTGACCTCCATGGCCATAAGCCCGGCAGCAAAGGAAGCCTGCATCACCTCGCCAAAAAAATCACCCTCAACCCCTCGCAGTATGCCGATTACCGGAACCTCAAGCTCCATGAAAAACTCCTTTTCAATTTTTTTGAAAAATTACCCCGTCGATCCGGCTACTGCTTGAGTACCGGACATCAAACAATCGAAATATTGAAGGATTATAGTCAAAATGACACAAAACGCACGAGGGATTTGCAGATCACGGTTTGTGCTTATTTTCGGGGTTTAATCCGATTGGTAGGCTGGGCCTGCCAGGGGTCATCCGGCCAGTGGTGCTTGGGATAGCGGCCACGAAGCTCCTTTTTCACATCATGATAGGCGCCTCCCCAGAAGCCGCGCAAATCCTGGGTGATCTGCATGGGCCGCTGGGCCGGGGAGAGCAGATGGAGCAACACAGGCACCCTATTGTTGCCGACCATCGGGGTATCGGCCAGCCCGAACATCTCCTGGAGGCGCACCGCCAGTACCGGAGGCTCGCCAGGGGTGTAACGCAACTTAATCCGTGAACCGCTGGGCACCGTGAGGTGAGTTGGGGCCTCCCGGTCCAGCCGGCTCTGTTGTTGCCAGTCGAGTCTGGCGGCAAGGAGAGTGAAGAGGTCGAGTTTTTTAAGATGTTCCGCGCTTCGCATCCCGAAAAGACAAGGGGCCAGCCATTGATCAAGATTCGCCATCAGCCAGATATCTGAAACATCCGGCCAGCCAGCTTGCGGCTGCCAAAAGCGCATACTCTCCAACCGCGCCTGCAACTCCCTGGCCTTATCACTCCAAGGCAGGACGGCAAAACCACGGCTGCGGATGCCGGAAAGAAGTGCATCCAACACCGCCTCGGCAGAAGGACTTGTCAAAGAGATGGTTTCCAGGACAATCTCACCCAGCCGCAGGACACGTTGGGCCTTTACTGAACCGCCCTGCTCTTCCCAGAAGACTTTTTCTTCCCATTGCAACTGAGTGGCGAACAA
Source organism: Desulfocapsaceae bacterium (assembly GCA_030653035.1). Lineage (GTDB taxonomy): Bacteria > Desulfobacterota > Desulfobulbia > Desulfobulbales > Desulfocapsaceae > UBA2270. Next base: position 53,139 of record JAUSAB010000096.1, on the reverse strand, counting down.
GGCCGGCAGGGACTCCTTGGCCAGGGGAGCGGCGAGAAATATGCGGCCCTCGATTTTACCCGCGTCCAGTTCGGCCACCGCCAGATACTCGTGGGCGGTGAGCCGGTCATGGACGGGGAGAATCGCGCCACGGCCGGAAGCGAGCTTGTACTGTCCCCTGCCTCCATCCCTCCGTTGAGCAATCCGATCGGGAAAGGCCAGGGCCAAAAGCTCACCAACGGTTGCGGTTAGCACTTCGGGGTCTCCGGTCTTGTTTCGGGCAGATCTGGGCAGATGTTCCCGGAGCTGCCTGCTGGTCTGCGTCACCCGGCGGCAGGCATCAGTGTCCGCATCAAGGGATTGAGCAGCGGCTCGGCCATCAGTACGAAAGGCCGCCAGGACATGGAGCCGGTCTTCGATATCCGCCGAACGGTCCCGCCCCTTGATGATATCGCGCTCCGAGAGCAGGGCCGCGAGGTCGCAGGCCAGGGCAGTTACCCCATACCTGGCTGCGGACAGCAACATGTGCCCCAGGCGAGGATGAACCGGGAGCTCGGCCATCTTCCGGCCAAGGGAGGTGATATGCCCTTGCTGGTCCAGGGCTCCGAGGATCTGGAGGACCGATTGCGCCTGGGCGAAATGAGCAGCCGGTGGCGGATCGAGCCAGCGCAGGGCCTCCGGAGAGGTTACCCCCCAACGGGCCAGATCCAGGACCAACTGGCTCAGGTCGGCAGCCAGGATCTCCGGTAGATCAAAGGGCCTGAGCCCATGTTCCTCGCCCTGACTCCACAAACGGTAACAGTGACCCGGGCCAAGACGTCCGGCCCGACCGGTACGCTGGGTAGCGGCCGCCAGCGAAATACGCTGGGTGGTCAGGCGGCTCAGGCCGCTGTTGGGGTTGAATTGCGGAGTCCGTTTCCAGCCGTTGTCAACCACGGTATGGATCCCCTCGATAGTGATGCTGGTTTCCGCAATGGGCGTGGCCAGGATGATGCGCCGGCGGCCCTTTGGATCCGGTTGCACAGCAGCGGTCTGGGCGGCGAGACTCAGATCACCGTACAGGGGATGGATGGCAATCTCGGTTGGCTGCAGGGCTGTAATCAGCAGCGCCTGGGTATGCCGAATCTCGGCGGCGCCGGGCAGAAAAGCCAGGATATCGCCCGGCTGCTCGACCATGGCCTTGTGGATGGTTGCGGCCACCTGCTTGGCGATCTCGCGGGGCTGGGGATTGAACAATTGACCGGCCCGACAGTATTCCACACCCACTGGATAGGTCTGGCCCGCCCCCATGACTACCGGGGAATTATCAAGCAGCCGGCTGACCGCCTCAGTGTCGAGAGTGGCAGACATGATCAGGAGCTTAAGATCATCCCGCAGGCCGTTCATCACATCAAGGCAGAGGGCCAGGGCCAGATCCCCCTGCAGGCTGCGCTCATGAAACTCGTCGAAGATCACCAGCCCCACCCCGGCCAGCTCAGGGTCATCCTGCAGGCGACGGGTGAACACCCCTTCGGTTATCACCTCCACCCTGGTTGTAGACGAGACCTTTGCCTCAAAGCGCACCCGATAACCCACGGTCTGTCCGACCTCCTCGCCCAGCTGCCTGGCCATGAAGGCAGCGGCCAGCCGAGCCGCCAGCCGTCGCGGTTCGAGCATCAGGATGGTTTGTCCTGCCAGCCAAGGCTCGGCGAGCAAGGCCAGGGGCGCCACCGTAGTTTTGCCCGAACCTGGCGGGGCGCTGAGCACTATCGCCTTGCGACTGGCCAGCTGCACCCGTAGCTCCGGTAAGACCTCATAGATGGGAAGATTTACCATCTATATTCCCTTTATTCTCAGTTCTTGCATAAAAAAGAGCCTTTTGCAAAATGAAGATTTTCGTCCCAAAATCGAGGCATGCGAAAAATTTTACCGCAGGCATATAGTTGATATTCCGAGGATAAAATTCTGAGCATAACGAAGAGATTGGGCGAAAAGATCATTTTGCAAGAGGCTCAGTTTATAGACATAACTTACGGTCAACGCCCACTTACCCCATCAGCCAACACTTCTGTCTTCATTCTGTACTAAAGTTTAACTTTTTACACCAGTTACATCAATCACATACACTCCTGTTGTTATATTAACAACAGACAATCAGTACGTTAAAAAAATCTTTATTTGGCATACAAAATGCTTGTCAATGTGAGATTAATAATTATTCTCTTTATCGAGGGAGGTCTTTAGTGAGTTATACAAAGACAGTAGAAGGACATACAACCCTGCAACAAAACAGCACAAGAGAGCAGTACATACAGTGGAATGCCGTGCGGTACAACCAACAAAGAAATATCGGCTTGAAAACGTATGGCATAAAACGGGAGGAAAAAATAAACGGGAGGAAAAATGAAAAAATCAATATTTGCAACAGCGGCGCTTACCTTCTTTGCCGGCAACGCAAGCGGAGCCATTCCCCAACATCTGGCAATCACAAAATATGATGGGCCCCAGACCTGTATTGCCTGTCATCAGGTACAGGCACAAGACATGCTCAACAGCCTGCACATGCAATGGAAAGGGCCTACACCCGAGTTAACTAATGCCCCTGGCAAGGTTCTTGGTAAGGCGGTTGGCGGCATCAACACCTTCTGCACTTACGCCCCGTCGTCTAAGGGCGTCTGTTTTTCCTGCCATGTGCGCGCTGACGGCAATGCCCCGCATCCGGCAACTATCAATGACGTGGACTGCCTTATGTGCCATAGTGACACCTACCAGCGCCTGACTGTTGCCGATAAAGCCAACCCCGTAACCGTCACCGATATCTTTGGTAATTTAAAGACATATCTCTTCGGAAAACAGGATGCGCTTGGCAACTACACAACAGCACCCAACTACGCGCTCATGCCGGCGGGAACCACCATGGTCTCTCTGGCCCAGAACGTCCACAAACCAACCCGGACTTCCTGTCTGCGCTGCCATGCCAAGGCCGGCGGCGGTGACTGGACTAAACGTGGCGACATGGGGTTGAGCACCAAAAACCCAACGGTTGCCGAAGACGTGCATATGTCTCCTGCAGTGGGCGGCAAAAACATGACCTGTACCTCCTGTCATGTAACGACGAAACACAAAATCGGCGGTCGCGGCATCGATCTGCGCCAGACTGAAGCGGCTGACCCGAAATGCACCAACTGCCATACTGCTGCACCTCACTCCAATGCTGTCTTAAACCGTCATGCCCAGGGCCAGGTAGGCTGTCAGACCTGCCATATCCGTACCTTCGGTAAAGGCGGCGCAACCGAGATGTCCCGCAACTGGCTGAAGCCCGTTTGGGATCCGGCCTTCTGTGCCGGACAGGGCGGTTATGTTGGCACGGAGGTTAAGGTTGCCAATGTGAAACCAGAGTATCGCTGGTTCGACGGCACCTCGTACGTTTACAATGTTGGTGAAATAATCACGAAAAATGCCGACGGCACCTACACCATGGCCAGGGCCAATGGTAAAGCCTTTAACGGTAAATCCCAGATCGTGCCGATCAAGAACCACTGGTCAGTCATGCCTCTGCACCCAAGCGGCAAGATCATTCCACCGGTGATCATGGACATGTTCATGACCGGAGATTTTAAAAAGGCAGTGCTCGCCGGCATAAAACAACAGGGTTTGACCGGCACCACCTACACCATGGTGAGAACCAATGCCGAGATGCTGATCAGCCATGGTGTTGATCCAAAGTCCAAAGCCCCGCTCTGTACCGAGTGTCACGCCACCACCGGCAAGACGGTTGATGGCACTAAAATGCTCCCCTTGGGTAAACTGGGCTATCATACCTGGCCGGCCAAGGTCGCAAACTGTACCCTCTGTCATTCCGCGAAAACCTCGACATGGGAGGCTATGCACAACAAACACGCGGCAAGTAATGGAGGATCGGTCAAACTGGCATGCGCAAGCTGTCATACACCTGAGCCCACGGGCCTTGTCAGCGCAAAAAGCACTTTGTGCAAGACCTGCCACAGCTTGGAAAGCTGGAGCAACAGTCAAGAACTGCATAAAGAACATATCTCAAAAGGCTACCAATGTTCAAAATGCCATACGGGGGTGACGATAGCAGTTGCACAAACGACACCACCAACAACTACTACAACTACTACCAATGCTCTTATAAAACCGACAAGTGATCTGTGCAACGACTGCCACAGCCTGAAATCCTGGTCTAACAGTGCAACATTGCATACTTTTCATGCCGGCAAAGGCTACACATGTACCAAATGCCATACGGGAACAACGACAACACCTCCTCCAACACCACCACCGACAACAACAGGTAATCCGCTTGTAAAACCGACAAGTGATCTGTGCAACGACTGCCACAGCCTGAAATCCTGGTCTAACAGTTCAACATTGCATACTTTTCATGCCGGCAAAGGCTACACATGTACCAAATGCCATCAGGCATAAACTGCTGATACCGCTTCTCTAAAACAAAAAAGGATGCCCGGAAGAACGGGCATCCTTTTTTGTTTTATTGGCACAATAAAATCAATATTTCGCCAATAATAAGATTCTGCTGCGTATTCCATTTCATTCCGGCCAAGGTATCGGAGCGGAGCGACGCTGTTTTTTGTTGAATACTCTATTGTCTGGTTTCAGGTCAAGCGTGCTTTCTTTTTTCGCATAGATTCTCCTTTAAGTTGTATTCTGCAGGTGGCATGCACCAGGCAATTGAGGATGGCGTCAGCCAGGGTTGGAGCGCCGATCTGTTCATGCCAGTGGTTTTAGGGTAGTTGACTGGTCACAATGGTTGATTTAATGCTATTGCGATCTTCGAGGATCTCCAGCAGGTCATGGCGCTGTTCCTGGTTCAGTGGGTGCCAGGCCAAAGTCGTCAAGCACCGGGAAAGCGGTTTCTGGCATTCTTCGCGGATCGATTTTTTCCTGCCGGTCAGAGCACTTTCCGAGATCTTTCGCGCCAAATTCCGGGATAAAATGAAAAAGGCCGGGCTTTTTGACCAGATCGATTCGAGCGTCTGGCAGCTTCCCTGGAATGTCAATTCCCAGGCTGTCGGCAGCAAAAAAAAGACAAAAAAGAGATGCCGTATTGTCCACATTGCCGGGGCCTGTTGATTCTTCGGCACGCTGTCGAATCAGAAGTTTTTATAAGGTCAGAGTGAAATGAAACCGGTCGCAAGCTGAGAAACTGATTCTTTTCTCTCCTTTTTTAAACCGTTTTGCAAACGGGGTGGGAATTCTATTGCCAAAATTCAGTGAGTGGTAAAGCAAATATCGCCAAACCGGAAATCACTGGTCAAAACCAGATCGACTGAACATCAAAAAACCAGGAAGAGGTTCTTTCTTGTCAAAGAACAAAAGGTATTATAGAAAAACTTCGGAAAACTCTATCTGTCCCAGCTTCTGTCCCTCCTGCACGATCGAATTTTTACCCTTATATAATTGTCGGGCTTGTTGAACAATGGATTGAGTTCGACCCGAAACATGCGCCGGTGCCAGCAAATTATTGTCTCGCGGGTCGACTCAATCCTTATGGGTTAGGCGGTTTGTTATTAACTTTTCAAATAGCTCTTCAAATCTCTATAATAATTTTCATGCGGCCCAATCATTATGAGCTCTAGACTTTCTTCTTTGATGAAACGATAAGAAAGAAGGTACATCAGGTTCTGCAAATTGAACTTATATACAAAAACTCCCCTCAAATCTCCTTTCTTCTCAGTACCGATTAATGGATTTTGAATGATCTGTTTAATCTCATTATCTAGCTCATATTTTTCTTTTTCATTGAACTTCTTTACTTTTTTCTCAAAAGATCTTGACTGATAAATTTTCATCGACTCTCAACCAAATTGATATTCTGTTTTTTCATTTTGATCTAATTCCTCGATCCCAATCAAAATTTCTTTTATCAGGTTGTACGTCAAATCTGGATTTTCCTCGGAGCATTTGCCAATTCTAGCCCAGTGCTCAATTTGCCCAGTCAAGGATCGATGTTCGATTCTGCTAAACTTTTTTGCTTCCCCCACCAATTCTTCTGATATTCTTACTGCCATTGCCATTTTATTGACCTCCATGATTGAGTTGATCTAATTGACACCATGGATTCATTTTACAATACAAAATTGTAAAATGCAACTTATTGTCTCATTCTGCATGGAAGGCTAACGTGGACATCAGCGGGTTTTGCGAAGCATAGCGAAGCAAATTCACTGCATGCCGGTATTGGCAAGGCCTTCATTCCTTACCACTCAAAGTTCAGAAATTGCTTCGAATGGCAATGTCAACTCACCCAGCGTTAGCACTGGCAATCTGTGGTCGTCATTGGCAGCGAAGACCGTTATCTCAAAGATGAAAGCCCCTTTCTCTCTCGACGGTACAACATCTTGATACCACTTTTTCAAAGCAGCCGACACTGTGAAGGGCAAATTCTCGCTATTGGTAGTGGTAGTGGGGGTCATCAGCACTGGCAGGCGAACCTCCGGGCCACTATCCAGCAGTTGATACCGGTAACAGCACGCCAACCAGAGGTTACGCCCGGAATCCTTGCCAAAGATGGTACCGAACACCGCCTTGAGGTGCCCCTCCACCCCCCTTGCCTCTGCCCGTGGGTTATCCAACAAATCAACCCTGATGGGCTCTCGACACTGGAAACTACCAAATATGGGGCGAGCGAATTGCACCCCAGGCTTCCTGCCGGACCACACGCAAGCGTTGACGGATTCGACATCAACAACATTTAGGCCGGAGATTCTGATTTGCAATGCCTGGGGTGGGAGATTATGCCCATAGCCAATTGTGCGCCGGTTTGCGCTCACTTCGAGCGACCAAAAGTCAAGAGGTTGCTCTCTCCCGTCCAACGGGATGATCTCGATCAGCTCAACGGAGACACCGTCTTGCAGACTCTCAATTGTCAGAGTTCGTTCCGGCCCTTCAACCTCTTCTACGACTTTGAACTGTTCATGCCTGCCGACGAATGGAACCAGGGGAGATTTGGTGTGGAGAAGCTGGTCTTGATTGTAGAAAACCGTGCTAATGAAGTTATATCGCGGTGCCTGATGCAGCACGAATTCATACTCGCCGAAAAACGCGGCGCGTAGGCGTGCCTCTTCGCTTACGCCCTCCCCTCTCTTGGAGATGGTTACTTGTTGGTAGCTCTGTTGGAGCAATACTACGGGCGATGATAGAAACAGCACATTTCTCCTGTCTATTGAAAATCGGTACGTGAACCGGCAAGCAACGCTTGCACGCAGTCCCCTCGAAGGAGTGTTTTCAGGGGACAGTATGCCTAGCTGTCGCTTTTCTTTTTGGGGCCAGGTCGTTGTGGCCGTAGAATTCTGCCAATTTTTTGCTCCATTTCCTCCATAAAACAGCTAGTTCCCAAAGGCCTGCCAGTGCGTTCGTGTTGTTGCAGGATTTTCAATTCGTCACCGGTCGATAAACGCAAAAATTCTTTCCAGTTGGAAATCATATCCTGCAGAGGTGACGCACTGGCAAGGCGATCTTCGGTGCCGTCGAGGTGAGCGCTTGCGCTGCTCCAGAGGTAATCTGCAGGGTCGGCTACCAATCCTGCGGCAACAGGGTTCATCTCCACATAGCGGACGGCTGCAAGCAGATGGAGTTCATCCATGGGAAATGAGGCAAATCGTTCCTGCCAGAGATGGCCACGCCAGTTTTCCCGAAAATTGATCCGTCTGGTATAGCGACGATGGGCCTCGCCAAATGCACGGGCAAAACTGGTTTCCGCCTGCGGAACAGCAATCAGATGCACATGGTTGGGCATGAGACACCAGGCCCAAATGGTCACGCCACATTTCCGGCACCACTCCGATAGCAAATCGACATACGCCAGGTAGTCGTCATCGCAGAAAAAAGTTGCCTGGCGTCGATTCCCCCTCTGGGTGATATGATGGGGAATGCCTGGACATATAACGCGTGCTATTCTTGCCATGTGCAAAGGATATCATGAGGGGTGTGGTTGTAAAGATGTGTCCCTTGATTTGACCCAGACCCCAGCCGGGACACTTCGATACTGGACACTGGCTCCGCAATTCGGAAGGCCGGGGGGCAGACTACAGCATTTCCACCAGCTCTACCCGGCGATTTTTGGCCTTCCCTGCCTCGGTTCGGTTCGTTTCTACCGGGCTGTAGGGGCCGACCCCGGCCGATTTCAAGCGGGTGGCCTGGACACCGGCGGCGGTCAAGGCTTTGACAATCGCGGCGGCGCGTTCGCTGGAAAGTTTCATGTTTGCTTCCACGGTCCCATCGCTATCGGTATGGCCGACCACATACAATTTGTAGGTGTTGTTTTTGTTGAGGAGCTTCAGAATCTCGTCAATGGTGGGTTTTGATTCAGGTTTGATGGCCGACTTGCCGGTGTCGAAAAAGATCCCATAGATCGCGATCTTCCCGCTTTCCGAGAGCCCTTTGTTTAAGGCCGCTTCGTTAATGGCCACCTCGTCTTCCATGGCCTTATTCTCAACAATCAGCAAGGTGTAATCCCGGCCTTCATTGAAGACCTCCACGCTCACATAGGTTATACCGCCGTTCTTGTCGATTTTTGCATTGAGGATTCGGGTGTCGGCATAGAGGATTTGGCCATTGAGTTTTTTGATCGCATTCTCGTAATTACGCACGATTTGGATAAAACTCATCTCTTTTGTTCCTTCCTGGGCGTGGTAATTGGTTTTAGTTTCCTTCCCTTCCCAAACATTTTCCTTTTCCAAATACGGAGAGGTGTAGCTGTCGAAATCTATATTGGCTTGTTCGCTAATCATATACCCAGGGATACGCGACAGAAGCGGATGGTCTTTGCTTCCTTTTGGGTCCGGCTCCTGCGCCCCGGCCAGGGCGGCAAATATGAGCAGCAGTGTTCCGGCGAAGAGAGTGATCTTTTTCATGGTAATCTCCTTGAATATTCATTTAAAGTTACTGGTAACGGGTTCGGTCGCTTACTTGGAAAGTCGGCATTGTAGTCTTGGCGTCGATTCCCCCTCTGGGTGATATGATGGGGACTGCCTGGACATATAGCGTGTGCTATTCTTGCCATGTGCAAAGGATATCATGAGGGTGTGTGGATGTAAAGATGTATATACTGTCCCCCGATTTCCCCCATATACTGTCCCCCGATTTCCCCCGATTTCCTCAATGAACTTGCCGGTAACGCCGCCGACGTTTCCCGGGTCCGCTGCAGTGCATGGTTAACTATTTTTTTTATTCTATGTATATGGAAAATAATATTTAATAACTGCTTCTGGATTAGATGAATATTCAATTTGGCACTTACAACCGTAATTACATACTCTTTTGTGTATTGTAATCTGCATTCCAGATCCACCAGCTGATGAAAATAAGGCCCCTGCAGCTAGATCATAGAATTTTAATCCATAGTATTCTTGATTAGGTTCATCTAAAATAATATCTGATACATATTCTTTTATTGGAAGTGACCCACCGATATGACGAAATACAATCATTTGGTCAAACTCACCTTTTATAAACTGGTTTTTGAGTTCTTCAATCGATGAGCACCAGCGATTTGCTAAAGGTTCTCCATCAACCCATTTTGTTGGATTTTTTTTTGATATCCAAAGTGGTGGCATATATGGAACTTGCAGAATTTCTAATTTGATTTTTAATAGTACTGGGCCATAAATATTACGTCTACTTGCTCTATGATGTATATCTACCGTGTCAGTAAACACATCGAACCAAATTCCATATTTTTTATCTATTTCGTCTGAATATTGAGGGGTTTGTCCTAATCCACTTGAAATAATTGAACCGCGAGACATAAGGCGACCAGATCGAAGAAAAGAACAAGTTGTCTGAACAGAATTGGCATGGTGTAGAAATTCCACACCGCGCCCTTTCAAAATCTCATATACCTGTAATGCATTAAGTTCCATATTTTCTAAGTTTATTCGATTTATTATAGTTAACGTTGTTTTTAACCTGCCGCCGCCAATGAACTAGATTCGAAGAACGCGGCTGCCCGGCGGTCAGGTTTAAAAACCTTGTTAGCCGGCTTTTCCTAAAGAACGAGCGACGCAGAGCCACTCGTCATAGAGTTCATTTTCATATGTCTCTTCACCATATAACCGATGCTCAATATTGAGAATCACCTGTTCAAAACGTCGTTGAAGGTCAACAAGTGGGAGAGCGATTTCATCTTGAACGTGACGGATCACCATATGGTCCCTAGTTTCAGATTGATTATATCTGGCCCAGGTTTCCGTCTTCTCATACTTGGCAAGCTCCATTACCCACTCGCCAAGTTCACTTGGCGGTTTAGCCAAGCCAAGGTGTTCACTTACTTTGGAAAGGTCTTTAAATAGCTGAGATAAATCGTGTGACTTTTTAAAGTTTTTCTTCTGCTGGTTTGAAGGTATATCCTGACAGTTTTGGCCGAGTTCAGTTCGGAATTCGGCAATTTCATACAACCAAGATAGAAGTCGCTTGATCAGTAGCTCTGTTGCGTGTCTTTGCATGTAGAAAATCGGTAGCCCAATGTCATCTAGGGAATTTGTTTTAACTCCATGGTCTATAAGGATTCTTGCAGATCGAAGGTATGAATTGAAATAACTTGGCGCGCGCCAAAGCCCACCGAATCGAGAAATCCCGTTAACTGAGTCCTCATTCCGTTGTTCGGGTGATTTCCCAAACACAAGAACATCATTGTTTTCGTCAGGTTGCTTAACGTAAAAGGGAGTGGAAAAAATTACCATATAGCTTCCTTGAAGGTTAACGTCGCCGGATGAGCCGCGAGACTCGCAGGTTTTGGTGGGAGCTTGCTCACGCCAAAACTGAGAATCGCAGTCGGCTTCATTGGCCTGGATAGATGGAGCGTAAGCGGAGCCTTCCAAGGCTAATGGCGAAGCATCCGGCAACGATAAGACGGATCGCTTACGGTCCGCCTTATCGATAGGCAGAAAGTCAATACTTCCTAATTATCTCCGCAACAAACCACTGACTGTCAGTCTTTGTTGAAATTGCATCCTGATTTTTTTCAGATCAACTCTCGATTTCTACAATTTATTTTCAATCATCCCCGATAGCACCATTATGATTCTATCACGAGTCATTGTGTTCCACAAGCTCACCTGCGGCTTCCTACTTTTTCCTGACAATGATGGTGGAGAAATAATGCACCTGTCCATCGATGGCGGAGAGATCACCAAGGACCCGTTCATCGGCCATGCCCACCCGTTCGACCAGTGTGGCCTTATCGAGAAGGTTCAACTCGCTCAGTAGGCCGATCAGGTTATCCATGACCCGGTGTACCTTCATCAGAACGATGGTGTCAAAGTTTTCGAGGATCTGCCGGAGTCGGCTGTCGCTGAAGGTGGCGGGGATGACCGCCAGCATATCATCACCAAGACAGATGGGGGTGTGGGTAGTGGCGGAGCAGGAGCTCATGGCCGAGATCCCCGGCACAAACTGCACCCTGACCTCCGGGTGCAACTCCATAATGGTCGCGTACAGATAGTAGCCGGTGGAATAGATGGCGGGATCGCCGAGAGTGGGAAAGGCCACATCCCGGCCCTGGCTGAGAATGTCAAAGATCCTGCCGGCGGCATCCTGCCACGCCTGGAGCACCTCCGGGTCAGGCTCCTGGCCCAGATGGATCTTCTTCATGGGGAAATGGAGCTCCATAACCACTTTTTTGTCCATCTCACCCATTGGCAGCGCCTGGCGGGCGATGGAAAGCGCGGTGGAATGGCCATGCTGTGAGGCCTTGGGGGTGGCAATCACCGGACAGTGGCGCAGGACATTGAGGGCCTTGATGGTCAGGAGGTCTGGATCACCAGGGCCGATACCGATAATATAGAGTGTTGCTTGCATGACAGGATTAGATGATAAAATTTTAATAAAAACAGCGAATTACTTTATAAGTCACAACCCAGACCGACTGATTTTCCTTTGTCACATTGTTTCACCGTTGTATCCGGCACCCTTTAACCCCCCTTAATCCCCCCTAAATTAGGGGGGAAACTTTATTCCCCCGGTAAACGGGAAAACAGCCGGGATAAGTACCTTGTGACAGGATATTTTCTTACCAAAAAACAAGAAAATATCCTGTAAGGTACTAATTTTCCGGGTAGAGCATCTGGCGCACCTGCCTGATCCCCTCAAGCAGGCGTACGGTCGGACGTGCGACCAGCTCTTCATCGATGAGAAAGATCTTCCCGTTCTGAATCGCCTTGATGGCCTGAAATCCGGGCTCACCTTCGATCATTTCCCTGGTCACTTGATTCATCTGCCCCTGCTGGGCAAGATAGATATCAATCTCGGCCGCATGGGCCAGAATACGTTCCTTGTCGTAGGCGGCAATATTGGTGGAATTCCTGGCCTTGGCATCGCCTGCGACATTGACCCCGCCCGCACTTTCCAGAACAAAAACCGCAATGGATGAGGGGGCAAAGGTCTTCATCTTGGCATGGATCGACTCAAAATAGACCTTGGGCCGCTTCTCCACCGGCACCTTGTCGCGGTCCTGTTGGAGGGCCGCAAGATCGCTCTTGAATTTCCGGATCATGGCCGCGGCCTCGCTCGCCCTGCCGGTAAGCTCGCCCAGGGCCTGCCAGTAGGTGAACATCTCGTCAATCGTGGTTGGCTGCAGGGAAACGATGGCAATCCCCGCCTCTTTCAACTGGCTTACCAGTTGAGGATGGGCCTGGCTGATCATTGGCCGGATCAGGATAAGATCCGGCTTGGCGGCAATGAATTTTTCCGGGGTATCATTGGCGGAAAATTGCGGCCTGCCAACGAGAGCGGGTGCCTCATCACCAGTAGCAATACCGATCAGTTCCTGATCCAGACCCAGCGCCAGCAGGTTCTCGGTATGGGCCGGATAGAGGGAGATGATTCGCTTGACGGAAGCACTATACAAAACCGTACTTCCGTCCTGATCCACAAGGGTGGCGGCAGATGCCGAATGGTATCCGCCCACTGCGATCAGAATAGCAAACAGCAAGCGAGACCACATGCTGATTTCATCGCGACCTCCCCCCCACCCTGACCCTCCCCCACCAGTGGGGAGGGAACTTTTGGGTATTAGCCCCGGTAAACAGGATAAGTGCCTTTCGCAGATTGTTTTCTTGTAAAAAAAACAAGAAAACAATCTGTAAGGCACTAATAAAGTCTTACAACCTCGCCTACCTGCAAAAAGTTCAATATTCATATCAGTTCAAGGTGAAATGGATTTGGGGGGGATGATCAGGGGTTGCGGCCTGGACCTCGGCCTCTACCTGAAAGACTTCAGCAATCAAATGTGAGGTCAAAACCTCAGCCACCGGCCCGGCAGTGAAGATGCTTCCTTCTTTCAGGACAATCACCTGATCACAGAAGGCCGCGGCCAGATTCAGATCATGGATGGCGGCAATGACCGTCCGGCCCTGATCACGAACCAGCTTACGGATAACATGCATGATCTCAATGGTATGATGGATATCTAGGTTGGCGGTGGCCTCATCGAGCACCAGCACCTCGGTATCCTGGGCCAGGGCCCGCGCCACCACCACCCGCTGTTTCTCACCACCGGAAAGATCGGATATCAGACGATGACGCAGCCCGTCAATCTGCATGACGGCCATGGCCTCATCAACCAGACGCAGATCTCGAACCGTAGGATTACTGAATCTGGGGATATGCGGATAGCGCCCCATCAGCACCAGTTCGGCCACGGTAAAATCAAAACCCATGGCGAATTGCTGCGGGACCAGGGCAATCTTTACGGCCAACTCCTTTTTGGCATAGTTGGCAAGGGGCCTTCCCTGAAATGCAATCTGGCCGCCCTGCAAGGAGCGCGTTGCCGTCAGCAGATCAAGGAGGGTGGACTTGCCGCTGCCGTTGGGACCAATAAGCCCGTAAAACCGGCCAGGGGCCAGACTCAGATCGATATCCTGGAGGACGTTATCTGTCCGGTAGGCAAAACAACCCTTGGTGATAACAAAGAGCGGGGCGGCAAGAGTGTTTGTATTCATGCTCGCTGCCCCAACTGTTTCTTACGGAAGATATAGCAGAAAAACGGGCCGCCAATGAGCGAGGTCAGCACCCCGATCGGCAGCTCCGTCGGCAGCCAGGCCCTGGTAATAGTGTCTGCCGTGAGCAGGAGGATGGCCCCACCGAAGAAACAGGCCGGAATCAGCAGACGGTTATCGGGCCCAAGGACCATGCGCAGGAGATGGGGGACAATCAGCCCCACAAAGCCGATAATCCCGGATATCGAGACACAGATAGCGGTGATCAGTGAGGCGCAGAGCAGCAGGATCTTCTTCACCCGACGGCTGTCAACGCCAAGGGTATCCGCCATCCGTCCGCCCAAGGACATAATGTTCAGATCGCGGGCGAAATAGAGCATCACCAGCAGGCCAGGAAAGACAAAGCCGGCAGTCAGGGCCACATCATGCCAGGTCTTGCCCACCAGGCTCCCCATCAGCCAGAAGATGATCACCCCCACCTGCTCATCGGCCAGGTACTTGATGAAGCCGATTCCGGCCGAGAGGATGGCCGCCACAATCACCCCGGCGAGGATCAGGGTGTTGGAGGAGAGCCTGCCGTCCGGGGCAGCCAGGGCAAAGACGGCACCTAGCGTTGCCATGGCGCCGAGGAAGGAAAAGAGCGGCACGGAGACAAAAATGGGAACGGTGATTCCCGAGATCCCCAACACCAGGGCCAGTGAGGCGCCAAAGGCCGCGCCCGACGAGACCCCCAGGGTATAGGGATCGGCCAGAGGATTGAGCAGAATGGCCTGAAACACCGCCCCGGCCACCGCCAACCCGCCACCGACAATGGCCGCCGCCAGGATGCGCGGCAACCGCACCTCCATGATGACAAAGGGAAAGGTGGGATTAAGATCTGCCACAAGCCCTGCCCCACAAGCCTTGGCCCACAAAACCCGGATCACCTCCCCTGGGGTTATGACGAGAAAGCCCATGCCCGTGGCCAGGATAATGGCCATGGCCAGAAACAGGGCCAGGGCTATCAGTATGAGAGGTGGTTTTGGTGACATGTGTGTTTTTTATTGAGACTGAAGGTGGATAGACTGAAGGCGGTAGGATGGGCAAAGCGGAGCGTGCCCATCATGTCTGTATCCACCCCCAAGAATTGATGGGCACGGCCTGTCGGCCTTTGCCCATCCTACCCTACTTCAGACTTTAGTCTTCATCCTTCTGTCTTTAATCCAATTGAATGCCATTATCTTTTGCCAGTTCCACCAGATGATGGACAAAGACATCGGCAAAGCTGTCTACCTCGCCTAGCCCCTGCAGCACTGGCGTGACCTCAAATCCTTCTTTGGACAGGATGGATTTCCAGGACGTTGCCTCCGGTCCCGCCATGTCGTTCCGGGCATGGTCGCCGGCCACGGTCAGGAAGGGCTTCAACAGAACCTTCCGCACCTTGTCCCGCTTGAGCTGTGCGATCACATAGTCAAGACCGGGGAAACCCTCCACGCTCCCGATATAGGTCTTCACTTCGGGATTGAGCCGGTTCATGGTGTCGGCAAACTGGAGATAGGAGCCGCCGGACGGGAAAAAATCATTACCGTGTCCCATGTACACCAGGGCGCTATCCGCCTTTGTTGCCTGAGCGATATCAGCCGACAAGGACTTGGCCACCAGTTCGATATCCTGGGGATAGGGATGGACATCGCCCATGGTACCCAGCGCCGGTCTGCCGATCACCAGTTGCTTGAAGGGCTGATTCTTCGTTTTGATGGTGTGGATAGAGGCCAGTCCCTGCACATACGAGACCAGATCAAGATATTCTTCTCCGAGCGTAACATGGGTAGGCTGGACCAGGATAGTGGTAAACCCGTCATCCTGGAGATTGGCAATGGTGGCCAGAGGCCCCTCCACCCCCAGGATTTCCTGGGGGATCGAAGGGTTTGCCTTGACATACTCGGGATCATGCTGCCGTTTATGCCAGATTCCACGGATCATGTTGGAGGTAAAGGCAATGCGGATCTCTGTGTTCGGATATTGCTGCCGCATCCGGTCCCTGACATTAAGGATTCCGGCCAGCGCCTCGGGCACGGTGGTGCCAAAGGCGGCAATCACCACCGCCTGAGTTGGTTTTTTGTGGTGTTCCTGACCCCAGGCAACGGAATGGATCAGAAAAAAACAGAGCGCCGACAGAATTGAGAGCTTTGTAAATTTATACATGGTGTTCCCCTTGTAAGCCGTAACGAAATGACCACGGCTTACAGATCTGGTCCGGGGAAAACAGAAAATCCCGGACCAATTATAATAATTGATCCGGGATTTCCCTACATATCCGAAATCACAGGTATAGGCCTCTGTCCACGAGGTCATACCAACTGTATTCAGGCAGGTCTTCTGACTCCCGGTTCTTTCGCGTCCTGCGCCTTCCCATCTCTGTTTCAGACAGTGGCATTCTGCAGGATTTGTCCCCGGTTACAGCGGCGGGCCCGTCTTCGATTTGCACGAAGTTCCCTTTTCAACCTGCAAAAATTGTCTCACAAAAGCGTCTTGCAGGTACCTGAATTCATGAAACTACTCAATACCTGTAATCAGCTCTTTTGTCAAGATTAGGAGCCGTTACGAAATAACTTGTTTCTTTATAACTAGTTCGTTACGGCTCCTTATTCCGGGCTGGCTATCCAGGTGACCAGATTATAAATAGACAACGGTTAGACGGAAAAGCCGTAAGTTAAAAGTTGAAAGAAGAAGGGTATCTGTGGTAGCGTTCTCTACAATCAGCGATCAGGATTTTCCAAACATCGAGGTTCTGATACGCATCATCGCTCCACTCCTCTTTTTTTATTTCACTCTTTCAGGAGGTCCTTATGAAACGCATCATCAATCTCGGAGTCCTGCTCTGTGTCGCATTGTTTCTCTCCAGTTGCGGCTACAACTCGTTGCAAACTCAGGAAGAAACGGTTTTCAAGGCATGGGCCGACATTGAGGCCACCCTGCAACGGCGCGCCGACCTGATTCCCAACCTGGTAGCCACAGTCAAGGGCTATGCCCAGCATGAACAGGAAACTTTGCAAAAGGTCGTCGATGCTCGCTCCAAGGCAACCTCAGTCCAACTCTCCCCGGCGGACTTGAGCAATCCGGCCGCCATGCAGCAGTTTCGGGCCAACCAGGGAGAGCTCTCCTCGGCCCTGTCCCGTCTGATGGTGGTGGTCGAAAAATATCCCGACCTCAAGGCCAATCAGAACTTTCTTGACCTGCAGAATCAGCTTGAAGGCACAGAAAACAGGATCAACGTTGCCCGCCAGCGTTACAATGAAGCGGTAGAGCTGTTCAACGGTTCGATCAGAAAATTTCCAGCAAGCCTGACCAACAAGTTCCTTCTGCACCTCGTGAAAAAGGAATACTTTAAGGCAGACGAGGCGGCCAAGGCTGTGCCCAAGGTCACGTTTTAGGAGTCGTTATGAAATGAACGGTTTTTTTTCGTTCATTTTGTTACGAATCCTTATGCCGACTACAGAACTATAATCCTAAAAACGGCGGTTGCCTCATAATACACATATAGCTCCCCCTCATCCCACCCCTTCTCCCTCAGGGAGAAGGGCCAAAAACTCCCTCTCCTTTTGGGAGAGGGTCGGGGTGAGGGAAAAGCTTAGCAATACAATAAGTTATTGCTAAACAACCGTGTCTAACTGCCGTTTTCAGGATAATTATTAAAATTATTTTATAATAACGGTCTGATCTCCGATGAGTAATGATCTCTTGATAAAAAGGGTTCCGGCACTGCTTCTCACCCTGGCCCTGCTCTTTTTTTGGACCCGACCAGCACTGGCCCTTGAGGTCCCACCGCTCAAAGGCCGGATCAATGATTATGCCGGAATTCTGGCCCCGGCCACGGCCCGCCAGCTTGAAGATGTGCTCCAGAAATTTGAGGCCACGGATTCCACCCAGATCGTGCTGTTGACGGTTCCTTCTCTGGAAGGCACGTCTCTGGAGGATTTTTCCCTGCGGGTGGTGGAGGCGTGGAAGCTTGGACAGAAAAAGCTTGATAATGGCGCCCTGCTCCTGATCGCCAAAAATGATCGCAAACTGCGTATAGAAGTCGGATATGGCCTGGAGGGCAAACTGACCGATCTTGTCTCCGGCCGGATCATCCGGGACATCATCACCCCCAGGTTCAAGGAGGGAAACTTTGACCAGGGGGTGATCGATGGCATTGCCGCCATCATGGCCGTGGCAAAAGGAGAGTTTACGGCCGCCAGCACCCAGTCACGCCATAACAGCGGTGTTGACCCCGGCGCCATTATCATCTTTCTGCTGATCCTTTTCTCGGTGCTCGGCAGGATGCTGTCCCGGGTCCCATTGCTGGCAGCGGGAGCCGGGGCAATTCTCGCTCCGGTTTTCGGGGCAATCGCCTTAGGGTTAGGTGGTCTTGGGCTGCTGGCCCTGGCCGTGCTGGGATTTATCTTCGGCCTGATCGCTGCCAGGATAGCCAGCGCGACAGGTAATGGTTTTGGCAGCGGATTCGGAGGGGGGATGGGTGGTTTTGGCGGTGGTTCCTCCGGTGGATTCA
Source organism: Desulfocapsaceae bacterium (assembly GCA_030653035.1). Lineage (GTDB taxonomy): Bacteria > Desulfobacterota > Desulfobulbia > Desulfobulbales > Desulfocapsaceae > UBA2270. The sequence continues at coordinate 34,671 of JAUSAB010000096.1, read as the reverse complement.
GTGGTTTCAGCGGGGGCGGCGGCAGTTTTGGTGGCGGTGGCGCTTCAGGGAGCTGGTAAAAATGCAGACACAAAAAACATTAGCACAACAGTTTCTTACAGAGGCAGAGCAGAAGACAATCTCTGCCCTGATCCAGCAGATGGAGCAGCAGACCTCGGGAGAGATCGTCCCCATGGTGGTCTCGGCCAGTCATTCCTATCCAACCGCCATAATTTGTGGGGCAACCGCACTGGCCCTTCCGGTGTCATTACTGCTCATGCCGTTGGTCAGCGGTTTATTCTGGCTCGGCTCCCAGAATGTGTGGATCTTTATCGCCCTTTTTCTGACGCTGTACGGATTGTTTTATGGACTGGTGCGCCGATTTTCCTGGTTAAAGCGTTTATTCCTGTCCAGGAGTCAAGTCGAGTCCGAGGTACAGGAAGCGGCGCTTGCCAATTTTTTTACCGAAAAGCTCTACAAGACCAAGGATGCAAACGGCATCCTCATCTTTATTTCCGTTCTCGAACGCAAGGTCTGGGTATTGGCTGATGCCGGAATCAATGCCCGTATCAATCCGGGGCAGTGGCAAGGGATTATTGATCTGATCACCCAGGGGATCAAAGAAAAACGTCAATGTGATGCCATCTGTCACGCCATTGTTCATATTGGCGAACTACTCAAGACCCATTTCCCTCATCAACAAGATGATATCGATGAGCTGCACAACCTCATTGTCCGGTAACATCGCACGATCTCAATTCCGCGTGACCAGTAAGAACCAGGGATAAAAGTTCCTGGCAGGACGTTATGAACAATGGCCGGTACCAGGGCAAGAAACAATTCTGCCCACAAACTCACGCCCCGGAACCCTCCCCAATCTTTTCCATTTCCTCGCGGCAATAATGGGTATAGACATTAAAGAGGACAAACCATTCCATCCGGGAAGTAAAATGAATGGCCATCCCCTGCTCATCCTGTCTGACTATTTCACCCTGGATGTCTTCAAGAAGCAGACGACTATGATTGCCGGTGACTCGTATCTCTATGGTGCAGGGTGTCCCCACCGGAATCACCTGATCAATCCGTACAAACATCCCGCTGATACTGATATTCAGGAGAGTAGCCTTAATGCCGGTATCAGCATCCCCGGCCCTCAAAGTAACATCGGTGAGAAAGGGGGTGCGGGTACACATCCTTCTCTCATTTTTTGCCCCCATTTTTTTCCTCATTGATAGCAACGATTCAAGAAAGAACATTATTTTCAGGAACCGTAAGAAAATATTGTTTTGATTATCCAGTAATGGCTTATACTGCTTCTGTCATTTTACAGTCAATATTATTATTACCAAACACCTCATTACTGGATACTATTTTTATGATTCCTCTTGACAATATCTCTTTTCTGTTGACTTTAACCAGAGACTGGCCATAAAATATATTTACACATATACACAAAAACTCATCCTCTAACTGCCACTCATGAAAAAAAAAATACTCATTGCCGTTGATGGTTCCATCTACTCCAGTCAATCGCTGGAATACATCGCCCTTCTCTTTACCGATGCACCCGACATCCATTTTCATCTCACAACCTGTATCGGCACAGGCGAAAGCATTATTCCTGTTGCTACTGATGACAGAAATTCCCTGCTTCCAGATACCCCTGGAGCTGGAAGAAAAAGACTGACAGCCCAATCCTATCTCCAGAAGGCAATAGACAAACTGGTCCGATTGGGGATCACACCCGAGCGGATAACCTCCTCAGTGGAAATATCAGGACAGGATATCGCCGGCACCATCCAGCACCAGGCCGAACATCTCCTGATGGATAGCGTTTTGGTCGGTCGGAGAGGACTGAATGCTCTCAGCGAAATGCTTCTGGGATCGGTCTCGGCCACCTTGCTCAAAAATTGCCATGAAATCCCGCTCTGGATCATTGATGGCGAAGTCACAAACAGAAACCTCCTGGCGCCGGTTGATGGTTCTCTTCCATCTCTATTGGCCATTGACCACCTTGGCCATATCATGGAAGGGCGAAAAGATATCTCCATTTTTCTCTTCCATTGCCATCGTTTTTTAGAGAAGAAGAGTGAGGCAGACCTTGAACCCTGTTATCAGATCTGGGGGAAAGAGTGGTGCAACACCCACTTAACAGGTGATAGTCACATTTTCGACGGTCCGACCCAGCTTCTGATCGAGGCCGGAATCCCCGAGGCCAATATCATTATCCTGCCTGAGGTGTCAGATCTGGAAACAGCACATGGCATTCTCCGCCAGGCCCATAAACAGCAATGCGGAACCATTGTCATTGGACGACGGGGAGACGGTACGACCAAAGGAATCCTGGGCGGCGTCTCGGATCGCACTATCAAACACTCCCAGGATATCGCGCTCTGGGTGATCGGCTGACCCCTCAGTTCTCAAGGCGATTTTCCCTTATCAGTCTGCTGGTTCACCGGAACAATCATGATCTTTGCCGCCTTGGCCGGATCAAGATATTCCTGGGCCAAGGCCGACAGTTGTTCTCTGGTCACCGACTCAAATCCTGCAAGAATCGTTGCCGGCCACTGGAGTTGTTGTGGATGCCGTGACGACAGGGCAAAAACCGAGTTCAACCAGTAGCCATTAGTCCGCACCATATCCTTCAGTGAGGTAAGAATAGGCGCCTTGGCCCTCGCAAATTCTTCGGCGGTCACCCCGGATTTCCATAAATCGCCGGCCACCTGCGCCACTTCCCGACCCAAGACCTCAATCTGATCCGGGGCCACAATCAACTGTGCCCGCAAGACACCATAGCCGGGATAGATCCTGCTGGGATGATTAAAAACCTGAGGAGAATAGGTCGCTCCCAGTTTCTCGCGAATGACCTTGCGCAACCGGTCTGAAAAGATCTCCGTCAACAGATACAGACGCCTGGTCCGCTCGATATCCCAGAAATCAGCAGTGGGCCAAGCCACCACCAGCATGGCCTTGTCAATGGATGATTCAACCGGCAGCCGCAAGGTTTCCCCGGCCGGAAAATGAAGCTGCTCCTTTGTCGCCTCACCCTGCTCTCTTTTAGCAAGCGGCGCCAAATAAAGCCTGGCCAACTCACGCCCGCGTTGCAGATCAAAGTCACCAACAAGTGTGACCTCCAGAGCTCCGGACAAAATGGCAGGTTCAACCCAGTCACGAATCTGCTCCGGTTTAAGATTTGAAAATTCAGTCCAGGGCGGCAGGCCAAAAGACTTATTGCCGCCAGCCAGAAAAGACTCCCCCGAGAGCTGCATGATCCCGCTCACATCACTTGCCATCTGGCCATACATCTGTTCAAAGCCCTGCATGACCTTTTTATAGACATCGTCACGGACAACGGGATCGACAAGATGCGCCTGCAGCACCTGAAACAGGAGCTCAAGATCTTTGCCAACCGCCGTCCCCTTCCAGGCAAAACCGGACTCCCCCACCTTGAAACCCAGCTTGACTGTACTGCCCGCCAAGACCCGGTCCCGGTCTGCCTTGGTAAGTTTGCCGGTTCCAGACTCATTGACAACCTGTTCCGCCAGCATGGCCAGACCAGGACGAGGTTCCGACTGCTTCCCCTGCCCGAAATCGGCCGAAACCTGCACCTCATTCTCCTGAAACTTCGTCTGCTTCAGATTGACGATTACCCCGTTGGCAAAGACAATCCGCTCGGCCTGGACCTCAGGCAGCGGCGTTTCCTGGGCCGGCCTCTTGTCAACATCAAGATGCAGATACGGAAAGACCAGATCCGCCTCTGCCTGCGGTGGAGTCACCTTTTGTGCAGAGGCCAGATCATAGGCCTCTTTGATTTGCAACCGGGGATCCTTGCCGGAGAGATTGGCGTTTCCGACAACCTGAATCAATCGTGCCGGATGATTCCAAATTCGTTGAAAAGCGGTGTGAATTTCTGCCGCCTTCATCGCCTGGACAACAGGGGAGAAAATCTCTTTTTCCTGTTGTGGCGACATCAACACCTTATTCCTGTTCAACCTGCCGATCAAATCCGTCGCCAATTCCTGACTGTTACGGGTTGCAGCGGTAGACACCGCGGAGTCAAGCTCGGCCAGCATCTCCTTTTGCACCCGCTCAAGCTCCTGCTGGGTAAAGCCATACTCCAGGGCCTGACGCAGAAGCTGTTCAATCATCCCCAGGGCCGACTGCCACTTGCCCGGATCACTCTTGACGCTGATCACGCCATAACCAATGCGCCCAAGGAACATGCCGGCATGTGTCTTCCCCTCAATGAATGGGGTGTCTTTATTTTCCAGCAGCTGCTCCAAGCGATGCTGAACAATACGACCCGCCGCCGCTTCATGAATCTCGCGCGTTTGCACGGCAAGGGAATCTTTTTCCTCCACCTCATTCCACACGGTTTCCAAGGTGATCTCGGTAGAACCCATTTCCGGTTCATGATGATAAAAAAACTCAGGTCCGGCATGAGTCACCTGCCCCCATTCCGGACAAGCAGGCATTGCCCCTCCGGCATGAAGCGCTTGGAAACGAGCCTGGACCAGCGGTTCGATCAGGGCAGGGTCAAAATCACCTACCATCACCAGGATCATCTTTTCCGGCCGGTACCAGGCATCATAATAGGCCTTCATCATGCCCTGATCCACCTTTTGCAGTGTATCAGGGATACCGATGGGCATACGCTCGGGCACCTTGGTTCCACGCATACTAAAGGCCAGACCGGCCTCATGGGTTCGATACTGCACCGAATCCCGGGCCCGTTTTTCCGCAAGAATAACCCCGCGCTCCCGCTCAATTTCCGGCTCTGACAACAAGGCGCCACGGGCATAATCGGATATGACCAGCAACCCCTTGTCCACTTCCTTGCGACTGGCCTCCGGCAACAGGAGATGATACACAGTCTCATCAAAACTGGTATGGGCATTGGTGTCTCCACCAAAGCTCATGCCAATGGACTGAAAATAATCAACTAATGAGCCCGCCGGAAAATGAGTCGACCCATTAAAAACCATATGTTCAAGAAAATGAGCAATCCCCCGTTGCTCTTCCGTCTCGTAAAGCGACCCAGTCTGGATATCCAGATAAACAGCTACCCGGCCTTTCGGTTCATGATTTCTCATCAAAACATAACGAAAGCCATTATCCAGTCGGCCAAAGATCAAGGAAGGATCAGGGGCCAGATCACTTTTTTCATGAGGCCAGGTGGTGGTTTGACACCACTGTTTCTGGTCACCACTCTTCGCCGACTCGCCACAAAAACTTGGAGCAGAAGAGAAGAGAAGAACAAAACAGAAAAAAAACAGTGCATTCACTCTTTTCATTATTACACCTTGCAGAACAGATTCATGAAAGTTAGATATCGCTATGGATTAAAAAGAGCCCTTACTTTATATCCTGCCCTGCAAATTACAAGACCAGAAATCTTTCCCAAACATCCGTGTTGCATGGGAAGCCCCCCACAGCACCTTACGGAAACCACGGGATAGAAGCCCAGAAAGAGAGGAGAAACGCTATGCAATTACAAGGTAAAACCGCCATGATCCCCGGAGCATCACGGGCAATCGGCAGGGCCATTGCCAGGAAACTAGCCTTGGAAGGGGTCAACCTGATCCTCCCCACGTTTGACTGGCCGGACTCAATCCAGGAGATGGAAGGAGAGTTCAAAGGATTAGATGTTGACGTTCTGATCCTCCCGGTTGATCTGCGTGAGCAGAAACAGGTGCAAGAGATGCTGACAACAATCCTGAACCGTTTTGGGGCCCTTCATATCCTGATCAACAATATAGAACGAGGCGGAATGCCTGTCGTCCATGGCTCATATGACCATGCCCACAACCATGACCAATGGGATCTGGAAATCAACACCACACTCAAAGCCAAATGGCTGTTATTCCATCATTGTCTACCATTGATGAAACGGTCTGGCCCAGGTGCTGTCGTTAACATCTCATCCATTTCCGGTCTGACCGGCAGAAGCGGGCCAGCCGCACTTCTTTTCAATGATGGCTATAGCGCGGCCAATCGGGCCATTTCATCTTTTACGGAAACCTGGGCCCGAGAGGCCGCACCGCTGATACGGGTAAATGAGCTCATGCTGGGCTTGATCCAGCACCGACATGGTGAGGAGACCAAAGGATGGTCAGTTCTGAATAATGAGGACAAGCAAAGGCTACTGACTCATACCCTGTTGCAACGCACAGGAACTGCAGAAGAAGTGGCTGCCGCCACCCTGTTTCTGATACGTGATGCCGACTTCATGACCGGAAGCGTTCTGCGCATGGATGGAGGCTTTTATCTAGGAGGGGAACTGGTTCCTGACATGCCAAGGGGAATCTTGACACCAGAAAAAAGCTAATAAAAAAGGCCTGCCTGGAAAACCAGACAGGCCTTTTGGTTAATTAAAGAATAAAAAAAACAATTTCAACCACATGATCCTTGAGGCAGAAGCTCAATAGAGACCGCAATATTCTGTTTCCCCTCTACGGTATACGTTACCCGCACGGGTCGGAGCTTTTCAACCTCTTTCATTGAACCACCTGTTACTGGTGTTTTCTCAGTAACTTTCAAGGTAATATGATCACCATTTAGAGGAGCGACAACCAGAATCCCGTCTCCAAGAGAAACCTTCTGAACTCTTCCCTTTACTGTAAGGGTATTACTTTGCATCTTTCCTGAACCTTTGGCCCCATTCTCAGTAGAAACACACCCGGAAACCAGGAAGAAAAGAGAAAGAAGAATCAACAACATCACACTAGACCACCGGTTATGCGCAGCAAACATGGAATCCTCCTGAAGAAAGTTATCTCTTTGTACTGAAAATCAAACTCCAGCACACTCAACCACCTGGCTACGCCAAGATAGAGCCAAGTCGCAGTCTAAAAATATTACTCGATGCTGAGAAAAGAAGCAAAAAATCAGTTAATCAAGCAACAGTGCCAACAGCGATAGTTATTTCTAACAACGCTTAAAGATCCTGCACCCAATCAGGAATATGATGGAGGATATAATTCTGAACCGCACCCTTCTGCTCTTGCTTGTCTCCAGGGCCAATTGCCTGCAGGACGTCTTCAAAATCAAACCAGCAGAGTTCACGATCATCATGATTATAAACCGTCAGAATACGGCGATCCTGGTCATGGATATTTTCTTCCTCTTGAATGGCCGCCACCAGTTTGACAGCTTCCTGAAAAGGGAGAAATTTCGTTTCACTTTCAGCCATTATCATCTACCTCAAACAAAAAAAGGCGAGATGGACTACTCCACTCGCCTTTTATAAATTACCAATGGAGATCTCAAGCAGCAGGTTTAACAACCGCCCCAGATCGAATACATCGCGTACAAACCCGTGCCCTTACTGGGCTACCACTAGCGGCCACCATATGAACTTTCTTCAGGTTTGGCAACCACCGCCGCCGAGTTTTATTATTAGCATGGGAAACATTATTCCCTGTAACAGGCCCTTTTCCACAAATTTCACATACTTTAGCCATCACTCTCTCCTTCCCTTGCTTCTTAGCCCGTTATTTCTTTATCAACAAGCAAGAGCAACGAGACTTTTAAAATATCTTGAATGTATGAAACAAATACCACCAAATTGAAAACCCAATCTTATACCCCTTGTCCGTTCAAATAGCAAGTTCTTTTCTTTGAAATACCCATCAAGAAATGCAATAAAAACACTTGCAACCTTGTTGAGGGTACCATTCAACAGCAATCATGCGAGTAAAAGCGTTCACTGTTCATTCTTTATCAAAACACGTTGTATATTTTTATACAAAGAAAGCGTTTTTCCTCATATCCTCTTTTATAAAATTCGTGTACATTAAAAATGTTATTTTTGGGTTTTCACACTAACAAAAAACATTTTATTCTTGCTCTAATCCTTAATGGATGCTACAAAGGAAAGAGAATAATAACAATTATCAAAATGGAAAAATGAAAAATAGAAATCCAATCTGGGACTTTTTTGCATCTGTTAAACTTGCCCTGTTCACTCTTTTCTTCCTATCCACCACCTCAATCATCGGGACCATTATCCCCCAGAAAGAGTCAGTCCAGTGGTATAGTGAGAGATATGGGGAGGCTACCGCCAATCTGTTTCGAGTTCTCTCCTTCACTCCCGACATGTACAACTCTGTATGGTTTTTGTGTCTTCTTGGCCTCCTTTGCCTCAACCTTATTGTCTGCAGCCTTGACAGGTTCCCTGGAGTCTGGCGTCAGATCAAGGCGGACAACCTCGACACCCCACTGAATCGTCTCGAAAAAATGGAACCACAGTGCCGTTGGCAGTTGGACAATCCACCCGAGTCCACGACAAGTGCATTGAAGATCTTTCTCAAAACCAGCGGTTGGAAGGCTGAAGAACGCAAACTCGATAATTCGTTCCTCCTCTTCGCTCAAAAAGGAGCCATGACCCGAACCGGTGTTTATATTGTCCATACCTCAATTCTGGTAATTTTTGCCGGGGCAATCATCGGTTCTATCCTTGGTTTCAAGGGCAGTATCATGCTGCCTGAGACCAAGTCCACTGACAAGGCCTACACCTTTGACACGCATAGCCCTATTAATCTTGGCTTTGAAATCCGCTGCGATCGTTTTAATGTCGAGTTGTATGACAATGGAATGCCCAAAAGCTACCGCTCACAACTTACCATCCTCGAAAACGGAAAAGTAGTAAAAGAAAAGGCCATTGTGGTCAATGACCCTCTCAGCTACAAGGGCATTACTTTTTACCAATCGAGCTATGAACCTTCCCAGGACTTTCTGATCACGATCACCAACAAGAATACAGGCCTGAGTGAAACCGCAATTATCCCGTACCAACAACAGCGCAGCCTGGAGAAAAATGGACTTCGTCTTGGTGTTGTCAGTGCTGAAGCACAAGGACAGTCTGTCAGCAAGATAAAGATCTGGCTGAACGATGACAAAGGAGCCCCCTCCCTTTTCTGGCTGAATAATGGCGAGCAAGTCACAGTGGAACGAACAAAAAACAGTTATACCGTATCCGCAAAACAGATGTATGCCACCGGTCTGCAGGTTGCCAAAGACCCTGGGGTATGGACAGTTTACACTGGTTGCGCCCTGATGATCTTTGGCCTTGTTATTGCCTTTTTTATGTCTCACCAACGAATCTGGCTCTATATTCGAGAGGAAACAGATGGGAAGAATTCCATCTTGATGGCTGGAAATGCCAATAAAAACAAGGCTGGTTTCGAAAAGACATTTCAGGCACTGTCACAAATCATCAAGAAGGTTTAATTGTCAATTTTCAAGCCTTGAATTGTCATCTTCAAGTTTCAACCTGACAAAAAAATTCAAACCTAACCTAACGGGGTTAACTTCATGAACAGCTCACAACTCATCGGTATCACTACCTTCACCTACCTTTTCTCCACTATTCTCTATGCTGTCGTCTTCATCTTCAAGACCAAGCGACTGGGGCCAGTGGCAACAATCTTTACCATCATCGCCTTTCTGATTCAAACGGCTGGCATCGGACTCAGATGGCTGGAATCCTACCAGATGGGAATGGGGCGCGCACCCCTGACTAATATGTACGAATCGGTAGTCTTTTTTGCCTGGACCATTATTTTTATTTATCTGATTATTGAATGGAAATTCAAGACCAGGATCATTGGGGCATTTGCCGTTCCCTTTGCCCTTTTAGCAATGGCCTATGCCTCTTTTGCCTCCGGAATCACCAAAGAAATCGTCCCCCTGATTCCTGCCCTGCAATCAAACTGGCTGATCACTCATGTTGTCACCTGCTTTATCGGCTATGCAGCCTTTGCGGTGGCCGCCGGCCTGGGTATCATGTACCTGATTAAGAATACCAGCGAAACTCGTCAGGCAGCAAGCAATGATACTACCCTGTTGGGCTCCTTACCTCCCTTAAAGGTTCTTGATGACATCACTCACAAGACCATGGTCTTTGGCTTTCTCTGGCTGTCCATAGGGATTATAACCGGCGCTATCTGGGCCAACTCGGCCTGGGGGACTTACTGGAGCTGGGACCCCAAAGAAACCTGGTCACTCATCACCTGGTTCATCTATGCCATTACCTTGCACGCCCGTTACACCAGAGGCTGGGGAGGCACACGGATTGCCTGGCTGGCAATTTTTGGTTTTATCTCAGTTATCTTCACCTACTATGGTGTTAATTTTCTACTTTCAGGCCTGCACAGTTATGGTTCCTCAAACTAAACCGTTCGAATAAAACACCTGTTACATTATTAGGCAAGAACGACATAAAGAGCCAGTCGCTCTTCATCCCTCCATGGTTATCGTAGCGAAATCATCATACCAATCTTGATTATTTCGCTACGACTCCTAACGCCAGAACTTGTAAAAAAATCCTGACTAGCTGCCACAATTTATCATAATAAAAAATTAAAATAACATTCAGTTACCAATTAGTTACCTAAGAATTTATTGTCAGGAATTCAGCATGCTGAATTCTTGACAAAGAAAATGGAAGAGGGTATATAGTACAAGTCTTGAAAGAGATACATGAGTGAATGGTCATTTAACTACACTGTTTAATTCTAAAAAGGGTGAATATTTTGAAAAAAACCGTAATGTACGCCGCAGCATTTGCTTTGACACTGGGTCTTGGATTTACCACTAACGGCATGGCCGTTGACGTTGACAAAGGCCCTGCAGAATTAATCCTAAAATCCACCATTGATGCCGCTGCCACACCAAAACCTGCAACATTTGCACACGCCAAACATCAGGAAAGACTTGCCTGTAAAGAGTGCCATCATTCCAAAGATGCTGCCGGTAAACAAGTCGCATATGTAGAGGGTCAGAAGATCGAGAAATGTGAGTCCTGTCACAACAAGGCTGCAGGTATAACCAATGCAAAAGTTGTAACCTTCAAGGATGCTGCCCATACCAACTGTAAAGGTTGTCATACCGAGAAGAAAGCTGGTCCTACTACCAAATGTGTTGAATGCCACAAGAAATAAGCAGAATTCCTTTTAATTAATCTCTCTGCTGCAATGACATAAAAAAAGGCCGTCTTGAAAAAGATGGCCTTTTTTTATGTCATTGCTCCTAATGAGCAAAAACTCCGACACCACACCTTTAAATTTATTACAAGACCGTCATCTTGGAAATATCGCCGATCTGAAGAAACAACTGGGCGATTGCCGTCAACAGATTAAGCCGATTGCTCCGAACCTTCTCATCGTCAGCCATAACCATAACCGACTCAAAAAAGAGATCCACCGGTTCTTTCAAATCCAGCATGACAGCAAGTGCCTGACCATACTCTTTTCGAGCTAACAAGGGTTGTACTGCTGTTGTAACATGAGCGTAAACATCCGCAAGCTTTCGTTCTGCATCTTCCACCAGCAATTCAGAAACGACCTCGCCCCCTTGGTGTTCTTTGATGATATTGCGAATCCGTTTAAATGCAGCCGCCAGAACCGCAAAGGCCTCCTCGTTCCGAATAGCAGCAAGGGCGACAATTTTCTTTTTACAATCAGTCGCATCATCAAAGCCAAGAAAAGTCACGGCCTCTACTGCTTGCTGATCGATACCTCTAGCCACCGCGTCATTGACAAAACGTCCCTTAATAAAAGCCACAACCGCATCAACAGTCACGGCACTGCCATCAACCTTGTCACCGTACAAGGCTAAGGCCTTATAAACCATTTCCCGAAGCGACAAACTGTAACCACGATCACCAATAAGATACAACAGGGCAAGGGCCAGTCGGCGCAAGCCAAAAGGATCTGTAGTCCCAGAAGGTTGTTGGCCAATACCAAAACATCCGGCCAAGGTATCCAGACGATCAGCCAAACCAACAAGGGTGCCAAGAGTAGAAGTCGGCAATTCGGATCCAGCCCTCTTGGGTAGATAATGCTCCCGAATAGCCAGGGCAATCTCTGCCGGCTCCCCATCACTTAAGGCATAAGATGCGCCCATATCACCCTGCAGAGAAGGAAATTCGCCAACCATATCGGTCAGAAGATCAATCTTGCACAGCCTTGCTGCCCGCTGTACCGCATCAATGTGTTCCGGCGCCAGTTTCTCTGCCAGCATAGCTGAAAGTTTAATCAGGCGTTCACTTTTCTCCAACATGGTTCCCAGCCTGGCCTGGAAAATAATCCCAGTCAAATCGGGCAAACGCTCTTCAAGCCTTCTTTTTTTATCCGCGCCAAAGAAAAATAAGGCATCTTCAAGTCGAGCCCGCAAAACCCGTTCATGGCCTTTTCTGGTCAACGCAATATCAGCAACCAGAGTATTATTGACCGCCACAAAAAAGGGAAGCAGAGCCCTTTGTGCATCAACCACTGGAAAATATTTTTGATGTTCACGCATAGAGGTGATGAGCACCTCATCGGGCAACTCCAGAAAACGCTCATCAAAGGCACCACAAACCGCAAAAGGACACTCTACAAGATTGGTAACTGTATCAACCAGCGCCTCATCAATTGCCAGATGAGCACCGACAAGACCGGGGGTCTCAGCCACTGCTCGCTCAATCTCTGCCAGCACCGCCTGACGACGACGGGCAGGATCAACCACAACGTGGGCAGCATCAAGTTGCAGTTCATAACTTGATGCGCCTTGAATCTCAATATCACTGGGGGCCATAAACCGATGACCACAACTGCTACGAGAAGAGACGATCCCATTAAATGACAGGTTGACGACATCCTGGCCATAAAGCGCCAGCAACCATTGAACAGGACGGGCAAAAGTATTGCTGTTACAACCCCATTTCATTGATTTGGCAAATGCAAATTCAGCAAGAAGTCCGTGCAGAATTTCTGGCAGTAGTTCTGCGGTCTGCATGCCTGCCACCTCTCTGACCAGCATCAGATACTCTCCCTTTGCCGTTTCCACCACCCGCAGTTCTGTAGCCTGAGCACCCTTGGAACGGGCAAAGCCCTGAGCCGCCTTGCTGAACCCGCCATCCGCATCAAGACCTGCTTTGGCAGAAGGTCCAAGAAGCTCTTCGCGGCGATCCGGCTGACGCTCTATAAGATCCTGAACGATCAAGGCCAGGCGTCTCGGGGTTCCTACCACCTTGACCTGCCTAAAACCAAGCTGCAATTCCGTTACCTTCCTGATAAAATTCTGTTGTAATTGCTCAAGGGCAGGGAGAATAAAACCAGCGGGAAGTTCTTCGGTACCTATTTCAAAAAGAAGATCGGCCATAATAATATCTACAGGAATAAATCAGGAAGAATAAGAAGTGGTAGCAAAGGTAGAATAACCTTCAAAAAGATTCTCTACGGTTACCGAAAACCATTTTAAGGCAGATAATTCTGCTAGGCGAATCCCAAGTTGCCGGGTCAATGATTCCACAGACAACGTTCCTTGCAGATCCTGGTTGCTCTGCTCTTGTTCCTGACCAATAACCTGCTCTATGGCCCGCTCAACCAGGGTTATAATATCTTCTATCCAGATAAAATGACGAAACCTGACCGCAATAACCGCATGTCCCCAATGACCAAGAGACCTGGGCAATCCAGACACCACCATTTCTTTCAACGGTAACGACACAGGAACGGTAAACTGAAATTCCAGATCATCATTCTGGGCAAGAGACCCGTGCATTCGGCACTCATAACGACAGGCATTCAGACCATCCGGGGTTTGTTTTCTGGGCAGGAAATAAGTAAAGCCCATCTCTACATGGGCAGCCTCCGCCTCCAGCCGTTCTTTCATTTCCTCAAGAATATGATGAAAACCTCGCAAGTCAATCTGTCCATGAAACCGATTCAGGATCTCAACAAATCGGCTCATATGCGTCCCTTTAAAGCGATGGGGCAGATTCACATACATATTGACCGTGGCTACGGTATGCTGACACTTCTTCGCCTTATCCAGAACTGTTATCGGATACGAGATGGTTTTAACCCCGACCTTTTTGATATTGATGCGCCTGTGATCCAGTTCGCTCTGGATATCTTTCATAATCAAGGAACCAATTCAGAAAAAAAGACGTACAGATCACCCCAGATACTTGCGAATAGCCTCTTTCAACTTCTGCAGATCCGGTGATTTGACAATATATTCATCCGATGCCCAAGCACTAAGATCCTGTTTATATTCATGATAGGCTGTACTGAGAATAATCGGAAGTTGAGGGGAAATCATCTTCATCTGCCTCAAAACCTCAATCCCATTCATACCTGGCATCTGAATATCAAGAATAACCAGATCAGGAGATTCAGATTTGAATTTTTCCAGGGCCTCTTCTCCTGTAAAGGCAGAAATCACTTCATACCCTGCATCCTGAAACTCTTCCTGATACAGAAGCTGAATACCCTCTTCATCATCAACCAGTAAGATTTTCTTCATGACCTTGCCTCCTGTGTTCCTTTTTCAAGTGATTCACGCAGATACAGTGCAGCCTCTTCAGGGGGCATAGGATTGATATAAAACCCGGACCCCCATTCAAACCCAGCAATGGATGTCAATTTGGGAACGATCTCAAAATGCCAGTGAAAATGTTTCATACTCTCAGAACGTAACGGCTGGGTATGCAACACAAAGTTATAGGGCACCCCTGGAATGCAGGCATCAAGACGACGTAACGTCTCGGAAAAAATTTCAGACAGAACCGCAAGTTGCTGATCACTCTGATTATGATAACCAGACTCATGATGTTTAGGGAGGATCCACATCTCAAAAGGAGTCCGCGGCGCAAAAGGAGTCATGGTGATAAAAAGCTCATTCTGGCACACCACCCGTACCTTCTGCTGGATCTCCTGGCGGATGATATCACAATAGATACAGCGTTCCTTGTAATTATAATATTCTAATGTTCCTTGCAGCTCAGAGACAATCATGCGTGGGAGAATCGGCAAGGCAACAAGTTGAGAATGCGAGTGTTCCAGTGATGCCCCGGCAGCACGACCAAAATTCTTGAAAACCACAACATAACGGAAACGAGGGTCACGCTCCAGGTCTTGAATCCTGGAGCGGAAGGCCTGAAAGACCAGCACCATATGCGCAACCCCAAGCTCCGCAAAGATATCCTCATGGCGCGGACTCTCGATTACCACCTCATGGGCGCCAATCCCATTCATCTTATCATAAAGCCCCTCGCCTTGACGGTCAATCTCTCCTTCAATGACAAGGGCTGGATATTTATTGGGAACCACCCTCACCTGCCAGCCAGGGGTATTGGCAGGTGCCCCATACGGTCGTCCGTAGGCAAGCACCTCTGGGGGAGTTGTGTTTTCATTCCCAGGACAAAGAGGGCAAAAACCTCCAGTAGTAGGTGCCTCGGCAACAATAAAATCAGTAGGCCGTTTGGCACGTTCCTCGGCAATGATAATCCAGCGTCCCAGTACAGGATCTTTTCGTAACTCAGGCATGGCTATTCTGTTTCGTGGATACCATGGGCGCCATGACCTTTTTCTTTCTTTTCCTGAAGGGTTTTGCAATCAATACACAAAGAGGTGACAGGCCGGGCCTCAAGGCGCTTCATGCCAATCTCCTCACCACATCCCTCACATGCGCCAAAGGTGCCGTCCTTAATCCGCTTAAGGGCATCCTCAATCTTGGGCAGCAGTTTTCGTTCACGATCACGGATACGAAGTTCAAAACTCCGATCGGCCTCAGCGCTTGCCCGATCATTAGGATCGGGAATACTCCCACTCTGACCAGTCATTTCAATCAGTGTCCGCTCCGCTTCACTCAGGATCTCCGCACGTTTATCCTCAAGCAGCTTTCTGTAGCGATCCAGCTCTTTCTGCTCCATTCACTCCTCCCTCAAATTATCCAGCAACCCTGTAAGGGTTCATAAAGTACAGAAAAAAGTAATCTCTATATTCTTAGCGAACAAAGGTTCCGCTTTTACCACCTGTTTTTTTCAACAGACGAATATTGTTGATCACCATGGTTTTATCAACTGCCTTACACATATCATAAATAGTCAAGGCCGCCATTGAGACTGCTGTCAAGGCCTCCATCTCCACACCTGTCTTGCCACAGATCCCGACTGTTGCCTGGATTTCGATGGCACAATCCTCATCATGAAAGACAAAGTCCACATTGACCTTGGTAATCATCAACGGATGAGTAAGCGGAATAAGTTCATCAACCTTTTTAGCGGCCATAATCCCCGCAAGCCGGGCGACACCCAGGACATCACCTTTTGCCATGGAACCGCTCTTCACGAGGGCATATGCCGACGCCGACATGCTTATACTCCCTGCAGCCAGAGCTACCCTGTCAGACTCATTCTTGCCGCTGACATCAACCATTCTGGCATTGCCATCGCCATCAAAATGAGTAAATCCTGAATCTTTATCCATCTGGCTCATAAACAGCTATTCTTCCTCTTTAGTCTTTTTACCAAGGAC
Organism: Desulfocapsaceae bacterium; assembly: GCA_030653035.1. Lineage (GTDB taxonomy): Bacteria > Desulfobacterota > Desulfobulbia > Desulfobulbales > Desulfocapsaceae > UBA2270. The sequence continues at coordinate 18,385 of JAUSAB010000096.1, read as the reverse complement.
TTCATTAAAGAGTCGACTAAAAAAACCTTCCTGTTCTTTATGGTGCCCATGCTCTCTGCACAAATCATCAAACTTCTCAAGGAGTTCTTTCTGTTCATCGCACAGATTGACAGGCGTCAACACCTGAAGTTCTACCACCATATCCCCACGTTTACTGCCACGCAGACTGGGAACGCCTTCATGACGTAGGGTGAACATGACTCCAGACTGGCTGCCTGCAGGAATCTTCAAATTCTTTTTACCATGAATCGTTGGCACCTCTACCTTGCATCCAAGGGCGGCCTGAGTCATGGACACGGGAAAACGGCAGTAAATAGTATCCCCTTCCCGTTTAAAAAATTCATGTTCCTCCACATGGATAACCACATAGAGATCACCAGTAGCCCCGCCACGACGACCGCCCTCACCTTCTCCGCGCAAGCGCATCCGGGAACCATGGTCAACACCAGCAGGGATTTTGATTGAAACCTTTTTGCTTTTGTTCACCAGCCCAGAGCCATTACAGTCGGTACAAGGGTCGGTAATAATCTCTCCCTCGCCATGACATTGCGGACAGGGAGAACTAACCTGGAAAAATCCTTGCGAGCGGATCACCTGACCCCGTCCATGACAAAGAGGACAGGTCTCTCTCTTGTGACCAGGACGACACCCTGAACCTTCACAGCTCCAACAGGTATCACGCCTGGTCAGTTCCACCTCTTTGGCCACACCATGCATGGCCTCCATGAACGAGATAGTAACGTCATAACGCAGATCATTGCCAGGAACCGGCCCCCCGCGCCTCGGTTGCGCACCACCCCGTCTCCCGAAGAGATCACCAAACAGATCGCCAAAACCCGAAAAAACATCTTCAAAATTACCCGGGCCCTGATATCCACTACTCTTCAGGCCTTCATACCCATAGGTATCATAGATCTTTCGTTTCTGGACATCACTGAGCACCTCGTAGGCCTCAGCACACTCTTTAAAAAGGGATTCCGCCTCTTTATCATCCGGACTCCGATCCGGATGATACTTCATGGCAAGCGTCCGATACGCCTTCTTAATCTCGCTGCTGCTTGCGTTTCGGCTTACAGACAATACTTCATAATAATCTCTTGGCATTCTTCTAACTCGTACAAAACAAGATTATGCGACAACGTCCTGTTCATTAGAAACGCAGTTATCCAGACCTTCCTTCCGTGAGTGATCTGTCAGCCCTTTGATATTCTTAAAGGTAACCTTGTTCGCTGCGATTTCCCGTAGGGTCATGACAATCTCTTTATTATCCCCTGGTACCAGAAAAGGTTCGCCATGTCGATGCTGTTTAATGCGTTGAACAGTAAGATGAATCAGATTAAACCGATTGTCATCACCAATTTGTGCCAAACAATCTTCCACCGTAATTCTTGCCATACAATACCCTCGTTTTCTTAGAAGTCGTTACGAAATAGCCACTGTTCTCCGACAATTTCATTACAACTATTTATGCAGTTTTTGCCATCCCGATGACAACATTATTTTGTCACAACGGTTGACTCTCTTATCGAGTACCCTTAGTGCAACTCAATTCTTTTACCTTTAATCTATCTATCTGAATACAAACTTATTTTTCAAAAGGATTCTTCAAAAGCATTGTCTCATCACGATCAGGCCCCACCGAGACAATAACCGTCTCTACCCCGGTGTATTCTTCAATGCGCCGAATGTACTCTCTGGTCTTAACAGGAAGATCATCGAAATCACGCACTCCGGTGATGTCCTCCTGCCAGCCGGTAAGTTCTTCATACACCGGCTTTACAGCGGCCGCCTGCCTGATATTGGACGGCATCGCTGACAAGCGTTTTCCGGCAAGTTCATATTCCGTTGCCATCTTCAAAACAGGCTGACCACTCAAGACATCCAGCTTGGTCAAGGCCAACCCGGTGAGGCCATTCAGCCGCGTCGCATCAGCCGCAACCACCCCATCAAGCCAACCGCAGCGACGTTTCCGGCCAGTCGTGGCACCAAATTCTCCACCTTTTTTCTGCAATTCATCGCCCACACCATCAAAGAGCTCCGTGGGGAAAGGGCCTTCACCCACCCGAGTTGTATAAGCCTTAAGGATACCAATAACAGAATCGATATGGGTTGGACCAAACCCTGAACCATTACAGGCATTGCCCGCAATCGTATTTGACGAAGTAACAAAGGGATACGTGCCATGGTCAATATCCAGCTGAGTCCCCTGGGCCCCTTCAAACAGAATATTTCGTCCACCCTTTCTGGCCTTGTCAAGCTCTACCGAGACATTGCCGATAAAAGGAATCAGCTTTTCCGCAAATCCCTGAAAGGCAGTATACACCGTCTCAAAAGAGACAGGCGCACTGTTATATTTTTTGGTCAACAGAAAGTTTTTTTCTTCAATATTTTCCTGCAATCTTTCACGAAACAGATCCTCATCTAGAAGATCCCCGGCCTTTATTCCGACCCGGCCCACCTTGTCCATATAGCAGGGACCGATACCGCGCCCGGTAGTACCAATTTTTTTTCCCATCGCCAGAGCCGCCTCCTTGGCCTGATCCAGGCTCTGATGATAGGGCATGATCAGATGGGCATTTTCACTGATCAGCAAGCGCTTGGGAGTAACCTGCAAATCTTTTTCCTGAAGCTCGTCCATCTCAGCCAGCAGAACTGCAGGATCAATTATAACACCGTTGCCAATCATGCAGACCTTGCCTTCATACAAAATTCCGGAAGGAATAATATGAAAAACGAACTTTTTCCCTTCAACAACCAGCGTATGTCCGGCATTATTACCACCCTGAAACCGGACTATGTAGTCAGCATAACGAGTGAGGATATCGACAATTTTTCCTTTCCCCTCATCTCCCCACTGGGTTCCCACTACCACCACACTGGCCATGATCTTCTCCTGAATCTGCTCGTCACTCTCATAGAAAGAGAGCTATCAATATAAGGTGTTTTGACAATGTGCTTCGGCACAAACCATTATTTCTCAAAGGAACAACCGAAATAACATAGTCAACAGACGCCTTAAAGTCAATCATTAGCACAAGAATGAAGGAACACAAAAAAAGACATTAGGACAGCTCTGAAACCACCTTCTTTATTCCCTGTTTTTATTGAGTGTCAAGTTTGAGAAGCCCCGAACGAAGAGAGGCTGCCCTTTCTTGTTCAGCATCGCTCACCTCCTGCCCCAGCTGCGTCACGGCCTCTTTGGCCCCAGGATATCCCTGTTCTTCCGCCAGGCCATACCAGGCAAGGGCCAGGCTATAATCCCGCCTTACCCCTTTGCCATTTCTATACAACTCCGCCAGAAAGAATTGGGCCATAGCCCACCCTTTCCTGGCGGCACAGCCATACCAATGGCCTGCCGCAGCAGGATCTCTGACCACACCACTGCCATTTTCATATTTGATCCCCAGATAGAGACAGGCGGCCGGCATCCCTGCCTGGCCCGCCTGCAAAAACAAGGCAACTGCCTTTTCAGGGTCACGGGCCACTCCCTGCTCGCCATACTCATAGAGCAGGGCCAGGGCAAATCGGGACTCATCATCACCCTGACCGGCAAGCTCCTGGAGCTGAAGGACATAGGGATCATTGCCAGCAAGACAATCTTCGGCGAGTACACTCAAAATCAGCATCAACCACAACAAACACTTGCCCATATCTTCACCGCTTTTACAGTTTCTTCATTAGTTTCTTCATTCATTCATGACGAAATAAATACAGAAAACACCATGTTACTACGAGACAGGGACGGCAAAAGCGTTATCCAAAAAGGTACCGATTGACTGAGACATAACATCACAAAAGGTCTTCCAGTGCTTCCTTCAATGCCGAAAAAACAAACCGGCAACAAGCCGTCTAACTTATCTTCTCGGAAATAATCCGTTGCGAGGCAAGCAGAACGGTGGCAAATTCACCAAGAGCCAGCTGAAGGACAAAGCCTGAAACCGGGAAGAAAGCGGGGCGACGCAGCAACTGAGCCAGAATTCTGGTAAACTCTCTGTTCGTTACCGGTTCAGGAGCCACACCATTTACCGGGCCACTAAACCCATCATGCTCGGCTGCATAGAGCATGCCCCCACCAGATCATCAATGTGAATCCAGGACATATACTGACAACCATTGCCCAGCAGCCGCCCAGCCCCATCCTGAACAGGGGCAGCATCTGGGCCAAAGCCCCGCCACCTTTGCCCATTACCACCCCGGTGCGGACACATACCACCCGAACCCCAAAGTCCTGTGCTCGCAGGGCCTCATGCTCCCAGGCCTCGCAAACACCAGCCAGAAAATCATTTCCAGAAACCGAGGTCTCAGTAAGTTTTTCAGTACCACGATCACCATAAAAACCAATAGCCGAAGAACAGATCAGTATTTTTTTTGGCGGTTGAGCACAGGATGCAATGCCTTCCACCAGACGCCTGGTAGCATCCACCCGACTGGCCCGGATCTTCTCTTTCTTGGGCACATTCCAGCGACCATTAAAGACAGACTCCCCGGCCAGATGAAAGACCGTATCCACTCCAGCCAGAAGTGAGGATTCCACTGGTCGACCCGGATCCCAAAGTCGCGCCTCCACGCTTCCAAGCCCAAGCCGCTACCTGATCTTTTCCAGACTGCGGCCAACTGCAATCGGTTGATCCAATCTGCGCATCAGATGCATCCCCACAAATCCTGTACTCCCGGTAACAAGCGCCTTCATATCAACCTCCAGTAAAAAACATACCCACCTCTACAAAGGAAGCAATATGCTGCCGTTTATGGCCGTCACAACAAAATATTCAGAAAACAAGCTGTTTTTTGCGTAATGACTCCCCAAAAAACAAAACTGCCGCTATACCAGGTACGGCATAGCGGCAACTTACAACAATGACAAGATCTGCTCAGCAAATCAGCATATTTTCAACAAAGACACGGCAGGATTCTCGCCTGAACCGTACCCCCTCATCGCATCAAGGACGACCAGAACCTGCAGCAACATCTTCAGCGACATAGATAGCCGCATAGGTTGAACCAAATGACCCGCCGAAGCCCTCTTCAAGGACAACCGTGCAGGACTTGTTAGGTTTGGTAAAGGCCAACAAAACACTGTCATACGAAACCTCACCAGCCCGCTTCCAGCCATTCTTCTGCATGGAAGATACAACAAAACTTCTCAATGAGTCACGTTGCACCTTACCGCTAAAATAAAACACCCCGCCGGTAAAGGAATCGGTGCGGACAACCAGGCTTTTTTTGTGGTCATATTTCATATCAGTGGGGAGTTCGATGTCACGATACTCTCCAACAAAGTTAGACAATGCTGGAAGATTTTCCATCGGGGGCGGAGTGTCGCTGCTGCTTCCCATAGGCGCACAGCTACTCACCAGCAACGTGGAAACTACAAGCAGAAAAAAAGCTACCTTGTTTTGTGTTTTCGTGTATCGCATAATACCATCTCCCTTATCCAAGAAAAAATCAATCTTTACATTCTAAAACCGTTACAAGAAAATACTATCATCGTCTGGAAGGCAAAAACAACATAAGAAGCCATAATGAAATGGTCAATAAAGTTACGATGAGTTCATAATGGCTTCTAACGTGGAGCTAAGGGGCTGCGCGAGGGGTTATTCGCGCAGCCCCACTTGAGCGTAGGGTCAGACTGCTATGCTTCATAGGAGAAAAAACCATTTCCGCCGCTTGCCGCCGCAGAGGAATTAGCGCTTGATAAGCTGGTGATGTGCACCAACCATTGACCGCAGCAATATCAGGGAAGCGGATAACGACGATATCGGAGTGCGGATTCTCCCCCGTAAGAACTGCAACTTGGTTACCTCGAAAGACAAGTTCGGCACCCCATGGGGCCAGAGTGTCTGGGACTTGGCTGCGGTACTCTGCCCACTTTTCGATATTCTTCACTGTGATATATCCGACTACGTAAGCATCGCTCATTGCGCTGACTTCCTGAGATGATAGGCAGAGGTCTAACCATAAAGTATAATTAGTTTAAAGATCTCAATTTGTCGAGAAGATTCTTGGTTACAGTCACCACCAAATGACATAGTACCCTGCTTCCTACAAATCAATCCCGCCAATACACATATATTTGAGTTCCAGATACTCATCAATGCCATACTTTGATCCCTCACGCCCTATGCCCGATTCCTTCATCCCGCCAAAGGGCGCGGCCTCAGAAGAAAGGATTCCAGTATTCACACCTACCATGCCATATTCGAGGGCCTCGGTAACGCGCCAGGCCCTGCCGATATCACGGCTATAAAAATAAGAGGCCAACCCATATTGAGAATCATTGGCCATCCTGACCGCATCCGCCTCTTCCTTAAAGACAAAAATCGGGGCCACCGGGCCAAAGGTCTCTTCCCGAGCTATCCTCATCTCACTGGTCACGTCAACAAGCACGGTTGGTTCAAAGAAAAAACCTTTTTCCCCAATCCGCTTACCGCCAACTACCAGCCGGGCCCCTTTTTGCAGGGCATCCTGAATCTGCCCTTCAACCTTGATCACCGCATTCAGATCAATCAGCGGCCCTTGATTATTTCCCCTTTCCACTCCTGGCCCCACCCGAAATTCGGAACGAACTGCGGCTGCCAGCTTGGTGGCAAAAGCCTCATAAACTCCTTCCTGAACAAGAAAACGGTTAGCACAGACACACGTCTGTCCTGAATTTCGATATTTGGAGGCCAAGGCTCCGGCTACCGCCTGATCGATATCTGCGTCATCAAAAACGATAAAAGGAGCGTGCCCGCCAAGCTCCAGAGAGATCTTCTTCACTGTGCCGGCACAGGCGGCCATGAGCAGTTTTCCCACCGGGGTAGAACCAGTAAAACTCAGTTTGCGCACTAGAGGATTACTGGTTAACTCGTTGCCGATTTCTGAGGCAGGACCGGTAATAACATTAAACACACCACGGGGAAAACCGGCGCGGTCAGCAAGTTCGGCCAGGGCCAGGGCAGACAGAGGCGTTTGGGCCGCCGGCTTGACAATTACCGGACAACCAGCCGCCAGGGCCGGCGCGGCCTTACGGCTGATCATGGCGGAAGGAAAATTCCACGGAGTGATGGCAGCGCAGACCCCCACCGGCTCCTTGAGGACTATCATCCGTTTACCTTGCTGGGTCGTGGGGATAGTGTCGCCATACACCCGTTTGGCTTCTTCGGCAAACCATTCAATATAGGATGCACCGTACAGAACCTCCCCCGCGGCCTCGGCCAGAGGTTTCCCTTGCTCACGAGTCATGATCATAGCCAGATCGTCCTTATGCTCAACAATCAAGGCATGCCAGCGTTTCAAAATCACGGAACGTTCCTTGGCTGTCAAGGCCTTCCAGCCAGGATAGGCCGCACTGGCAGCGGCAACAGTCTTCCTGGTCGCTTCCTGCCCAAGGGACGGCACCCTCCCAATAACTTTACCATCTGCGGGATCAATAACCTCAAAGGACTCCTGCGCCGTAACCCAGGCACCATCGATATAACATTCCTGCCTGAACAAGGCAGGATCTTGCAATTCCATTACTCTCACCTCACACTGAAAACACCAACAATACAAACACGCTTCCCATTCAAGACGTCCTAAAAAATTCGACAATATTCCTTAATTTTCCATCTTGACCAATAACCTCACCCATTCAAATAACAAGATCATTTTTCACGATAGATTGAAACCTGCTATCCTTTTGAACAAAGAGAGTCGGTCTTCATCATGCATAATATTCACTCACTTTATCCAGAATATCTTGATTTACCAAACAAATATTATACAATGAATTTATCATTTAACACTATCTCTCCTTTCCTGAAATTAAAAGACACCATCAAATCAATATTTTTTTATTGAAGAGAATAATCCCCAAAAAGTATTGCCCATTCCTTAACGACCGCTCATCAATTTAAATACGGCCACCACACCCATCATGCCCTCAACAGTAAACAGCATAACTATCTCCGAAGAACCTATTCGCCTGGGGCAATTCCTGAAACTGGCCAATCTGGCTCAAGATGGAATGGAGGCAAAGATGCGAATACAAAATGGTGAAGTATGGGTAAATGGCGTGGTGGAAACGAGACGGGGCAGAAAGCTGACCCATGGAGACCAGGTCATGATGGGAGACACGCTGTATCTGGTACAATGCATAAAACATACATAAAAGATATTGGTGAGACAAAAACAATACTCAGGCAATCATCCTCAGTCTCAGCCCACCAATGGAATAATCGAATAAATCCGGATCGTTTTTTCCAGACCTCGCAGCAATTTGGTCTTTTGCTCCTGAACCGCAACCACACCCGTCACATCCCTATAAACTGACTCAGTAATAAGAATCTGACCGGACACCGTATCCGAGGCAAGGCGTTGCGCAATATTGACATCGGCGCCAACCACCGTATAATCAAGACGACGCCCGGAACCAACATTCCCCAGATACATATTGCCACGACTTATCCCAATCCCCAAACCTATCTGCATAAAAAGCTCTGACTTCAAAGCCCACTTAACACGTAACGCCTCAAACCCCTTCTGGATTTCCATGGCAGCGAACACGGCAGACTGATTAGGTGAATCTTGCAACACCAGTGGGCCAAAGATCGCCAAAGCAGCATCACCGATAAATTTATCAAGAGTCCCCTGCCTTAACGAAATAACATCAGCCACAAGATCAAAAAACTCCGTCAAAAACTTCTGTGAATCCTGTAGATGTAGATGTTGCACCAGGAAGGTAAAATTACGGATATCAGCAAACAAAACGGTAATCTCCCGCACTTCGCCAGCGACATCAAGCGGAGAATCCTGGCCATTCAAGAGGATTGCAGCCACCTCCGGGGCCATATAGCGTTCAAACAGGGCCCGCATCTTCAAGACCTGACCCTTTAAATAGATGTTTTCCTCTCGCAGATCAGACTCTGCAAGAGCTCCCTGCGCAGCCTGCAGCAAATCCTTTATCTGTATAGGCTTGGCAAAGACCCTGCTGAATCCTTTATCCATAGCCTCAAGGGCCATGGCCTCAGTCAGGTCTCCGCTCAGCAGTATCCCTTTTATACGAGGGCAAGTCAGGCTGAGAGCCTCAAAGGTCTCAATCCCATTCATTCCCGGCAACATGGCATCAATAATGGCCAGATCAAAACGCGACGCCATGGCCAGCTCTACAGCCTGTTCTCCACTATAGGCACACACAACCTGATGACCGGCACAAGTAAAGATACTCCTGCTCACGTCTGCTATCATCACCTCATCGTCAACAATTATAATTTTCCGAGACTGCATCCAGCTTTCCTTTACTCAATATGCATTCATTAAAAAAACAACCTTTTCTCTTGTAACCAGTCAATATTTTAAAAAGTAACAAATAGATACTACCATCCAGAACTGCTCGTTTCAAGGGGAAGGGAGATCAAAAAATGAAAAACAAAAATGATTCCTTTTCTTTTCCTGTGACGTTTATCTCAGAAAATCTTTTTCATGAGAACAAACCATATGCCATCCTGGTCGCCACCACAAACAAAACAAAGGCAAAAACGCGCTTTAACCGCTCAACCGGCAGACTATGGGCCAGACGCACTCCCAGAGGCGCGGTCAGAACACTGGTAAAAACCAGACCGATCAAGGCAGGAAGGTAGATGAACCCCAATGAATACCGGGGAAGATCAGAAAGATGCAGGCCATTATAGAGATAGCCAAGGGTCCCGGAGATGGCGATGGGGAAACCAATGGCGGCAGAGGTCCCAATGGCTGTATGGACAGGAATATTGCACCAGATCATGAACGGTACCGACAGGGTACCGCCCCCGATCCCGACCAGACTGGAAAGAGAACCGATAATACCGCCGACACTGGACATCCCCAACATGCCGGGAAGCTGGCGGCTGGGTTTCGGCTTGCGATTCAGCAGCATCTGGGCGCCGACATAATAAAGAAAGACCACAAAGAATCCTTTCAGAAATCCTGTGGACATCCGGGCGGCCAGACAGGAACCGAGAAAGGTGCCCACCAGAATCCCCGGCACAATGCGGCGCACCACATCCCACTGCACGGCCCCCCGCTGATGATGGGCCCAGAAACTGGATACCGAAGTGAAAATAATACTGGCCATGGAGGTACCCAGGGCCAGATGCATGATCAACGGATCAGGAAAATGCTGCCAGCCAAAGGCAAAGACCAGCATAGGAACAATCACCAGCCCGCCGCCAATCCCCAGCATCCCGGCCAGAATTCCGGCCACCGCGCCAAGCGCTGAATAGATCAGGATAATGGAATACATTCAATAACACTCCTTAATAGATAGTTTCTGAGGCATCAGCAGATGACTGCTGAATTTCAAGAATACCACTATTCAATCAACAGTCAACCTACCGCAACTATCTCTTTCATTTGGACTTTATTCTTCCGTTCGGGTATGCAATAATCAGGTAGAGTTTCACCCCAATCTTATTTCTTCCCGAGAGAGATACCATGCTGACACACGTTACCATCTTTACCCCCTACCCTTTTACTGTTGGTGAGAAGATCCATATCTCCGAAGGACCACGCCATGGCGACTGGATTGTAGCCGGTCTTGATGACAAAAAAATCACCCTGCGCTGTCCTGTCAGCGGTAAAGAATTCTGTTGGGACCGGTTCTGTTATCAGGTCGAAACCAGAGAACAGGAATGGCCACAAAACATGAAAACAACATAACTCGATGAAACATGAAGGAAAAAATATGAAGATAGGCATGATCGGTCTGGGACGGATGGGCATGAACATGGCTCGCAGGCTGCTGCTGGGCGGCCATCACATAGTGGCCTACAACCGCACCCCAGACAAGACAAACGAACTGGTCAAGGAAGGGGCGACAGGCGCATTTTCCCTGCAGGAACTGGTGGACAATCTCCCCACACCCAAGGTGGTCTGGCTGATGCTGCCGGCCGGCAAACCTGTTGATGATCATCTTGAACAACTGCGAGGCCTCCTGTCTTCAGGAGACATTATCGTCGAAGGCGGCAACAGCCGCTACAGAGACGATATCCGTCGGGTGGAAGAGCTGAAAGGAAGCGGTATTCACTACATCGACGCCGGAGTCAGCGGCGGCATCTGGGGGCTCAAGGTCGGCTACTGCACCATGATCGGCGGCGAGGAACAGATCTTTCACTCTCTGGAACCCATCCTCCAGACCCTGGCTCCCAAGGATGGGTATCTCTACTGCGGCCCCACCGGTGCCGGCCATTTTGTCAAGATGATCCACAACGGCATTGAATACGGGATGATGCAGGCCTACGGCGAGGGGTTTGCTTTGCTCGAGGCCTCACCCTATGGCCGGGACCTTGATTATGGCCGGATCTCCCATCTCTGGAACCAGGGCAGCGTCGTCCGTTCCTGGCTCCTTGAACTACTGGAAGATGCCTTTGCCAAAGATCCTGGGCTTACCGCCATCACCGGCCATATTGATGACTCCGGTGAAGGAAGATGGACAGTGGAAGAGGCAATTGACAGTGGGGTGGCCGCCCCGGTGATCACCATGGCCCTGTTTCAGCGTTTTCAGTCGCGTCAGGAAAACACCTTCGGCAACAGGGTGCTAGCCGCGCTACGCCACGAATTTGGCGGCCACGCCGTCCAAAAATCCTGAGGTTGAAGATGCCGACACAAGATAAGGACAGGGAATCCACCATTATCCAGGGCAAGATCTGCGACCGGGACAATATCTGTGACTGCCTGACTGTGGGCGATCTTGATCCCTGCGCCATCATCATCTTCGGCGCCTCCGGCGACCTGACTGCCAGAAAGCTGATCCCCGCCCTGTACCGGATGTTTTTAAACGCCAGCCTGCCCGACCCGGTATCGATCATCGGCTGCGCCCGCACCGACTACAGCCATGACACCTTCCGCTCTTTCCTGCAGACTGCCTGTCGCAGCGATCCAACAATAGACATGGCCCGGTGGCAGGATTTCGCGGCCATGATTTTTTATTTCCCCCTCCGCTACGATTCACTCCCGGACTTCCTGGAACTCGCGGGCCAACTCGACACCCTTGACCAACAGCGAAACACCAAGGGCAACCGCCTTTTTGATCTGGCCCTGCCGCCCTCGCTCTACCCTGTTGTTGCCACCATGATCGGCGAGGCCGGAATGGCCGGCCAATTTGAAAATGGCAGAGGCTGGAGCCGAATCGTGATCGAGAAGCCCTTTGGCCGCGACCTGGACTCCGCCCTGGCCTTGGACCAGACCCTGCATCAACATTTCCAGGAAAAGCAGATCTTTCGCATCGACCATTACCTGGCTAAAGAGACGGTGCAGAACATCCTGACCTTCCGTTTTGCCAATGCCATCTTTGAACCCATCTGGAACCGTGGATATGTGGAATCGGTCAGCATCATGGCTGTGGAAAAACTGGGGGTGGAGCAGCGGGCCGGATATTATGAGCAATCCGGGGTCATCCGCGACATGTTTCAGAATCACATGCTCCAGCTCCTGTCACTGATCGCCATGGAACCGCCATCGCACTTTGAGGCGGAACGGGTCCGGGATGAAAAGATCAAGTTGTTGCGATCAATCCGGCCCCTGCATGGCTATAAAGGCAACAATCAGGAGGCCATCATCTTGGGACAATACGGACCGGGAAGCATCGATGGGCAACCGGTTCCGGGCTACCGCCAGGAACTGGGGGTTGCAGCCGACTCCCTGATCCCAACCTTTGCCATGCTGCCGGTGTACGTGGAGAACTGGCGCTGGCAGGGAGTGCCATTCTACCTCGTCTCCGGCAAGAGAATGGCCCGCAAGGAGACCCAGATCGTCATCCAGTTCAAGGATGTTCCCCATTCCCTGTTCAGGGATATCCTGGGTGCCAGAGTCGTTGCCAACCGCCTGGTGCTGGGGATTTATCCCAAAGAGTCCATCAGCCTGACCTTTCAGACCAAGAACCCAGGGGCCAGGATGTGCATGCGGTCCATGACCATGGATTTCAGGTATGATGACGTTTATACCGGGACGTCTCCCGATGCCTACGAGAAGGTGCTGCTTGACTGCATCCAGGGCGAGCACATGCTCTTCTGGCGGCAGGATGGAATTGAGCAGTCCTGGTCCCTGCTCACCCCGCTTCTGAATGAGTGTGAAAGCTGCCAGGGCCGCGCCCAACACCTTCACAGCTATGCCGCCGGAAGCTTAGGCCCCGACGCGGCCAAGGCCATTGTTGAAAACATCATCACCTAACCCCGGTAAACGTGAAGACAACCGGGATAAGTACCTTGCGACAGGATATTTTCTTACAAAAAAACAAGAAAATATCCTGTAAGGTACTAAATCATCACCCAATGAGTTTCTATGAACACAACACATTCCGATAAAAACGTCCGTCTCCTGAAGCGTGCGACCTATGCGTCCGTTGCCACCGCCGTGCTCCTGGTCGGGGTCAAATTCGCCGCCTGGCTGGCTACCGGCTCGCTGAGCATCCTGGCCTCGCTGATCGATTCTCTTATGGATGTCATGGCCTCGTTTATTAATCTGATGGCAATTCGTTATTCCTTGAACCCCGCCGATGACGACCACAGTTTTGGCCATGGCAAGGCCGAGGCCCTGGCCGGACTGGGCCAGGCCAGCTTTATCACCGGCTCAGCCCTGATCCTTTTCATGCATGGCATCGAGCGACTGAAAACCCCCGTCCCCGTTCAGTCACTGGGCCTGGGTGTTGGCATCATGCTCTTCTCCATTCTGGCCACCTTGATCCTTATTGCCTTTCAGAAGTATGTGGTACAACAGACAAAATCCACTGCAATCAAGGCCGATTCGCTCCATTATGCCACCGATCTCCTGACCAATGTCTGCACCATTATCGCCCTCCTGCTGACCCGTTTCAGTTGGGGCCAGATCATGGATCCCATTTTCTCGATGATCATCGCCCTGATTATCTTTCGCAGCGCCTGGCAGATCGGCTGCGAGGCCGTTCAATTATTGATGGATCAACAGTTGCCACGGGAACAACGGGAGACCATCCAACAGATAGTCCTTGGCCATCAGCATGTGCTCAGCATGCACGACCTGCGCACCCGGCAATCAGGGCAAATCGCCATTATCCAACTCCACCTGGACCTGAATGCCACCCTGCCGCTCGCCCAGGCCCATAACATTGGCAAAGAAGTTGAAAGATTAATCAAAGAGAGCTTCCCAGGCGCCGATATAACCATCCATCAGGATCCGGTGCTGACATCCGTAGACATGACTGACACCGTCGATTTTCAAGGGTAACTATCGGGCTAAAACCCTACAACAGCCCGCAACAGGCCCTTTAATGCTCTTTTAATATGGGGACAAAACAGACATACCAATGAAGATCAGCGAAACATTACTGGAAATACGGGAACATCACCTGAGTGGCTATAAACCCATCATTGATTATGCAAACTGGCGGGTAGCCATCCTCAATTTCAATGAGGAGCTGCGGCCGGAAAAAATTACGGCCCTGCAGCGCCATAACGAAACCGATGAGGTCTTCGTCCTGCTGCGGGGCCGCTGTATTCTGTTTCTAGGCGAGGGAGATCAGACCATCACCGCCGTCCACGGGCAGGAGATGTCCCCGCACACCATCTATAATGTTAAAAAAGGGGCTTGGCATTCCCACACCCTGAGCGAAGATGCGATGGTGCTGATTGTTGAGAACCGGGATACCACCTTCGACAACTCCCCATTCTGCCGGCTTACCCACGATCAGCAGGAATCCCTGGTGGAATTGACCCACAGACTGTGGCCGGAATAAAAACTCAAGTTCCCTCAAGAATCAATACGAATCAGCGTTCACATCCTTCTGCCGCTATCGCAACTCCTGTCTCAGGCAAAACAGAGCCCGCAATCCGGGCAGGTGCTGTTGTTGGTGGAAAAACGAAAACCACAGGCCGGGCACACCGTCTTGCTGGTTCCTACATCATAGACTGATTGGACATGACTCAGGTCATGGTGATCAAGGGCCGTGGTCCGTTTAAACTCCCTGGCCAACACCTCCATCGCCAGTTCCCCATCTTCTCTTCTGATCTGCAGATACAAATCTGTTCCGCAGCATCCTTTACCGCAGTTGCTCTTTTTTTCGGCGGCAATCAAGGCAGGGATATGCTCCTTGGCCAGGATCTGCTGTAAATTTTTCATCTCCAGCAAAGGGCCTTTACGGATATTCACCAGATCATCATCGGCTGACAGTTCCATAGACCGGGCCGTCTTCTTCTCTTTAATGGCGGCCTCTGCCGTTATCTTCTCCCGGCCCGGAACCAACTCTACCGCACAATCGGCACACATCTTGATATCAGCCCGGTATTCCTCATCACACACCGGACAATACTTCAACTCAGGATCTCTATAACGCATTTTTTTCTACTCCTTGTTCAGATTTCACCATACAACTCTGTTTTTGTTTTTTCCAGCAATACGGGTCGATATCCCGAAAGATGTCAACACCATAACCATAGGCAACCGCCAGACACCCCCCACAGACGGGCCTGATCTCACAATCCTGACAGGCCGCAGCCCCCTGCCGATACCGGCCAGCCGGCAAACCGTGATAGATTTCTTCTAATGATTGCTGATAGAGATTACCAATCAAAGAAGGCAGCTTGCGGCAGGCATGAACCTCACCGTCAGGCAGGAGCGAGACAAAATTAAACCCGGCGCCGCAGCCATAGCCGGCGCAGCCGCCACGACACGGGATGCCCTGTTCATGACGCAGCAGATTAAACAGATTGTCTTTCAACCCCATACAGGGATTGTGCGCTGCGGCCTGCATATACTCCCGTAAAAAACCGGGGAACTCCTCAGGGGCGACCGAGGCCAGGGCCGCACCTTCACCAACCATGGCCAGACGGTTGAAGGTGAACAGATCGACCCTCCCTCGCAGCAATTCCGCGAGCTCCAGGACCTCACCCATATTGGCCCGGGTCAGAGTCAGCATGACCATCGAATATACGCCAAGTTCCCTTAAAAGATCAAGAAAATCAAGCGTCCGCTCAAAATGTCCTGCACCGCGAATAAAATCATTCTGCTCTCGCAACCCCTCCAGACTCACTTGATAGAATTCAGGTTTCTGCAAGGCCAGAATCTCTTCAATCCGCTTGCGCGGCATGGGATTGCCCAGGATTGCGGTCATAAACCCCCGATCAGCCGCCTCCTTGTATAAGGCATTAAAATGGGGATAGAGCAAGGGATTGCCACCGGTAAAGGTCACCTGGGTGTAAACATGATGGGCATGGCAAAAATCATACAGATCATTAAGCACGCGTACCCCTTGCGATAATTTCATCTCCTCCCGGTCACTGCGATCATAACAGTGACGGCAGTGCAGATCACAGACCTGGGTGACATGCCACTGCAAGGTAAAAGTCGGGGTCGAGTAAAAATCCGGATCAACAATGCTGGTGCGGGGAAAGGAATCCGGCCGTACCAGAAGAGATTCCGGGGCAAGCAACAGACCACGCTGGACTGCGGCAGCCAGAATATCATCAATAACACCCACGGTCACGCCGCCCAGACTGGCCGCTTCCCGGGGTCCTGTCCCTTCGCTCACGATCTTCAGGGCCAGCAGATCATGCCCGGAGGCGGTAATCGTCTGCACGACCTCCGTCCCCGGCTTTTTAAATACCAGCACCCACTCATCACCAACCTCCGGGATGATGCTCTGGTCATCAAGAAATGCGGGCAAATGATGCCAATGCACCGGCACAAGCTCCAAGACCGGATTGACTGCCCACTCCCGCCCTGTTATGCTATCCGCCTCAGATGGCGCTGACAGGACATATCTCGCGAATTCAATGGCAGCCAGATCAACAAGAAATGGGTGTTCACGGCAGATTTCCGGTTTATCGCGAAAAAAACCGGAGAGATCATGCGGATCAATACCCGCATGATCATGACGGAGAAAACAACTGCTGACCGGGTAGAGCGCTTTCAGAAGTTGAGCATTGGGTGAGACCACAGACTTGGATTCCTTCATGATGAGCGTTTCAGGATGCCGCAAACGACAAGGAGAGGAGCACCCAAGGGGAAACTTGGCCCTTTCCTGGAAAGGCGGTCAATGAAAAGTAAGGGCCTGTGCTGTGGACAGATATTCACTGGCCGACAAGGGGGACAAGGGGACGCTGTTCAGGTTTTTGTCGCAATTGAAATTGTGGACGGTCGATCCAGTACGGATTAGCCACTGCGCCTCGAAAGGCATCAAGGGCCTCAGGAGAAGAATTCACGCGAAGATTGCTATAGCTCCCGTCCGTATTTTCCCAGCGCTCATGCCAATAGACTGCACCTTTGACCCGCGGATATCTCGTTTCCAGATCAGCAAAGGCCTTGGAGATAAATTCGGCCTTGTTATGTGGAGGGAATTCACCAACGCCCCATTCCGCCAGAATCACCGGCTTTTGTGGATCCAACTGACAGATCTCTTTATAGGAACTATCCATCACATTAGAGAAGGAGGCCCACTCCTCGCCGCGAAGCATCTGGCCATAGACACTCAACCCGAGCCAGTCCACATAATCTGTCCCCGGATAATAATTGACTATCATATTCCATGGTTCCTGAGGCAGGCCATAATTGTTGACATGAAAACCCCAGAGAATATTATCTGCCTTGCGCGCCCTCACCCGGTTCACCACATACCTGTATGCCTGTTTCACCAACTCAGGCCCGGCATAGAGGGGACGTCCATTTTTATGGCCTGCATCCCTGCCTCCGCCATAATAGGCGCCCGACCAGGGAAACCAGGTGCCATTCATCTCAAGCCCCCAGGATACGAGGAGGGGTTTTCCATAATCTCGCGCCGCATCCGCCCATTGATCAATATAGGCGTCAAACTTACCAGCCAGGATATCGCGGAGATTAAAACGATCCGGCCCGTGATTTTCTGCGTAAGGCCTGTCCCATGGTGACCACATGATCAATGGAATCGCCCCATACCCCGAAACGAGGTTCACCGTTTTTACGGGGAAGGCCTGTTCACCCCAAAAACTACCAAAGGCGACAATGGCAAGATGCTTGCCGGTCATCTGCTCAAAGTCCATTAGGGCATCGTAAGTGACATCGTCCTCACCCTCGCCGAAATCCACATACGCACCGGAGTAGGCCCCTTTAATCGCCATCACAAGGTCGCTCGGACCTTCGTCTTTAACCCTGGCGGCCTCCTCATGCCGGCAGCCAACACCCAAGGCCAGCCAGAAAAGCAACACAGCGACCAGACCAAGAGCTCTTTTGGTTCTGACAACCGAACATCTTATCATCATCGCCTTTATGGTTCCTCTATTTTCCTCAAGCATTATAAGTAACAGAGGCGGTACGATCGAGTTTGCCCCAGCCGACCAGCACCCCTTTACTGGCCTTAATAATAGCCTTTATAACCGCAAAACTTAGCACCGGTCGATAGACAAACCGCATCGGCAATACCAGCCAGATCTGGGCCAGAGACTCC
>JAUSAB010000088.1 GCA_030653035.1 Desulfocapsaceae bacterium | reverse complement strand
AAACGGAAGGCGGAGACTGTTTCCGCCTCGTGCAAGGCCTGCGGGATCTGTGCCGCCCATTGTCCGACCTTTGCCATCTCCATGGGCGGGTTTACCAATGAGCAGATTAACTCACAGATTGAGGCCTTCGGGGCCACTGGCGACAGGTAATTTCAATTCTAAATAAAGATGGACCAAGTTTATTATATTTGAGGAGAACGTCTTATGGCTGAGCAGGAATTTAATCCCAGTATCCTTGGCTTTTTATGCAACTGGTGCTGTTACGCGGCGGCAGATGCTGCCGGTGTCTCGCGGTTTCAATACCCTCCCAGTATGCGGACCCTCAGGGTGATGTGTACCGGCCGCATTGATCCGGCCTTTGTCCTTCGTGCACTGGCGGAAGGCGCGGACGGGATCTTTACCGGCGGCTGACAACTCGGCGAATGCCATTACCAGGTTGGTAATTACGATGCAATGGGTGTGAGTGCGCTGGTGAAGAAGGTCTTGAAGGATGTTGGTATCCGTGAGGAGCGGTATAGTCTGCAATGGGCATCTGCAGCCGAGGCGCCACGCTTTGTCCAGTTGATCACCAAGTTTACGGCTCAGATCAAGGAGCTTGGCCCCATCGGCGAGGCCGAGGGACTGTCCAAAGAAGAGTTGAAGGCCCGGATCGACAAGGCCCTGGCCGCCGTCTCCGATCAAAAGGTGCGGATCGCCTTTGGCAACGCCACCAAGGTGGTGCGCAAGGATGCTGTCTGGACCAATGAACATATCGGCGGAATCGTGAACGAGAAGATGGAAAAGTCTCTGACTACGGCCCTTGGCTGATACGTTCCGAGAGATTTTTGGCAATAAAAAAGGCCCTGCTTCTTCAATGAAGTAGGGCCTTTTTTTCTTGTTTAAACTTGTTCATTTGGAAGCCTCCCCCCTCCTTTTTTTCTGTTCTTCAGGAGTTTTCTGTATTCTGTCGCCAGATCAAGGGGCAATCTTCAGTTGTGCGGGATTAAGGAGCAGATAGCGGGCAAAGCGTCCTCCTTCCCGGCTTCCGTCATCGCTGACGATTATGATTCGTTGTTGGCCATCGATTATTGCGGGGCTTACTCCTTCAGCGTGCTCGAATCCTTGCACTTCAGGCGCGGTGACATGGCGAGCCGGCGTACCTGATTGACCGTTCCAGAACCAGAGTTGGAAGTGACTCTGTGCACGTGCGACCGGGCCACTGATTATAAGATAGCCGCCGAGTAAGGGAATGTAGGACATAGCGCGAATCCCGTTCCCTCCGAGATCCAGCGTTTCCAGTTTGGCTGCGATTCGTGGTGGCTCGCCTGTTTCGAAGATCGCAGAGGGATTCTCGACGGAGGCGATGATGGCTCGACTGTCGAGTAACGGACTGCGAAAACCGATTAGCAGGCGCTGCTGATCGGGGCTGATCTCCAGTGCCTCGATATTGAGTCCTCCGCCGTTCTTGACGTCATGGATCTCGGCGGCCTGTGCCAGCACAGGGTGCGCCGCCACCAAAGCGTGTTTCAGCCCTTTGACTACTATTGGCGAAACCACACGGTCGCCTTCGAGTCGGAACCGGACAAGTTTGTTGCGGGATTTTTTCTCATCGCCGTCACCGTCTCGTGAATGCGATGTCAGGGCGTATATATACCCCGACCGATCGAGAGCGAGTCCTTCGAGATCATCCAGCTTCCAGAAATCATCTCCTGCTTCCAACAGTCCCGGGCTCAGTGGAGTGGTGCTAACGCTCCCATCAGGGTTGATCGTGACCAGACTGAACGGATGCTTCTTTTCATCCTCGACAACCAGGAAACGCCCGTCAGAAAGTTGCTGGATGGCGGAAGGCTCATAGATTCCGGCCAAGAAAATGAAAATATTGATGAGAGTCATGATTGTCATTGTCTCCTGCAGTTCGAGTATCGTCCATCATAGCACTTGTTTGCTGACACTGATCTTGACAGAATCAGGGACATCCCATGTTTATTAGCAGGTGTAGGGTCTTTCAAGTTGTTATGTTGGGGAATTGGTCGCTTGATAAGTCTTATTTTTCTTCTTGCTTTAACTTGTTAACTTGACCCCCACCGTTTCTTCCTTTAAATATACCAATCAGTACAAAAAATTTTCCCTAATTGCACGAGATTGGATAGAACCTTCATTTCGGGTGGTTCCCTTGAGTTTGTGTCGGTGATTTGCTACAACTGAAATAAGATGCCTGTGATAATTAATCACATTCGAGCATTATTATCAATTGGATTATATACTATGTTGTCATAGTTTTTCCCCCTTCTCTTATGGATAATCAACAGAAATATCAGGGCTTCAGGTCAATTCGTAATCGAATTCTGTTTTTTTCAATCCTGGTTACCTTGGTCCCGTCGTTTGGGATGGGCTGGTTCTGGTTTGACATGACTCACAAGGCCACCACTGAGAAAGTCAAACAGAAATTAGTTGATTCCGCCAACATTGCTGAACATGAAATCAACCTTTGGTTTAAGGAACGAAACTACGATCTGCGCGTTTTTGCCAATTCATTTGTCGTTCTTGATAATTTGAGTCAATATCGTATGGCAGTCAAAAGCAACGTGCCGAAACAAGAAAAGAAATCGTTGTCGAATCTGCGTATAATCAGCACTTATCTGACTCTTATCAAAAACCAATTCACCGATTATCGACGTCTGTTGGTGCTTGATAACGATGGGAAGATCATTGCCGCCTCAGATACTGCTGATCAAAACCGTCCGGTTATCTTGCCTGATAATTGGAAAAGTCAGGTCGAGAAAGCGCATTTTTTTACGGGAGACGCTTATTTTATCGAAGAAGATCTTTCTCCTTTGATTTTGATTGGAGCGCCTCTTGTGTTGGCGAATGATTCGACTCAGCTTGGATTTTTTGTCATGGAGGTGCGTCTACAGGGAATTCTGCCGCTTCTTAAGGATTCTCTCTCCATTGCAGTTAGAGGGATGAGTTCTGAAACAATTATTCTGCTAAAAAAAGACGGCCGCTATATTTTGTCCACAGCCTCGCCCGAGAATCACAAGGAAACGGCCACTGCCTCTGTTCGGGTTCTGGATCTATTCAACGATCCACTTCACATCCAGGAATTTATTGATGACCGAAATGTGCATGTTGTAGGACTTGCGAGTTCTTTTGGCAATCTCCCTTGGGGACTTGTCATTACCGAAAATTATGACAATGTCTTTGCCGGCTTGCTTCAGGCGCGGAATCAAATCATTCTGATTACCTTCTTCCTCACGATTATTATCGGCGGTTCCGCTATCATCGTCACCAGACAGATTCTCGGTCCGCTCAAGGACTTAACCAGTGGCGTATTGCGGGTTGCAGGCGGAGATCTGGATGTCTCTGTGCCTATTCATAGAAGTGATGAACTCGGCATTGTCGCTGGGATTTTTAATGAAATGGTGGGTCGATTGAAGGAGGATCAAACCGCTCTTGAACTGCTGGCTACGACCGATTCGCTTACCGGGCTTGCCAACCGTAAGCAGATTATGGCGGATCTGGCGATCAATCTTGAATCCTTTCAAAGATATTCTACGGAATTTTCAATTCTGATGGTCGATATTGATCATTTTAAAACGGTCAATGACAGTTATGGACACTTGGCTGGCGATGCCGTCCTGATTCAGCTCGCCCGAATTTTCAGAGAGAACTTGCGCAGCCTGGATAGTGCCGGACGTTTTGGGGGAGAGGAGTTCCTTGTTATTCTCGGTAAAACAGATATTCACAAGGCACTGCAGACCGCTGAGCGAATTCGGCAGGCGGTAGATGAACATGTTTTCACCTGTGAAGATGTGTCGCTGCACATTACCATCAGTGTTGGAGTGACGAGAGTTACTTCAGAAGACAGCAATGGTGTCAGCCTGATCGACAGGGCTGACAAGGCATTGTATGAGGCAAAAGCCGCTGGTCGAAACCGGATTAATTTGGCCTCGGATAACTCCCCGGATTCTTCTCCGGTCAGTCAGGATGGCCTCGAGTGATTGTTATTGGACTGGTTTGGGAAAGGGAAGGGTTGTTTCAGGAACGGTCAGCAAGGAATAGTGGACCCAGCCTTCCTGTCCATTTTTGCAGGTGACTTTTATCCAGTTTTTTTGATACCCGCTGGCGGTAACAGGGGTCTTCGGGGGCAGTATTACTGAAATTTCCCCCTCCATTGTGGGCTTTTTCCGAATATTGCTTTGTTTCGCTGTCTGTAGATGCAGAGGGGCGGTGAAGTCAACAGAGGTATTTGGGGCCACTTTCCTGTTCAGGGCGGTTTTGATTCGTATATCCTGTGTTAATTTCATAGCCTGAGATGCCTGAGAACGGGCAGCGTCGTAATTGCCTCGCTCAAGTTCAGCCTTGCTCTCTGTGATGAAACGATTGGCTTGCTCAAATATTTGTTGTTTATTGCCTGTGGCAAGTTCCTTTGCTGCAATGATATCTGTTTCGACTTCAGCCAGATAAGTCACTACCTCTACCTTGGTGTTCGATGTAGGCATCCTTATCTTGTTATGCTTTATTTCCTGGGTAAGGTCTTTCTGCGTTGATTTTATCCTGTTGATTTCTGCCTGTTTTTCTTTCAACTCCTTTTGCAAGCTTACTGTTACTGCATTTTCTTCGGCAAGCTTGGCCGCTAATTGGTTGTTTTTTTCCTGTAATATATCGTTTTGACGAAGCATCTCTTCCGCCTTCATTTCTGCCTCTTTCGTTGATGCACAACCAATCAGCAGAGTAGATACAATAAATAGTACAAATACTGTCAGGAAACAGGATGGGAGTCGTGAGATTAGAAGCATAGATAGCCTAAAAAAATTATTCGGGAAGTTAAGTGGATAGAACTGAATGTAAACAAATCCCTGGAAAATACAACTGAATATTGGTTGGACAATATTGAAGAATACGTAGAGCTTCCTTGAAAAGTCATTTTCGCCCTGGATGATTGCATGATTTTCAATCCAAACAATTCAAGATCCAGCATCAAAGACGGGAATTGATTTGAAACAACAGCATGGGGTCACCCATTAAAAGGCCCCTTTATTTCCTTATTTATTCAACTTATCAACTTGGCAGGCTGACCTTCTCTTTTCCCCTCTGGTTGACACAAAAGACAAGGCCTCCATGCCTGATAAGCAATCAGGATCGAGGCCTTGTCATGGATATAAATTTATCTGTTTGCTACGCTTCCCGACCTGGAAAATAAAAATTAGAGTCAGCCACGGCAGACATTTTCTACGACGTTGTCTGCAAAGCGCCAGAGGTAATCGTTGACCATACGCAACTGTTCATCACCGATTCCTTTCCATGAGCCATTTTGGGCACATTTAGGATAGCGGCTGGCAAAGACTCTGTTCCAGGCATTCTGATTTTTCGATTCTGACCAGAGGAAGGGGACGTTCTTATCATTGCCGTTGTGGCAACTTTGACATTTTGCTTTGAATGTTTTTCCCCCTTCACCCCAGGGATAACTTTCCCAGTACAGAGGACCTTCACTACTGAGCACCCGGCATGTATTGCTGGCAGCGTCGAAACGAGTCACAGGCTCTGCATAAGCCTGCATAGAACAAATTAGAATTACCAGGAACATCAATATCGCGGATATCTGTCTCATATGATTTCTTCTATTGTTTGATGAATATTTTTTTCGCGAAAAATGTATCTGTGATATTTCTATGTCAGAGAACAATTTTTCGGGAAGTTTCCCGCCCCATTGTAACGAGAAGCTCCTGCTCGGCTAAGCGTGTTGAGTTCCCCTTTAGGGTGCCTTTAATGAACGTTGCCCGGCCTCAGGATAGAGCTTTCACCAGGTTGGAGAACTGTCACTCCCACGCCAGGCGCTATTTTTTTGGCCAATCTGACGAACTCATCGGCATTTGGCGCCAGTATAGGGAAGGTGCCGAAATGCATAGGTATTGCTTTTGTGGGCGTGAGCAGTCTTAAGCTTTGGGCCGCCTGCAAGGCATCCATGGTGAAACCACCTCCTATCGGCAACAAAGCAAGGTCTATTGGATAGAGTTGTCCCCAAAGCTTCATGTCCGAAAAGATGGCGGTATCACCGGCGTGATAGATGGTAGCGCCACCAGCAAATTTAATAATGTAGCCAACGGGTACGCCGCTCCCCGACGAATGGACGGCCGGGGTCATGATGAGAGTCAGCCCATCAATATCAATCGGTCCCCCGATGTCCCGTCCAAAGCCATCGAATAAAATATGATCTGGAGGAAGTCCATCTGCTACTAACTTCGCAGCTGTCTCATATACCGCCACAACCTTTGCCCCCGTTGCCATGGATATGGCGATGGTGTCACCTAAATGATCAAAATGATCGTGGGTGACTAAAATGAGATCAGCTTCGGTAATATCGTCAACCGTTATCGGGCATACCGGGTTACCGGTTATCCAGGGATCGATCAATATGGTCTTTGTTCCTGAGGTCAGCTTAAACGCGGATTGGCCCAAAAAGGTAACGATAACCTTGTTTGTCTGGTCAGACACGCCGTGTGGCCGCATCACCGAGCCGAGTTCAGCATACGCAGCAGTTGAAACAAGCAAAACCAGGGCAATGATTATTCCAAAACGTGACACCATTCTTTTCATTTCTGCTTCCTCCTTTTTATTTTTTTTACATCAGCCGAGCAGGAGTTCCACAATGCAACTCCAGATAAGAACGTGAATCGAGTTAACGCCACGGATACTCGCTGATCCCCCCAAACAACGAGGAGGGTGGCGGCATCATGGAATAACAGTTTTTCTTAAATGAATGTTCAGTTGATTGGAGGATATAACGAAAAACAGGAATTTACTTGAATGAATCTGCTATTGTTGGGACCAACGACAGTTGGATGGGGAGAATCAAGAAAAACAGGAGGTTACTTGAACGAAGCTGCTAATCTTGAGACAGCTGGAAATAGTGAGGCCGAACATGCTTCTGTAGGTGCGGCTCAGATGGGCGGAATCAGAAAACCCGGCACTGTACGCAGCTTCAGTGAGAGACTGTTTGCCTTCAGCAATTAATCGCATTGCCGTCAATACCCGCAGCCATAGGCTGTAACGCCGGAGCGGAATGCCGATTTGTTTGGAGAACAGATGCATCAAACGGCTTTCGGAAAGACAGGCATGCCGGGCAAGTTCCGCGATGGTCAGATTGGGGGAAAGATGTTTTTCCTGCAGCAGGTTTATGACAGCCTGTATGCGCGGGTCAACCGCTTCCTCTGAATTTCCTGCATATCCACCAAGGACCGACACGATTTTTCCGTAGACCTCGTCAGCCTCCGCGCATGACCCCAGAAAATTACCGGAGGCATCGATACACCCCCGTAACCTCTCAAGAAGAGCGCCATTGAGTATTTTGACATTCTTTTTCTCGAGATGCTGTTGTGCGATCGTTCTGGCAACCGCGGTTTCACGGTCAATGAACAGGTGGACCTGAGAATCACTGGAACTGAGCAACTGATGACGAAGGTCGGGTCCGATGATTACTCCGCCGCATTCGATTGAGGCGCCATCGACCCGCAATCCAAAGTGCTCCTTCCGATCTATGATCACCTGCAGGGCATGGTGCATATGTTCGGTAATGTCATTGAGGTGCCCCAGAAACAGAAAATGGCCGCCCCAAAGATAAACGCTATTGGGGGGCATGTTTTCTTTCATAAGATCTCCCTGTTTTTTTGTAGTGGAATATCAAGCTGGCACGCAAGACAGGTTAGTCGTCGTTCCTGGCAAACACCACCGGATATGATGTGGACAATCGTTGATGATTAATCCGGCATGTCGAGGCATGAAGGAAGGTTATCACCTGCTGAAGTGGAAGTCAAAAAGTGATCCATCTCCTATCTGTCCATTTCTGCCGCGTTATTTTTTTTATGGACTTCCATCTTATTCCATTTCTCAATCAAGATGTACACGACGAGAAAAGCGAGCCGCGACGAAGCAGTACAATGAGTACGGTGAGGAGCGGTGCAGCGCATACGACGAAGTGAACGCTTGATTGAGAAATGGAATTACAGGAGTTTACCTGCGTTGTAGTCAAGCAGGAGTGCGGATCGTAATTCGCCGTTTTCTCCTTGGACGTTGCAATTTATATACATTGTGGAGCCATATTTAATCATTCCGTGATTGCTGTGGATATGGCCGAAAATATGATACTTGGGTTTGAGGGTGGCCACAGCGGCTGTGAGGTCCGAACAACCATGGGAGACGGGACCGTTTTGATCGAGAATGCCGGCCGGAGGAGTGTGAGTTACTAAAATATCGACATCAGGCGGGATCATATCCCATTTTTCTTTCAGCGCTTTTCCTCGCGGTAAGGCAAAGGCATCACAGGCACGGTCGTTAAATAACGGCTGCCAGGGTGCTCCGTAGATAGTTATCCCGGAAATGACAACAGATTCATCCACAAGATATACCGCTTCCGAGAGTTGCTGTCTGGCCTTTACCGGATCATGTGCCAGCCTGTGATCGTGGTTGCCGCCAACCACGATTTTATGCTTATGAGGCAGAGATCCGAGAAAACGATTAAAGTCCGAAACATCGCTTGCGGTTCTGCAATGGGTCATGTCACCAGCAAAGATTAATATATCGGCGTCCGGAATGTTGATTTGCCCATGTAAGGCATGGGTATCGCTGAATAATGCTATTTTCATTATATTGTAATCTGTTAAACCTTACATTGTGCCCTATTATGAAAAACGAGATCGTCTTTAAATTGGGGTAATTTAATTTTTAGGGCGTAGGATGGGCAGGTAAGCGAAGACTCCGAAGCAAAACATGCCCATCATGTCTGTGTCCATCCCAGGAATTGATGGGCACGGCCTATCGGCCTTTGCTCATCCTACCCTGCCTTCATCCTAACTACTGGGAACCATAAAGATTTCTCCCGATGGTCGAAATGACATTATAACAATCCTGACTTTAATTTTTAGAATTGAGTTGTCCACATGCTGCTAATACATCATCGCCCTTAGCACTTCTTATTAACGTCGGAATTTTAAAGGTATCTAAAACTTCTTTAAACTTTTCAATTTTCTCCATATTCGGACGTTGGTAATGTGATCCTGGGAATGCGTTAAAAGGAATCAAGTTGATATAAGCACTTTTACCAGCCAGTATCGTTCCCAATTCCTGAGCATCATCTGGAGAGTCGTTAAAATCCTTTATCAGAATATATTCATACGTAATAAATTGTTTTTTATGTAAAGGTATCTGGTCAATACAGGTCAACACTTCATCGAGTGGATATTTTATATTAATGGGCATAAGTTCATTCCTCTTTTCTTCAAAGGGTGAATGAAGAGATAACGCCAGGTTCACTCCGGGAGTTTCCTGGCTCCATCTTTTAAGTCCGGGAATATAACCAGCCGTTGAAACAGTAATTTTTTGAACACCAATGGAAGTTCCGTGTTTTGATAAAAATATTTCGCACGCTTTTTTGACGGCATCAAAATTATGTAAAGGTTCGCCTTGTCCCATAAAAACAATATTTAAAATTCTCTCTTCGCCAGGCCTGTTTTTCGCAAGCCATCGCCAAGCCTGGAGAAACTGGCCAACAATTTCACTGGTAGCCAAATTCCTTGTAAGTCCTTGTGTTCCGGTAGAACAGAAAGAACAATTCATCGCACAGCCGACCTGCGATGAAAGGCAAATGGAATATTTATTATGAAACGGAATAAGGACGGTTTCAATCCTGTGATTGTCTTGAAGCCTGAAAAGAAATTTTACGGTCCGATCTTCTGACTCATGAACCGTATCGATTTCGGGGAGAGAAAAGTCGAAATTGTTTTGAAAAAAGGCCAATGAACCTTTGGCCATTTTCTCATAGCATTGAGCCTTTTCTTTTTTCTTGTAATGCCAATTAAAAAGAATTGCCGCTGCTGAGTGGTTTAAATCATTCTGATGTAGAACCATTTCTAAATCAGTATGATTGAGATCGTAAAAGGATTGCTTCAAGAAATGTCTCTCTGTAATATGATTATTTACCTCAGCCCTAACACCCATTTGCCACATGAAGATACTAACTATACAAGAGGATAATGACTTATCAGATTTCGAGATCTTTTTGAATACGGTTTCTGACAAACTCGCAGCGGCTATCTGTAAAAAATTTCATGCGTATGCTGAACTGAATGACATTTATAGTTGCAACAGCTTGAAAATTCTGAACCCCAAGATATGGGGTTATAAAGGGACCATTTATAAGCTTCGCGTAGATTGCGGTAAAGAGTCAGCCCGAGTGCTGTTTGTGAAAACACCAGACAACGACATTGTGCTCTTGCATGGGTTTATTAAAAAAACTCGAAAAACACCGAATAAAGACGCAAAAATTGCAATGGGAAATCTCGCGCGGCTAAAAAACAACGTAGAAGTAACCCCATTACCAATGACAAAGTACTCGTTCTAAACGCTCGGATTCCGGCATTCGAAGATACTGCCGGTACCGTCTGACATCCTGCCTTTGCCTCTGATACCCATAACTGGAAAAAGTGGGGTCCTTTTTTTTTCAGTTTAACGTGTAAACTTGGAATCCTGACCCCGTCTCCTGTCCGTCCGTATCTGGAAATAAAAATTGCCAGATGCGGACGTGATTGTAAATTTATTTTTCCACTTACGGGGTGTTTCGCTCATTTCGGGGGTGGGGTGGGGCGCTTAACTTGCCAACTTGGAAGCCTGCCCCTCTCATTTCTTCGGGACACCCCCTATATTTCTGGTAATGCTATAAAGTAGGGTAGGATGGGCAAAGGCCGACAGGCCGTGCCCATCAATTCTTGGGGGTGGACACAGACATGATGGGCACGCTCCGCTTTGCCCATCCTACCGCTCCTGTCTTATAAAAACGGTTGCCTGAATTTCTTGTTTTTTATGACAGACTTTCAGGAGTAAGGTACTAAAGGTTGGCCAATTGTTTACGTTTGCCTTTTCTTCTTGCTTCACACCACTGCCAGCTTGCAGCCAAGGGCTTTGGTTACTTTGCTGATGGTGTCAAAACGGGGATTCCCGCCATCGGCAAGAGATTTATACAGACTTGCTCTGGTCACGCCCGCCTCTCTGGCAATCTCAGACATTCCTTTCGCCCTGGCGGCAATGCTTAAGGCATGAATAAAATCAGCCTCATCACCTGTGGCCGCAACTTCAGAGAGAAAACCACGAATATCTTCTTCTGTTTCAAGGTGTTCGGCAATATCAAAACGAAATGTGCTCATGGTCAATTACTCCTTTTTGTTTGCCTGATTCAGTAAAATTGTTCCAGCTTTTTCAATATCAGCAACCTGGGTCGATTTGTCACCACCAACAAGCAACAAAACAACCAGGCTGCCCCTTATGGTGTAATAAATGCGCAGACCGCCGCCAAAGAAAAACCGTAACTCAAACAGGTCGGCGGCAAGCTGTTTGTAATCGCCAAAGTTGCCATTTTCAACACGAGCGAGGCGGGCAAGAACCTTTTGCCGGACTGTTGCGTCTTTCAGCCGGTAAAGCCATTTATTGAAATCAGGAGTGCTGTGCAATTCATATTTCATACCATCACTGTATCCTGTGGGATGCAGCTTGTCAACAATGGAGGCAGGAAATAAAGGAGAGAAAAGCTGAGAGGAAACAAAAGGGGTCAAAGAAGAACGGAAAACGATTTCGTCTGGTTTCGTCTGGTTCCCATGAGACGAAACCAGACGAAATGACTAAATTCACGCGCCAGCCATATTGGTATGGTGGTGGAGGCTGTTGCTGTGCTGAAGAAGGAGGGGGGAGAAGCGGGCGGGTGTTCTGGTGTGGGTGGGGACAGTTTTCCTGTTTCAACTTGTCAACTTGGAAGCCAGGCCCCATTTTTTTTCTGATACCTGACTTAATATTGCTTTCTGGGGGGCTTGTCCTTTTTTTTCTTATCACCCTCGCCTGAATTTTTTTCAGAAAATACCCAGACTGGAAATGTGCGTCCTTTAATCTTGCCGTTTTTCAGATAAGAATACGCTTTTTTAACCATACTGCGCTCAATTGCAACATAGCTTTGCCGATCATAGATATCTATTTTACCAATATATTTACCTTCGATACCTGCTTCACCAGTGAGTGCCCCGAGAATATCGCCAGGCCGCATTTTGTCCTTTTTCCCGCCCTCTAAAACAATGGTGACATTTGGTGGGGTCAGTGTGACATCTTCAACCTTATTCAGCTTGTCAATATCATCAAACCTGCGCGTCACATTGCGATAGGCTTCCATTGCAAATGCTTGACGGCTGGTAAAGAGGGTGACTGCCAAGCCCTCTTTGCCAGCACGTCCTGTTCTGCCAATGCGGTGGGTATACGTCTCTTCATCTTGGGGTATGTCGTAATTAACCACCATTTCAAGTTCTTTAATATCAAGCCCTCTAGCCGCCACATCTGTTGCCACCAGTACGGAACAACTTTTGTTAGCAAAGCGGACAAGAACATCGGTTCGTTGATACTGTTCCAAGTCGCCGTGAATAGCCAGGGCATCAATCCCGGCAGCAGATAAATCATCAGCAACATCTTGTGTCTCCACTTTTGTATTGCAAAAAACCAGGATGTTTTGGGGCTTGTGATGGGCAATAGCCTTAATAAGCATTGAAGTCTTCTTGTCGTGGGCCACTTCGTAGAAGTATTCCGTAATCTTATTCGCTTGTTCCCCAGAAATAGTTTGAATG
>JAUSAB010000087.1 GCA_030653035.1 Desulfocapsaceae bacterium | reverse complement strand
GCAGTAATCTGATTAAGGATTGTGTTATAATAGGCCATGGCTCGGATCCTCTTGTTATGGTTAATGTTTTCGCCAAATTCATTATACCACAAGAGGCTCTCCGGGCCATTTGTTATTGATCATTTATGAGACAGCAGTGATCAAATATACAAGAGAGGGTGACGAGAAAGCGGCAAATAAGGCAAGGGCTGATTTTCAGCAGACAAACCGATGGCTTGAGGCTTATAATGAAAAAGATATGAACGACATGTTTACCAGGACAGGGGACACAAAATGACGCTTCTTTCTTTCGAGAAGGAGGCGGTTTTTTATTTACCGGGCTGGAGTTTTCGGAGTGTCAAAAATGGTGGCTTTCTCTCCAAGTGCTTCCCATGTGTTACCCAGGCGACCAAAAACCAAAAAAGCACCTACGGAGTTAACCGTAAGTGCTTGATTTATGGAGCCGATATGCGGAGTCGAACCGCAGACCTACTGATTACGAATCAGTTGCTCTACCAACTGAGCTATATCGGCTTGATGAGATGTACTCTTGGAAAAGTAGTTCCTGTAAATATCAATTTTATGGTAGTGTGTCAAGATCGGATCGATGTAAGGCCCCTTGATAATTCAGCTTGAGCCAGAAGGTTCCTCCCCTCATTATGTCCTATCTCTCACTTTTCCTTGCTTGTTCTCTCTTCCTGGCAGGCTGTTCAGATACACCCACGCCATCAGAACAACCCAAAAGACCAGACGCTGAAAAAAGCCCCACGTCCCTCAATTCTGAGCAAAATGGCTGCAAGCGTTGCCACATACCGCATCAGGACAAGGCCCATGGGTTTTCCTGTTCAACCTGCCATGTCGGCAACGACACCTCCAACGATCAGAAGGATGCCCACGCAGGCCTCGTTGCCCAACCCGCCCACCCGGCATCAATGGCCCAGGCCTGCGGTAAATGTCATCCTGATCAGGTGACAGGGGTAGTGCGATCCATGCATTTCACCCTGGCACGTGAAGTCAATCTGGTCCGCAAGGCCTTTGGCGCCAAGGAGACACTGAGCGGGCTCACCCAGATCCCAGTTGCCGACGCGCCAAAAGATCCTCTGCAACTGGCAGATGACCTGCTACGGCGGCGCTGTCTGCGCTGCCACCCTTACTCCAGCGGCGACCCCTATCCCTATGTCAATCACGGTACAGGATGCGCGGCCTGTCATCTGGATTTTACCGATGGCGTCCCCACTTCTCATACCTTCCTTGCAACCCCAGGCGACAAACAATGTCTGCAATGCCACTACGGGAACTGGGTCGGTGCCGATTATTACGGCCGTTTTGAACATGACTTCAATACGGAATACCGAACTCCGTACACTACCAAAGAGTTCTTTACCAGGCCTTATGGCGTTGAATATCACCAACTCGCCCCAGATATTCACCAGCAGAAGGGCATGATCTGCGTTGACTGCCATAGTGGGATAAAACTCATGAACAGCCAGAAAACAGGCGCACAAAAAAGAAGCGCCATTTTATGCAAGGACTGTCATCTCCAAAAAAGTCTGAATAAGTCCCTGCCATCCAACGTGTCTCAGGAAAAAGGCAAATACCTTCTCCATTCCAAGGGCGATAACCAGCAACATGAGATCCCTCTCATGCGCGATCCGGCCCACACCACTTCCCAAGATTCGATAAGCTGCCAGGCATGCCATGCCCAATGGGCCTTCAATGATACCGGAATTCATCTGCTCCGCAATGACACCAACGAATATGACGCATTCTGGAAACTGACAACACAGGGCAGTTGGGAGGTAGAACACCTTTTGACCTACAATCTCAACCCTGACACCTCTACCACCCTGGCGCCAACCATGCGTGACAAAATCAACGGTGAAGAGAAAAAAGGAATCTGGCATCAAGGCTATACCATGCGCCGTTGGGAATCAGTCCAGCTTGGCAGGGACACAAACGGCAGGATATCAGTGATGCGCCCGGTACTGGATCTGCACCTGTCGTGGATTGACGAAGAGCATAAGGTACGTTTTGATGCAGTTGCCGCTCAATCAAACAGCAAGGGGTTGCAGCCATACACCCCGCATACAACGGGGCCTGCAGGGATCTTCTACCGACAGCGCCTGCAGGATTATTACCGATTGGAGAAGGAGATAAAAAAGCCTTAATGACCTTGCAAAGAATGCTAGAAGTCGATATTCTTTGTGTAAGCACAATAAAAAAAATGCATTCTTTAAGAAAATCCTTCTTCAAAAAAAATTCCACGTAAGAATAAGAGGTCAACGCCATGAGAGAACAATTCCTTGAGATCTTATCAACGCACCGCTCTGCATTGATACTCCTGATCTTCATAATAGCAAACATCCCAGCAACTTCTTTCGCGCAACCAACATCCCAAGAGCAGGCCAAACGGGCCGTACATTCTTGGATATCCCTGGATCGACACCCCTTGGACGCATCTTTCGGGACGAATGTCAAAGACGTTTTGACTTTTAATGATGATAATGCCGCCCCCTTGTATCATATCGTGAATATGGAACCGCAAGGATTTGTCATTGTGGCAGGCGATGATTTAGTAGAACCTATCATCGGATTTGTTCCGAAGGGAGAATACAATCCCTCTCTTGACAACCCCTTAGGCGCCCTGGTGACCCAGGACGTCCCTGCCCGTATCAAACGGGCCAGAGAGCTGGAAAAACAGGGGGAAATAAAGGGGACAGATTATCTTGCCGATAGTCATCTCGCCTCGGCCAAAAAGAAATGGTCGCTTCTTGATCGTGCCGAGACTCTTGAGCCAATAGAATTGGGCCTTGCCACAATTTCAGATGTTCGTGTTGCGCCTTTATTGCAAAGTAATTGGAATCAAACGACTGAAAGTGGGGGGGAACAATGCTACAATCTCTACACGCCAAATAACTATCCCAGTGGTTGTGTTGCTACCGCCTTTGCCCAAATCATGCGTTTTTTTCAATTTCCAACGGCAGCTGTCGGCACACCTTCTTTTGACATATACGTTGATAGTATCTGGAGAAGTGAAAGCCTGCTTGGTGGCAATGGAACTGGCGGCGCTTACAATTGGGCAATTATGGATTATGGCCCTGCTGTAACCCTGGCGGACCATCGCATAGCCATCGGACGATTGACCCATGATACAGGAGCCACTGTAAATATGAGCTATACTTCTTCCGCTTCCGGCACGGATACGTTAAAAATTTCAGATGCACTAAAGAGTACTTTTGGATATAGCAATGCAAAAAAAGGCTATAACTCGCTGAATAATTTACCGACTACCGAGCGAAACAATATGGTTAACCCGAATCTGGATGCCGGCTATCCCGTGGCTTTCGGGATCACCGGCACGTATGGCGGCCATGCGATTGTTGGTGACGGCTATGGATACAACAGCTCGACCTTGTATCATCATTTGAATATGGGCTGGAGTGGTGATCAAAATGCCTGGTACAACTTGCCAAACATTGACGATGCTTACTATGGATTCACATCCATTTACAAATGTGTGTACAACATCTTCACTTCGGGTTCTGGAGAGATTATAAGCGGGCGTGTGGTAGATGCCGCAGGCAAACCGTTAGCTGGGGTTACGGTGCAGGCAACAAGAGCAGGTGAGGGAACTTATAGCGACATTACCGATTCTAAGGGGATTTACGCCTTATCAAAAATTCCATCGGCATCCACATATCAGGTCAGCGCTTCAAAAACAGGATTTGTCTTTAGTTCTCAGCCTGTGAGCACACTGACATCAACGGATTCAAGTACAGTTGTTGGCAATAAATGGGGTATCGATTTTATCAGCGAGACGTTCTCTCCATTTCCATGGAGCATGTTTCTCCCAGCCATAACAGCAGGTGCTATAAACAATTAAACGTGCTTTCTCAGAGCTAAACGGGGAACTGACGTCGTCTTCTTTTACTGACACCTAAATTTTGCAATCACGTGACCAATCCTTACTGAAAGGTTAATATAAACAAGAATATGAGTTGTTTATATTAACCAACAGGAGTCTCTGTTTCGATGAATGGTAAAAAATCTGGCCACGCAAAAAGATCGGCACGTACTGCACCTCAAAAACTACATATAGAGAAAGGTGCGCGGGGGTTAACCACACAGGCTGGGCTCACTCCTGTTGCCCAGTTTCTCAGGAAGCATAGGGATATAGAAATTACAAATTTACCTCTTTAGGGTAGATTGTGATATCCCACCAATGTAAAATGGGGGACCGTTGCAATCGTTGTTCAAGTTCTGATTTTTCGTTGCCGCAAACCTTGACACCTTTCTGATATGTTGCATCCAGCAGGCGCGTCACTGTGCGCAGTCCCTTCCAGAAAAAATTGCCGGCTCGTTTTACCACAGTATCAACAGTATCCCGCAAATATCCGTTCCATGACTTCTCAAGTCCTGCCCAATAGCGCTCTATACTATTGTATTTGCTGTGATAGGGAGGGTAATAAATGAGTCGGATACAAAGTCCGGTCATATCAGCGAATTCTGTCAAACGGAACAGAAATTGAGTTCGGCGTCCACTGCATTCTGGACCGTTATCCATATTGATGACAAGCTGTTTCAAGCCACAAAGCTCCTGCTTTCTCTCTTCCCACCAAAGAAGAAGGCCGTCAACAATAAAATCGCTGGTTTTGTAGCTGGTGCCGAAAAACTGCTTTCGCCGTCATGTTTGTATACAGCAAGGTGGTACGCAAATGAGATTCAGCCTCACTGTGAGG
>JAUSAB010000084.1 GCA_030653035.1 Desulfocapsaceae bacterium | reverse complement strand
AGCATCTGGGCCAAGCCGCCGAAGACAAAAG
The DNA here is from genome assembly GCA_030653035.1 of Desulfocapsaceae bacterium. Taxonomy (GTDB): domain Bacteria; phylum Desulfobacterota; class Desulfobulbia; order Desulfobulbales; family Desulfocapsaceae; genus UBA2270. The sequence continues at coordinate 4,499 of JAUSAB010000084.1, read as the reverse complement.
CAAGCGCAACAATGGGTCCAATATCGCACAATCCGATATTGTGCACCTGCAGCAGCATGGTGGTGAGCGCAAACCCTGCAAGGCCGACAACCGCCGGATTGCCTTGGGATATTTCGGTATTGGACATGAAATGTACCTCCTAGTAAAAGATAACAGCGCGTTAACAATATTTTGTGGAGTGTTTTGTACTCATAGACTCCGTTTCAAATGCGGGTATTGACCATATCCTCTGCAGGCAGGCTTATCGACAACCGACATAGTGGCCTCACAGGCAACACCCACGATTAGGTATTTGTACGCAAGTGGCCCTGGAAAATAAACTGAAGAGAAAGAAATGTCAAAGGCTGTTTAGCCCGCCATGACTACGGGGCGGCTTTTTCTGTCGACAGAAATTGGGGTCTTGAATTATCACCTTTCTTTGCCGTATTTATTCACGATCTTACTCACTGTTATATAAAACGAGAAAGGCCCTGCTTCTTCAATGAAGCAGGGCCTTTCTCGTTACCAAAAAATTCTCGGAACTGATCAGCCAAGGGCCGTGATCAGAGACTTCCCCCTCTTCTCGTTCACTATTCCGCTGATATGTTCATTGGTCCAGATGGCATCCTTGCGCACCGCCTTGGTGGCGTTGCCAAAGGCGATCCGGACCTTTTGATCGGAGACTGCGGCCAGGGGCCTGTCAATCCGGGCCTTCAATTCTCCTTTGGACAGACCCTCGGCCTCGCCGATGGGGCCAAGTTCCTTGATCTGCGCCGTGGAGAATAGGGTCATGGAGAATATGGAGAATAGGGTCGGTCAGAGACTACCGACTGGACACTTGCGCAATTTGGCAGATTAGCAGCCAAGGCGCGCGCAGCGTACCTGGCTTTTGTGCTTGATGGAACTGGCGAGGAACACCGGCCCGAGTTTCATGGTGCAGGTGCTGATTCGCGACTTCTCGGCGATGACAGCTTTATGGACAAATGTCTTTCCGGTTCAGGTGGAATGGTGCGTCGTTTGACATCGCAACAAATCGCCGACAAAGTGTGCCGAGCATACAATATCGAGTTCTCCGTTTTGCAAGCAAAGTCACAGCAGAGGATCGCCTCGGAGGCACGCGCGGTGGCGGGATGGCTTGCTCGCGAATCAGGATGCGTTACCCTTTCCGATATTGCCAGGCTTGTGAACCGAGATATTGGAAGTATCAGCTCATCCGTGCATCGTTTAACAGATCGCATTTTGGAGGAGCCGGAGTTGGCTCACCGACTTATGTCGCTGAAGGCTGAGATTGAAGAAGCAACTTAGCATCTTGAGAGTCTGACCCCACGCATTGTGCTATGACCTCTGCTGACTCCTGTCCGGCTACTCTGCATGTTGCCACGCAGAGCGCGGCCATGTTTGCACACGATAGCTCCCCGAACAGGTCTCCCTGACTCAGTTCAGTACCCCCTTGAGGGGTATAAGAACGTGAACTTTCGCTATGCAGTCGCAGCATTTACCGTACCCCCTGAATCCAGGGCTTTGTCATGTTGTGTTGACTTACCCGGAGGCTCGGCCTTATATGCCATTTCTGTTCGTCAATTCATAGATTTACACTCCGGCTTCCTTCAGACCTTTCCTCACGAAAACGCCCTTGCCTTCGGTTAGTATTTGTGTTTCTATCTTCACGACAGTAACAGGATTCATATACAGGGGACTTACACCCCATTAGTTCACGCCCGTGCCGGGCGTACACAAAACATTCCACTGGACCCGCAAACAGCGCGGGACAGTGAACGCCTCGTTAGGCGTCGACATTCACCACCGGAGCCTGTGCAATGAACGACCCCACCAAGCCCCTGCCGGAAACGTTCGTCGAAAGAGTTGAGCGCGAGCTACGAGCGTTTTTCGAGCTTTGGAGGCGACGCAAGATCATCGCCGCAGTTGTTGTTGTCGTCGGCCTTGTCATCGGCTACCCATATGTTGAGAAGATTTGGCGCCCAAACCCCATCACCACTACAGAAGCCAACGATCCTGACAGAACCATCATTGTCAAGACCTTTCTTCACGACCCCGCCACGAAGACAGACTCTTATCTCTACTTCTTAAAGGCAGAGGGTGACACATGGTTTGAAGTCAATTCGGACCCGTCCAAGTATGATCGATTTATGTTCAGACTCAAATCAATTGACAAGAATATGATCACGCTCTTTGACGGCACAAGAAATGTCGAGCTAGTTCTCGACTTTGAGAACAGAGTGGTCTGGTATCATCAACCGGGCATATCAGATCGCCGAAAGTTGTACGACATCGTGAGAATAAGTGTCGCCGGTAAGTAACGACGCCTAACCCGCGCTTCGAGGGGCTTGTGAACCGAAATATTGGGAGTATCAGCTCATCCGTGCATCGTTTAACAGATCGCATTTCGGAGGAGCTGGAGTTGGCCCACCAATTGATGTCGCTGAAAGCTGAGATTGAAGAAGAAACTTGACATCTTGGAGGCCCCACACGCTATGCTTGTCGGTGCAATGAAATAATGTCCACAAAAACCTCCGTTGTAATCATGGTGCCCGCCTCCTGTTAAGAAGGTAAACATCGTGAGATGTGGTAGACTTTTCATTACCATTTTTGGTACAGTTTCATATTACCACTGACAAAAATAAAGAAGCGCCGGATAATGGTATCTGGCATTGTACTGGTTTTCATGCGCCGTATGGGAATCAACACTGTACAATGAAGGAGGAATGGTGAAACATTTTATGAGATGTGCAATGATGTTGGCTGGTTTGTTTGTGGCCACTACTCTTTTTGCGGCGGACAAAATGGTTGTAGTTCCTTTGTCAGGTGTAAAAGCTGGGGTCGGGAAATCTGGATTGCGAGCCTTGCAGCAAACAAACCTTCTTTCTTCAAGGGATAATTGTCCATGTGAAATTGACAGTTGAGGGGATCCGGATTCACAATTAGGGTTGGTGCGAAGAAATACCGGCGCGCACACAACGAACGCGATAGCTGTCGGTCTTCACGTACCAATTGTCATCGCCATTGGCAAAATTGACAATCCACGCGCTTGTCGCAGGGTGATTTGTGACGGTGGTAGCCGACCAGTAAGAGGACGACTGACAGCTAAAAACCGGATCAATGGCAGGATGATACCTGCTGACATTAACAATGGATTTCAGCTCGCGGATATTAGGCAGCCGCCAGTCGGTTTTGGAGTTCAGGGACAGATCTTCACAATAGGCAAGACCATTCTGCCAGTTGCGGGACGTGGCGTCATCGCTTTTCTGCCACTCCAGGCCGGTTCCCTGGTCAACAACCGTGTTGCTACCGGCAGTATAGGGGCCGATGGCATGGACGGGAGGACAGAAAAGCACAAAAAACAAAGATGCCGGAATGACACCTATGATGCGCCAGGGATACCATGCATCCGGCCTGTTCTCCTTCATTTCCATATCTCCTCCTGCAAGCAATAATGACGCACGGCACAAAATACACCAACGGATCAAAGGGACAAATTTTCAGAGTCCACCACGAACACAACGAACGTAATAAGGATTGGCCTTATCAAGCCAATGATCGCCGCCATCGTTGGCAAAGATCCCCCACGCATACGCCGGGTCATCCACGTAGCTGGTAGCCGACCAGTAAAAGGACGACTGACAACTAAAAACCGGATGAATAGCCGGAAACGACCGGCCATAATCAACGATGGAATCCAGCTCGAATCTGGTCGGCAACCGCCAGTCACTCCGGTCTGCAAAATCAAGCCCGTTGCAGTAATCAACAGCACCCTGCCATTTGCGTTTAGTACCATCATCAGACTTCATCCACATCAGACTACTCTTCTGATCGCTCACGGTTTGATTACCATTATCCTGATAGGCAGAGGATTTCCCCTGATACTGGGCATCCTGACCATACAATTGCTGCCCGGACGCCGGACAACCAATCTCATGGCCACCTGCATCGTAACACTTTGTCTGGCCGGTATCCGGCAAGGGGTTCCAGTTCACGGCCCGAACAGGAACCGGCAGCACCAGAAGCACAATTACCAGAAATGGACTCCCCAACCGCCGCGACCTACACCAGCCACTCACCTTCATCTTCTGACTCGCCCATCCTGTCCTTCCCATATTTACCTTCTCCACAACATGATAGATAATATCAGAATGTTAAACATATTCTTGTAATCAAGCTAATGAAAAAAATTTATTTCTCATCTCTTACCCAGGTTTTTTAAGAGGAGAGATAGGAGAAAATGGCCAACCCTGATCGCTCGCTGGGGCGGGCCCCTATACGGCACACAACCGCCACCATCCAGCACCACCCTATTATGCAGGAGCCCATCCCCGCAAGCGACCTTCCACTTTTTTCAGCCCATCCTCTCTTTTTCTTGTTCCCATCACTGCTGTCTTATAAAATTTCCCAGAGCAATTTCTGTGGCGAAACCCCATATTGATTGCATGGAGGTTTAAATAGTTCGTCGAAGGGGCGACGGTCAAACAAGTTCATCTGCAATACCCGGAGAATTTGATACATTG
>JAUSAB010000082.1 GCA_030653035.1 Desulfocapsaceae bacterium | reverse complement strand
CGCATCTTGGTGCGGGAAAAACAAAACAACCGCAAGGACAAGGCCCACTTGCATCCATTTTGCCTTCTTCACTACCAGGAGTGACGTAGACATTGTTTTCATTGTGCGTCCTTTTTGGAGTTATTATGAGAGGTTACCGGTGTCGACTGGATAGTTTCCAGAGTCAATTAATCACTCTTGGGTATTCTATCTAACCGCTCAATCTTTTTTCCTTCCCATGATCAGCAACACAATGCCGCCCACGAGCGCAATAGCCCCAACAATCGGCGGAAGCGGAAGCGTTTTTGTTTTCTCCGCCGTCATTTGCAGTGGACCGAGATCGACAACTTTTTCTTTAGTCGTATACGTAATCCCTTGATACCCAAAGGCCACGACCCCCAAAGCAATCAGCATAATGGCAAGAAGTGTGGTTGTTCTCATTTGGCCCTACCTTTGTAATGTCAATCTGGTTTATAACCTGACCATCCCTGTCGTGTAACTGCCCACAAATCTCGGCAGCCACAGGCTTACAAAGATGAGAGCAGTCATCCACAACAAAGTGATCCTTCTTTTTTAATAACTCCTCTGGCAAGCCGGAAAATGCACAACCATTTACGGCGAACCTTGTATCATCCTACCTTTCATCCTTGTTTCCCGCTTTTCCGCTTTTTTGATTTCCCTGTTGATGCTTAGGATGTTGTGGTTGAGCCTTTTGAAATTTTTGACCTGCCCCCTGTTGTTGCTGTAAGTGCTGTGGTTGAGCCTTTCGAAATTTTTGACCAGCCCCTTGTTGTTGCTGAACGTGCTGTGGCTTAGCATTTCGAAATTTTTGACTTTCTCCCCGGTATTGTTGAGACCGCTGTGGTTGAACCGCCCTCATTTGTGGTTGGTGCTGGCGTGTGTACCCCTCTCGAGACGGTTGCTGTGAACGCATTCTGGGTTGCAAACCTTGGACGCCCCAGCTTTTGTGTCTCTCCCAATACCTGCTCTTTTGCCAAGCGCTCCAGTTCTGTTGCACTTGTTGGTGAGGTATTTGCTGGTAATCCCATTGATTTCCCCGCCAACGACGTTCCCGATAGTCATTCCTCCAGTCTGAGGGGATCCTCCTATAAAAAGAAGGAACTTGTTCATAGTAGCTCCAGTCAGAATCATAGTGCCGCGAGCGATACCAACCTCCTTCCCACGGCCTCCACCACCAACCACCATAGAAATAGATTTCCGCCTCTATGTCAGGGACGACATAAACATTCGTCTCAGGCAACACGATCAACTCCGGTGGCGCAACAAACACAATGGGTAGAGGCAGAGAAATGTTAACCCCTACATCTACGCCAGCCCTTGATGGGAAAGGAGATACAATCACCAACCCCAAAAGCAATATTCCAAAAAATGTTTTTTGCATTGTTTTTTGCATTCTGTTCACTCCTCTGCACATTGCTGTTTTGTCTCTCATTAACCTTTCCTGCTTCCCCCGACCAACAACCATAGACTGGCAGTATTATAGTAGCATTCCACAGCAACCGATCGTCCTGTAACTGCGCTTTTCAATCCACTAACTGCGACGGCCTTTGCGATCACGCAGGAAACTGAAAATCTGCTCGGCCACGGCCAACCCCAAAGTCAGATTCGACAGCGAACGGCGTATCCCGCACCAGATACCCTGAACCTCGATATGAACCAGGCGGCGGCGCAAGTCACAACATATGGCCAACCGCTTCTTATCCTCCTGAATCTTTTTCAATTCTTGGTCGAGAAACATATCGTATCCTTTTTTAGTTCGGCCAGGCTCAGATCAAAGGCCAGTGTTTTTCGTTGCAGATGCCGACTCAAAACGACAAAGACTACCAACCCTGTTAATATGCTGACCACTGCTGTAACGACAAGTCCCAAGAACCTCCATTCTGGCGGCAAGACGTACAGACCGGCCAAAACCAGCAACAAAAGGCCGAGCAGGGAAAAGACCACACCCATACAAGCCAGGAGCAATGCCTGAACAAAGCGGATCTTGGCCTCGCGCAGCTCCAGGGCCAAGAGCTGCAAACGATCCTCAAGCATTTGGGCTGCTATCCCGCCAAGCCGGCCGGCAGCCCCTGAGATCCCGGAAATGATCAACGGCAATCTGTCCATGTTATTTCCTGGACATGAACCAGCCTAAGAGCAGGCCAGCAACAAAGGTACCGCCTATGGCATAGTATGGCTTTACATGAATGAACTCATCAGCAGTCTTAACCTTTTCCAGGAGCTGGGCTTCAAGCTGGCCATAATCACCCTTGGCTGACTCCAGACGTTCCTTCAGGGCGGCTCGAGCTGATTTGATCCGGTCATCCAGTTCTCCGGAAGTAGCATCCACGAGCGCATGGGCACGATCGATGATGTTCTGCATTTCCTGGCTCATTGTTTTGGAATTATCATTTGTATTTGTCATGTGATTTATTTTCCTCAAATTTAGTCTTTGCCTTATGGCGGTGCTCCGGGAATTCGGTCTACTGCTTGTTCTCGTCGATCTTTTGATATTGACATCTCATCGATCAAGCTCAGCGTTTCACGGGTGACTGGTAATACTTTTACAGGGTTGACTATATCCGTCCCAATAAAAGCAGAATCACAATGATAAGCACTATCAGCCCGACCCCGCCGCTGGGTCCATACCCCCATGATCGGCTATGGGGCCAGACTGGGATTATTCCCAAAAGTGCTAATATCAGAATTACAAGTAAGATTGTGCCCAGTGACATGATTCATCCTCCCGTTAACAATGAGGCTCAGTCCAGCATAGAATGGTTTCAGCCGGAAGTTTTTTGGGCTTTGGCTTCAAAGCCTTTGTCGCATGTTGTTAACTGTCAACAACATGCAACAGCAGTGTTTTACCTGGATTTTGTTTACTCAACGGTCATATTGTTGAACACGCTTTTTACGCCATGAACGTCAACCACGATTTTGGTGGCGAGATCCTTTTCGGCCGCGTTCTTGGCCTTACCGCCCAATTTGACCATACCATCTTTGGTCTCGACAGTGGTATGAAGGGCACTGGTCGAACGATGACTCAGCAATGTCGTCTTAACCAGGGCGGTGACAGACGCATCATCAATCAATTCGCCCACAGCATCCATCTTCTGACCCATCGTTTTTGCGCTTGATTTTGGGGCGGCAGTTGATACAGTCATCTCATTTTTAACGGCTTTGGCACCTTCCACATCCTTGGCATATTCAGTGGCAAGATCCTTTTGGGCCTCGCTGGTGGCTTCACCGCGCAAAGTGACAATACCATTTTCGGCAAGAACCTCAGTTCCGGTGGCGCTTAAATTCCGATGAAACAATAACGTCGACTTCACTTTGGCAATAAGCCACGCATCGGTATACACGGCAGGGACTTCACCTTTTTCTTCCAATTTGTTATCCACGCCTTTAACTCCGGGCAGGCTCGCAACAGTCTCCTGGGCTAATAATTTATGGCCCTCCCCAGACACAGTCCCTGTCAAAGTGGCAACGCCCTCCTTGGACTGAATTTTAATATCATCGCCTTTGAGGTAGGTTTTGAACACATACGATTGTTTGGCAGACGATTCAATGCGATCATCTGTCTCGGATGCAAACAGAGGGACGCTGGTTAAAAATAGAGAGGCTACTGTGACCATCAGTGCTAAACGATATGTTGTCTTTTTCATGGTTCTTTCATTCCTTTTTTTAGTGTTTTTTGGAGTTCCCGGAATACTGGTTCCGGGCGAGTCATTTTTTTCAAACAACAAACAGAACAAGATTTCGCTCAATATCCTCCCTCATCCCAGTTGTTTATCTTTGAGCTAAAAAAAATGTTTACAAGACCGCTCGCTACCTTCTGCGGTATCAGTGCGTCTCATAGGCTTTCGTCAGCGGCTCATCGCTGATGCGTTCATTGATGATGCTCCATTGTCTCCGGATTGGTGCGGTTGAGAATTTCTTTGGCATGAATTATGTCATCCATGGAACCATGGGCAATCAGGACAAACTTGCCGGTCTTGAGAGCCGTCTCGTACTGCAATATGCTGTCTTTAGGAATGCCCAGACTGTACAAACCGGCCCCAATCGCACTCAAACCGCCGACCACAATGGCGCCTTCCAGTGCCCCGACAATCCAACTGACCAACGGTCCCGCCACCAGAAGCGGCCCCAAACCAGGAATCCAAAAAAACGCTGAACCGAACAAAAATCCCCACAGCCCGCCCCAGAATGCACCTGTTTTACCCCAAACCTTCATCCGGTCGCCGATATTGTAATAACCGACCACATGCTCGTCTGTGTGATAATCTCGGCCAACAATCGACAGTTTCTTCATATCAAAACCTGATTGCTGGAGCTCCTTGATAGCCGCTTCAGCAACTATGTGAGATGAATAAATCGCCACGATAGAATTGTTTTTATTCATGCTCTTCCTTTCGCTGTTGTGAGTGACATGCTTCATCCCATGATGTTTATAAACATTAGTGAAGTTAAAACGTTAAATCCCAATTTCTTCGTTCTCATGAGCCTTGATAAGGATGGCGGCCAATAGAAATATTTGTGCCATTATTTACTACTCTTTCTTAAAGCAATCTTTATGCCATGTTCCAGACACTCAACATCATGTCACCCATCGTTTTGATTTTTTGGAATAATTAGTTAAGAAGACATTTGAAGGACTGACATTAGCCGCCGCATAAAACGGGTCATATTTAACCGGTGGTCATATATGACCCTTAATTCTGGCTCTTTGGCGTTATTGGATAGCAGAGGACAGGTGATTCTCCTCTGATAGTATGAAGTTCGTATTTCCTCGTTATGTTGTAAAAACAGGAAGTTCAAAGGGGGGGAAAAACATGGGGAAATATGTGGCTACGGATCTCACAACCATTTACCAAGCGCCAACTGCCGATCAGGCCGAAATGGAGTTGATGGCTTTCGAAGAAAAATGGGACAAAACGCATCCGACCATCGGTCAGACTTGGCGAAGGAACTGGGAACGTATCACTCCGTTTTTTGCCTATCCCCCTGACATTCGAAAGGTTATTTATACGACTAACGCCATAGAGTCGCAGAATATGTCGCTACGAAAAGTCACCAAGAACCGAGGTTCATTCCCTAATGACGAGTCGATGCTCAAACTACTTTACCTGGCGTTGAACAATATCGCCAAGAAATGGACCCTGCCAATCAGGGACAGGAAGGCAGGCCTTGAGCCGCTTCTCCATTTTGTTTGGCGACAGGATACCGGTTTATTGAACATTAAAAAAATCATTTACACAAAATTCTTTACAGACCTCCATCATCTTTGGTAAACATATTTGTTCCCTTCTCAAATTATCTACAGGCCGATGGGTTTTCTTGACATAATTTGTCTAAATTTTCCTGTGCTTTTTTATTTCCCTGCCCAACAGCCTTTGTGTACCACTCGACTGCTTTTTTCTTATCCTGAGCTACACCTTTTCCTTGCTCACACATGGCTCCAAGAAAATATTGCGCATTTGCATCTCCCTGTTCAGCCTTTTTCAGAACTTCCTCAATAAATTCTGCCGAAGAATTAGAGGCTACAGCAACAGATGCCGGTTGTGATGTGTTCGGTTTCTCGGCATCTTGCTGGTCAAGATTTTTCTTGATATCACTCACTCCCGCAAAAGCTTGTGAGACATGTAAATACAGGAAGATAGCAACAACACACAGTGCAATGATTTTCTTTTTCACGTTTTCGACATCCTCTTTTTTGTCTTGAGATGAAGTATTGAGTTTTCAATTTATATTCATAGATACACTATAAGTGTACTATTACTACACTTGTCTGGTCTGTAAATAATTTTGCATTCTCCTTTACAAACTAAATTTTATACTGATATTATTACTCTAATGTTGTTCCAGCAGGAATCCACGATGTTAAAAATTCACAATCAACATTCAAAGGAGATTTGTCATGGGCGATAAAGGCGGAAGGAAAGATAAGCAAAAAGCTGAAAAACAAATTAACGAAAAACATAAACAACAAGACAGGCAGAAAGCTGAAAAGCAGCCTGCCAAAAAGGCTTAAATTAATCACGTGAGAGCTGAGGATGAGGATATTGCCACTGCCTAAAAAAGATAAAGCTTCTTAATGGTAATATCCTCACTCCCGCTACACTTGCATAGATTTTGAAAGATACTACTACGAAAAATACTCTATCACAAAAATCAACATTCCCCCATTTGTTGTAACCAGTTCAAGGTTAGTGAATTCTGTTTGTTGTTTTCGAAAGAAAACAACTGGAAATTGGCCAATCAGGCGAAGGAAACTGCATTATTTTCCTGCCGTTCTGGATTCTCAGCAATCTCCTGGCAGCGTGCCATGGCGATTCGTTCGAAAATTTTTATTATCACAGGTAATTTCTCAAAGTCCTCGGTAGATATTTTTCTTGATACCATATCAGTTTTGGCCCGCACAGTGGCAGTACGTCTTTTCTCTCTACCGAAATAGGCCATCTCACCAAAAATCGTTCCCGCCGCCATGGTAGTGAGTAGCTCCCCTTTACCATTGAAGATTTCCGCTGTACCACTATCGAGGTAATAGATACCGTCAGGGACGCTATCTATCCGAATTATGGTGTCACCTTTTTTATACCATTCCAGTTTGAAATATCTTTCCCAGTCAGTATCCACCACCAGGGCATGGTAGAAGTCGGAGTTCATCGCCCGCAACAGCTCTTTCGAAAGATGAAACAACCGCTCACCGAGAGAATCTCGCCTCTTTTCCAGCTTCATCCCTCTTTGATTAAAATCGATCGTTGGGAAAGGTCTCTCCCGTATATATTCAAGAATACGCTCTATGCCGATATCTTCCCTGTCGGTCAACTCACGAAAAAATTTCTGGGCCTTAAGTAATTCTTCCCGCACCCTCGGAAAATCCGGTTTGACACCCAGTTTCAAATTGCCAGTGAAAAACTCCATTGCCTCATTTTTCATCTGAATGAATTCCAGCAGTTTCGCTTCATCTACCTCTGCCGGACAATTCTGGATTCCCGGTCTATAAATGGTAAAAATATTCATCGGATGAAGAACACTTATCAGGCTGACCTTGCCCATATTGACTAGATTTCTTTCAAAACCTTTCTGATATCTGGCTACTTCCCGACCCATCAGCAGATGTATGCCGAAATGCCCACAAAGTTCCTCAAGCCGATTGGCAACGGCAAAACTCGCCCCGAATTTCGCCATTCTCTTCCCAAGCTGTGCTTCAATGATACGCCCAAGAAATATCCCCATACGGGTTGGAGCTAGGGTACCATCAGCAATAGCCTCTGCCATTCTCAGTGCTACCCCCAAAGCCCGAGTGCAAACCTCAGAACGGTCCTCTCCTGAGCGCTTGTCGAAAATTACCAGGCAGCCATCGCCGGCAGAAGGTTCAATATCCAGGGGCAGACTCTCTTCGTGACAGATAAGATCATTTATTCTGCCATGATAGTCGATCAGAAAATCCCTAATCTCCTCCGGGGGCATTCCAGAGGTTTTTTGGGAATACTGGATCATATCGGTCATCAGAATAACAACTTCCCTCTCCGGTCCACTCTTCAGCATATTTTCAGATCCATCAAGACACATCCCATGTCCCACAAATTACTTTTCTATATTATTATTTCATCAGTGTCCTGATGAAATGGTGAAAAACCGTCCATCAACCTGCTTGCCAACATTCCCACCACATCATGCTCATCAAAGAGACCAGCAACGGCGATGTATGGACAAAATGGGTCTACTGACCCTAATCACCAAAGGCGATTAATCACAAATTTCTATTTCAATGTCGGATAATCGGTATACCCCGCCTCATCACCACCATAAAAAGTATCGCGATTGTATTTGTTCAATGGCGCATTCAGTTTCAAACGTTCCGGCAAGTCAGGATTGGCAATAAAAAAACGCCCAAAGGCGACCGCATCCACCAACCCGCTTTCAATAGCACCAATGGCATTGTCACGACTGTATCCACCGGCGGAAATAAAAACCCCGTTAAAGGATTTACGAAAAAGTTGCGATGTGCTCGGAGCGTCCTCATAAACCGAATCTCCTCCACCCGCGCCAGTCGCTCGCGGTTCGATCAGATGTGCATAGCCAATCCCTCGAGCACTCAACTGGGCAAGCAGATATGTAAAAAGTCTGATTGGATCGGAATCACTCATATCGTTGAATGTCCCGTAAGGGGATAAACGGACGCCGACCCTATTCGTGTTCCACACTTGTGTAACGACATCCACCACTTCCAGAAGCAACCGGGCGCGGTTCTCGATAATGCCGCCATAATCATCTTGGCGCTTATTCGAGCCGTCCTGAAGAAATTGATCAAGCAGATAACCGTTGGCGCCATGCACCTCAACGCCGTCGAAACCGGCTTTTTTGGCATTCTCGGCAGCTTTCTGGTAATCGGCAATAATGCCGGGGAGCTCTTGTAATTCCAGCGCACGAGGCTTTTCGAAAGAAACCTGTTGCCAGTCAGCGGTCATGGTCATACCCGACGGTTGGATGGCCGACGGGGCCACCGGCAGACCTTCAGCGGGATGAAAAGATGAATGCGAAATACGACCAACGTGCCACAATTGCAGAAAGATCAGCCCGCCTTTTTTATGAACAGCATCAGTCACAAGCCTCCAACCCGCCACTTGTTCGGCGGAATGAATACCAGGAGTTGCCGGATACCCCTGGCCATGCGGCGTGATCTGGGTCGCCTCGGAAATAATCAGCCCAGCCGAACTGCGTTGGCCATAATACTCAGCATTCAAGGCATGCGGAATATTACCCGGCTGCTTGCTGCGCATCCGCGTTAACGGTGCCATGACGATGCGGTTGCTTAAGGTAAGATCTCCCATCGGCAATGAATCGAATAACGTGCTCATGATAATTCTCCTTATTAAAATTCCTGGACGTACAAGGGAGGTGGAACTTACGAATTCCGCTCTCTAATTTAGTATCCATTATATGGGTTACCAATAAGTTCAGGTAAAGTCAAACGCTGAGGATATCCGGGATTGGCAGTGCCGAAATGATAAGGAGAAGAAAATGCAAGAAACAAGATGAGATTTAATTCGTAAATTCGATGCAGATCATTTTTTGACATGACCGCTTTCCTTGTAAGAAGTGCAGCATTTCCCAAGTAGGGTCGATTTGGCACCCCACTAAATGGGGCATAAAAAAAGGGGCCACGGAAAAACCATGGCCCCTTTTTTTACTGGTCGGTGTTTTGCTCTTGTAGTGTGCGTGGTCATGGCTGTTCCGTGTAGTATTTGTCCCATGACTTTTTCTCCTTGAGTTGATGGTACAGCATACCACTTAATTCAGGGACCAAACAATTATCAACCAACATTTTGGAAGTTAAACCACAGAATACCCACAATCCCATTTCGTAAGATTCAAAGTGTAGAATTATATTTTGCGGTCGGACAGCACAGCAAGGTAAAGGTTTTACAGATTGCTCCCCCTCAAAAATCAGCCATAGAGCCTCTCAAAAGTGGCCACATCCACCTTCCCCAAAAAAATTCTAGTGCAAAGCAGAATGTTGCGGGCAGTGTCACCAGCCTGAATATGCAACAAACCTTCTCTGATGATAATCTTTTTCAGTAATTCCCTACCGTTCGACTCATTGTAATAGATATCCGAGTCGAGAATATCTCTGACAATCTCTGGTGCGCTCTGATCAATAATGAGCTGTAAACCGATCCGAAAAAATCGATCCTCTATGCTTGATTGCTCTTCTTCTAGAGACAGAATGCCTCTTTTCTTAACCTTGTCACCCAGATCCTTCAAAATCCTGACAATAGACACCAACGATTCCTGGTCTTCCTGACTACAAGCGGCCTTGGCCGCCAAAGCAAGATCTCGTAACATGATGTTTTCTCTTTCGTTAACAGCAGTAATCTTCTCTGAGATTAATGAATGCATCAATCCCTTTTGACCTCAGATCGTTGGCAATCACACAAGAAAATGCCAACATATCCACAAAATAATTACCGACAGCCTATTTCGCGGTAACGGAGATTGTCGTCTCATAATCAGGATCGAGTGTCACCTCTTTCACCAAACTATTCAGAACCAAAGTAACATGCTCAAAAAAAAGGGGCCACGGAAAAACCGTGGCCCCTTGAATTTACTGGTCGGGGTGAGAGGATTTGAACCTCCGGCCACTTGGCCCCCAGCCAAGTGCGCTACCAGACTGCGCTACACCCCGATATGTACCATGCTATGTACCATGGGTTTTTCCTGCTGTCAACAAAGGGTCAATGATGAAGAAATTTTAAGCCCCATCACCTCTTGTCCTTTTGCTTTTAACCCTTCTCCTTACCCTTATCATGCAACAGGGCGCTCATCTCACGAAGCTCAGATTTTATCCGCTCCAGGCATCCTGCCGCATTCTGGGGCAGAGCTGTTTGAACCGGCACCGTCTGGCCACTGGCAAGAAACTTTCTAGCCCCGGCAATGGTATATCCCTGCTCATGAAGAAGGGCCTTAATGACAAGAACCGTTTCCACGTCAACACGTCGATAAAGACGTTGCTGAGAGTTCGCCCGCTGAGTTTTGATACTGGGGAATTCGGACTCCCAATAGCGAAGGACATGGGCGGCAACCCCGGCCAATTTACTCACCTCGCCGATCTTAAAATAAAGCTTGTCCGGTATCTCCGGTCTCATATCAAGGTTTGGCCCCTCTAAAAGGATAAATATCTAAAAAAATTATTCGTTAATCTGCTCCCTTAATCTTTTACTCGGACGAAACGCCACCATCTTTCTTGGCTTGATGGTAATCGTCTCACCAGTACGCGGGTTACGCCCCCGCCTGGGATGTTTTTCCCTGACCGTAAAGGTACCGAAATGAACCAGTTTAATAGAATTTGCATCAAGCAAAGAGCCCTTCATCCGGTCGAGAAAAGCATCAACCAGGGCCGCGCAGCTGCTCTGCGGATAGCCAAGCTGACCATTCATGACCTCGGCCAATTCCTTACGGGTAAGATTATCGTTATTCATATCATCCTTCTCTCAGGGTTCCTTCAAATTTTGAACCCAGCATGTTGACTATTTTAGTGTGAACTTTTTCTACATTCTTTTCGGTAAGCGTTTTTTGAGAAGAGCGGTACGTCACTGACAGGGCAACACTCTTCAACCCACGTTTTACCGAATCGCCCTGATACACATCAAAAATCTCACACTGTTCAATGAGCGGATCTTGCACCTGAAGCACGGCATCAACCAGTGCACCGGCGGCAACGGCCTCCGGCACCAACATGGCAATATCACGATTAACAGCCGGGAAGACAGGAAGCGCGGTAAAATTTTTAGCCACGGGATCCAATTGACAAAGGGCGTCAAGATCCAGATCAAAAAAGAACACATCTTGTTTGATCCCAAATTTTCTAAGAATCGCCGGCAGAATCCTGGCAATAATCCCCAGCTCCTGATCGCCACTGCTGACCGCAAGCACTTGCGTGGGATCGACAAAAGGCTCAATCTGGTCCTGGCTAGGAGAAGTGAAACGAAGTGGAGAAAGCGTGCCTTCTTTCAGCAATCGCAGCCCTTGCAGCAGATACTCCATTGCCCCCTTGGCATCAAGGATATCAACGGCCTGCTGCTTACAATGATAAGGTGATGATTCACCAAAACGATTGCCGCTCAACACTCCGGCCAGACGCATTCTTTCCAAGGGCTGCTCATTGTCACCTTTAGGGGTAAAGACCTTACCGGTCTCAAAGAGCTTGATTGCGGTCTTTTGAAAATTGATATTACGCTCGACATTCTCAAGAAGTCCCGGCAGGAGCATGGTCCGCATGACCGATTGGTCTTCGCTAAGCGGATTGACCAGTCGCACAAAAGGGCAGCGAGGATCGTTCTCGGCAAGTCCAAGCCATTGCACATGTTTTTCCGAGGTAAAGCTGTAATTGATCGCCTCAAAATAGCCGATTCCCGTAAGCAGGGTGCCGATTTTTGCCCTGATGATTCTCTTCGCATCCTGTTCCGGATAACTTAACTGGACCGTGGGCAGGCTTGTGGGGATGGTATTGTAACCTATCAGCCTGGCCACCTCTTCAACCAGATCAACTTCGCGCTCAATATCGACCCGGAAAGAAGGCGCCCCGACCCACAAGGTGTCTGCATCCTTCTCTTTACACCGAAAGCCAATAGAGGTCAGGACATCGGCTATCTTTTCGTAATCAAGAGGAATACCAAGCAGCTCTGAAGTGCGGGAGATTCGCAGGGTGAGAGTATTGAAAGGCTTCTGGCCGCCATACTTATCAACGCCGCCCGGCTCCACCGTTCCGCCTGCCACTTCACAGAGTAACCTGACGGCCCGCTCCATGGCCAGAATACAGCCACCGGGATCAACGCCGCGCTCAAATCGGTAGGAGGCCTCGGACGACAGGTTCAGCTTGCGCGCCGTCTTTCTGATCAAGACTGGGTCAAAACAGGCGCTTTCCAAAAGAATGGCCGTGGTTGTATCGCTTACCTCTGAATTCATGCCGCCCATGATTCCAGCAACGGCAACCGGTTGTACCCCATCGCAGATCATCAGCATCTCGGCATCAAGCTTGCGGGCCACACCATCCAGGGTGACAAAATCCAGCTCATCCATTCGGGGATGACGAACAATAATCTTTTTATCGGCAAGTTTATCAAAATCAAAGGCATGCAACGGTTGCCCATATTCCATCATCACCAGATTGGTGATATCAACCACATTATTAATCGGACGCAACCCGATAGACAGAAGACGTTTGCGGAGCCACCAAGGTGACGGGGCAATGGTAACCCCGGAAATCAGCCGGGCGCCATAACGGGGACAGAGCTCAGAAGATTCAATATCCACGGAGAACATGGCACAGGAAGATTGAATCGAAGCGCTTTCCACCGGCAGGGTCAAGGGCCGGCGAAGGACTCCGGCAACCTCTCTGGCAATCCCGATAACCGAGGCACAGTCAGAGCGATTGGGGGTCAGATCGACCTCAACCAGTGTATCGCTGAGTCCAAGGGCGTGGATAAAGGACTGACCATGGGGGGTATCGGCGGGCAGTTCCATAATCCCACCGTGGCCACTGCCAAGCCCCAACTCCCGCTCGGAGCAGAGCATACCGTATGATTCGATGCCCCGAACCTTGGATTTCTTGATCTTTACCCCGCCGGGCAGGGTAGTGCCGGGAAGGGCAATGGCGGTCGCAAGGCCTGGCCTGACATTGGGGGCGCCGCAGACAATCTGCAGGGTCTCTGCCCCCACGGCAACTTGGCACAGACTTAAACTGTCCGCGTCAGGATGGCGTTCAACCGAGAGAACCAGGGCGGTTTGAACAGGAGCCAATTCCTGAAAAAGCTCGGTTACCGCATCGACCTCAAGACCAAGCATAGTCAAGTGGTCCGCCAGTTGCGCAGACGTAATTCCGTCTGTATTCACATACTCATTTAACCAGTCGATGGTGAACTTCATGAGATTTCAGAACTCACTAAAATTGTGCGAGAAAACGCAAATCATTTTCGTAATAAAGCCGAATATCGTTAATGCCGTATTTAAGCATGGCAATCCGCTCGATACCCAGACCAAAGGCAAAACCACTATAAATTTCCGGGTCGTACCCAACCATTTTAAAGACCTCGGGATCAATCATCCCGGCGCCAAGGATCTCAAGCCATCCTGTCTGTTTGCAGACCCGGCACCCGGAACCACCGCAGATGACACAGGCGATATCCACCTCGGCGCTGGGTTCGGTAAAGGGGAAGAAACTTGGCCGAAAGCGCAAGGGCAGATCCTTGTCAAACATCTTTTGGGTAAACACTGTCAAGATCCCTTTCAGGTCAGCAAAAGAGACCTTGGTGTCAACCAGAAAACCCTCCACCTGATGGAACATCGGGGTATGAGTGATATCAGAATCACAGCGATAGACCTTGCCCGGCGCAATGACTCGCAGCGGGGGCTGCTGGCTTTCCATGATCCTGGCCTGCATCGGTGAGGTATGGGTACGCAGGAGGATCGAATCACTGACATAAAAGGTGTCGTGCATATCCCGGGCCGGATGATGGGCCGGGATATTCAGGGCCTCAAAGTTATAGTGATCCTGTTCAACATCAGGGCCCTCGGCCACTGAAAAGCCCATGGCCTCAAAAATCGAGCAGACCTCGTTCATGATCTGGGTCACCGGATGCAATCGGCCTCTCTCCGGATATCTGCCCGGCAGAGACAGATCTATCAACTTCGCCCCTTTGGCCCCGGACTGGGCATTCCCCCCAAGCAGTACTTTTTTCTCCTCAAAGAGTTTCTCAATTTCTTCCTTGATGGTGTTCGCCAACTGGCCAACCCGTGGTCTCTCTTCCGGGGCCACAGCGCCAAGCTCCCGCATAATGGTGCTGAACTGGCCTTTACGGCCAAGATAACGAATACGAAAATCTTCCAACTGACCGGCATCAACCAGCTGGTCAAGATTTTTTTTGGCTTCGTCCTGTAGGCTGAGTAGCTTTTGCTCCATGACTCTCAAAAAATGTAGATACGCGTTAAACCACGGTTAATAACTGCCCCGAAAATAATATGCCGGTTTCGATAGATATCAAAACCGGCATAGACTCCCCTGTTTTCCTCTCTGAAGAAAGGAGAATCAGGCGTTGGCTGTTGCTGCTATTTTTACCACTTCAGAAAAAGCAGCTGCATCAAGGATAGCCATATTGGAAAGAACCTTCCGGTCAAGTTCAATCCCTGCCTTTTTCAGGCCGCCGATAAGCTGACTATAACTGATGTCATTCATATGGGCGCCGGCATTGATGCGCGCAATCCACAAACGACGGAAATCACGTTTTTTGGTCCGCCGATCCCTGTAGGCATAAACAAGGGCCCGATCTACGGCCTCTGTGGCGGTACGATAGAGGCGGCTACGTCCGCCCCGGAAACCTTTGGCCAGTTTCAATACTTTATTTCTTCTTCTGCGGGCCTTAAACCCTCTTGTCGCGCGTGGCATTTTTTTTACTCCTCGTTGACTCTGTTGCCGGTAATCATAAAAAAGGACAACAGGAAAAACTAAAATGTTTTAATAATTTCTTTTACAACCATACACAGGGGACAGATTACATGTATGGCAAAATCCTGCGAATTCCTTTGATATCAGTGCTATCCACCAGACCTGACTTTCTCAGATTACGCTTCCTCTTTGTGGTTTTTTTAGTCAGGATGTGACTGGTAAAGGCCTTACCGCGTTTAATCTTTCCTGATCCGGTCAGCTTGAAACGTTTAGCTGCGCCTCTTTTTGTTTTCATCTTTGGCATAATTTTGCTCCTTTGCACTTCCTATAGAGAATTGCCGACATTTCATTATCCAAAAAAATGAGGCAACAGCTTATATTCAGTTTTAACTACAATTTTATCTTATTTCTGACAAAATAAATTATTTCAGTTTTTTTATCAATACTCTCACGCCTTGGGACCGACAAACATAACCATCTGTCGCCCTTCCATCTTTGGCTCTTGCAAAATGACCGCATCTGCCTCCAGGGCAGCGGCAATCTTCTGCATGGCCTCCAGACCAATGGTCTGACAATATACAATCTCACGGCCCCGAAAACGCATGGTAAGTTTCACCTTGTTTTTCTGTTGCAAAAACTTGACCACACTTCTGATCTTGAAACTCAGATCATGCTCATCAGTTTTGGGTCGGAATTTAATTTCCTTGGTTTCAACTGTTGTTTGCTTCTTTTTTGCTTCCTGCTCTTTTTTTGCCTGTTCGTAACGAAACTTATCGTAGTTCATTATCCGACAAACAGGTGGATCAGCGTTCGCTGAAACCTCCACTAAATCAAGCCCTTCATCATCGGCTATCTTCAGTGCTTCGTCCACGGTTACTACACCCAACGGACTACCATCACTGCCAACGAGTCGGATCTGAGGATGACGAATCATGTCATTGATATTGGCCTTAACTTCACGTTGGACCGGGGCTCTTTTTCCTCTTTGTTTAATATCTCTACCTCCCTGCGTTTACGAACTCGACACATTTAACGGTCTGCCCTGCGGCCAGACCGTTAAACCGTTATTTACAAACTTGACTTAAAAACGACGAACCTTAAAGCCCTCGAAGCTCTTTACATTCATCGATAATTTTTACCGCAAAATCAGCAACCGTCATCTCCGGCAGGTTCTTACCATCACGCAAACGAACGGTCACCGTGCCATTCTCTTTTTCTTTATCACCAATAATGAGCATATACGGGGTCTTGGCCATCTGCGCTTCCCTGATTTTATAATTCAGCTTCTCATTACGCAAATCTTTTTCCACCCGTACTCCCAGTTTTCGCAACTGCAAATACAACTGTTCACAATAATCGGCCTGGGCATCGGTGATATTCAGCACCCTGACCTGTACCGGAGCCAGCCAGAGCGGGAAGACACCGGCATAGTGCTCTATCAATACCCCAATAAAACGCTCCAGAGACCCCATCAAGGCCCGATGGATCATGATAGGTTGATGTTCTTGATTATCAGCACCAGTATAACTCATATCAAAACGCTCCGGCAGATTGAAGTCCACCTGAATGGTAGAGCATTGCCAGGACCGTCCCAGTTGATCCTTGATCTTGATATCAATCTTGGGGCCATAAAAAACGCCTTCACCGGGATCAAGGGAATAGGCAAGGCCTTTCTTGTCAAGCGCCTGTTTCAGTGCCTCAGTTGCCTTCTCCCAATTGGCGTCACTCCCGACATATTTTTCAGGGCGGGTGGAGAGATAGATATCGTACTGATCAAAACCAAAGGTCCTGAGAATCAGCAGATTCAAATCAAGGATATTGACGATTTCATCTTCCAGTTGCTCCGGCAGACAGAAGATATGGGCATCATCCTGAGTAAAACCACGCACCCGCATCAGACCGTGCAGGGCACCAGCGCGCTCATAGCGATAGACCGTGCCCAACTCACACCAGCGAACGGGAAACTCGCGATAGCTCCTCTTACGGCTGTTGTAGATCCCGATATGAAATGGGCAGTTCATCGGTTTAAGCTGATACTGCACCTCGTCAATGGCCATAGACGAGTACATATTCTCCCCGTAAAAATCAAGATGGCCCGAGGTCTTCCACAGATCCTGACGGGCTATATGGGGAGTGTACAGCAACTCATAATCGTGATTATAGTGGGCTTCTTTCCAGTAATCTTCAATCAGCTTTCTGAGCATTGCACCCTTTGGCTGCCAGAGGATAAGCCCCGGCCCGATCTGATCCTGGATGGTGAACAGCTCCAATTCCTTGCCGAGCTTACGGTGATCCCGTTTCTTGGCCTCTTCCAGGGTAAACAGATATTTCTTCAGGGCCTTCTGATCGAAAAAGGCGGTGCCGTAGATCCGTTGCAGGACATCGTTCTTCTCATTGCCGCGCCAGTATGCCCCGGCAACCCTCAACAATTTGAAGGCCTTGAGCCAGGAGGTATCAGGGAGATGAGGCCCTCGACACAGATCAATAAAATCACCGATCTGATAGGTGGAGACCGCATCGACACCAAGATCCCGAATGAGCTCCACTTTATATTTTTCACCCTGCTTCTCAAAGGCAGCAAGGACATCAGAGGACTTAACTTCGTTACGAATGAAGGGAAGCGCCTTTTGGGCAATTGCCTCCATTCGGGCCTCTATCTTCTCAAAATCTTCAGGACTAAAGGTTTTGGCAAAGGCAAAATCGTAATAAAACCCATCCTCAATTGCCGGCCCAATGGCGACCTTGACATCATTTCCAAAGAGATCACGGACGGCCTGGGCCATAATATGAGCGGCGCTGTGTCGCAGGATCTCAAGTCCCGCATCGGTATCAATCTGAATGGGACTGATAACGGCATCTTTAACCAAGAGGGTACTGAGGTCAACATTCTGGCCATCAACAATTGCCGCAACCGTGAGCTTGCGCTGCTTGTTGGACAAAAGTTTGGCAAACGCCTCCTGTACTGAAGTGGAGGCCGGCAGCTGAATGGTCTCACCACCCTGTAAAGTAACCTGAATATCTGTCATCTGGAATATTTTTATAAAGGGTCTGCAAACAATCCGTCATTCAAAAACAACTGTAAAAATGCGTTCTGTACAAATAAATTTCCCAAAAATAAAGGCCAAAGAGGAAACGAAAAGCAGTGCGTCCGTTTTTCTTCAGCCTTATTTCTGGTAGGCGCGGGCGGTTTCGAACCGCCGACTTCTACCATGTCAAGGTAGCGCTCTCCCCCTGAGCTACGCGCCTATTTAAAACAATATCGCTTAAATATTTTTTGAATGCACCAAGGACGATAGAAACTCCCTCAATTACCAGTAAACGCAATCCCTGTCAAGGGAAAATAGAATTGACATTCCATGCTTTCCAGAAGAATCAGTCAGCATTTGTCCTGGTTTCAATGGCCCTGGCCAGGGTGTGTCGATCCGCATATTTTATATCCATCCCCATAGGAATTCCACAGGCCAGGCGAGTCAGAATAATGCCTTTATCGTGGAGCAAGTCAATAAGATACGACGCAGTGGCCTCACCCGGAACAGTAGAACTGGTGGCAATAAGTACCTCCCGGACAACTCCACTCCTAACCCTGGCCACCAGTTCCTCAATCTTGATTTCACCTGGCCCGATCCCGTCCATAGGTGAGAGAACGCCATGGAGAATATGATAATGCCCGTGAAAGCTCCCGGTTTTCTCTATGGCCAGAAGGTCTCCCGGTTGCTCAACCACACAGATCAGTGCCCCATCCCGTCGCGAATCAGCGCAGATAACACAGGGTTCGTCTTCAGAAAAGGTAAAACAGCAGGAACAAAGCTGGATTGCATCGTGTAATTCAGACAAGGCAGAGGACAGCTCACGTGCTTCCGCCCGGGGACGACGCAGGATATTCATGGCCAGTCTGGCTGCCGTTTTATTGCCAATTCCGGGCAAACGGCTCAGAGCCCGAATCAGGCGGTCAAGGGCTGGGGGGACAATCTGCACGACAGGAGACCTTTCAACCGAACATATTGGAAAGACCGGGGAGGTTCAAGCCGCCGGTCAGTTTACCCATTTCAGCCTTCCCCATCTCCCTTGCCTTGCGCAGGGCATCGTTCGTGGCCGCGACAATCAGATCCTGAAGCATTTCGGCCTCACTTTCAACGATTACAGCCCGCTCAATCACAATGGAGATGATCTCGCTTTTGCCATTGGCCGTGACCGTGACCATCCCGCCGCCGGCACTGCCGGTAACCTGTTTACGGCCAAGCTCGTCCTGGATCCTGGCCATATTCTGTTGCATCTGTTGGGCCTGCTGCATAATGCTACTCATATCCATCTATTTGTTCCTCCGTGAAAATCTTGATAATTGCTGCAAATTTGGTAATCTCGTGAAAAGTCATCAGGGAGTGTTGGTAAAGCCATTTACCTGAACCGTGGTCCCACACGGATATCCCCTATCTGGCCGTTAAATATCTCCGCAGTCATCAACACCAGAGGATCATTGGCCAGAAGATGCCGCTCTTTCAAAGGGCTGCCCGAACCATCTGGCACTGCCTCACTATTTTGATCAGGAAGGACAAAACGCGGAGAAAGCTCTTTCTGGAAAAAATCAAGGACAAACTCAGTGAGCCTTTTTTTTGTATCATCCTTGCGCAACAAGGTACAATTTGCCGGATCTGCATATTCGAGCAGCAACTCATACTCCTGTTCTTTAACCGATTCGGCCCGTTGCAGATCCTGGGCCATCCAGACAGATCGGTCACGCACATAGGCGATAAAGTCCATCCAATCCCGGCGTACACTGCGCTGATGGGGCTCAATACGCGGAATTGGATTTTCATCCGGACCGATCATCAGTTCCGGGGAAGAAGAAGGCGTGTCATCGGGAAAACTTTCTTCTTCGAGTGCTTCCCTCTCTATTTTGACTTGCTCTCTTGACGCAAGAGGCACTGACAAACCCGCAGGGCTTTCAGGCTGCGCCTCAACCTCAACTATCTGTTTACTCTCATTTTTTATATCAGTTACGGGTGGCTGGGGCTGTTTTTTTTTTGCCATGGCTGAAACAACCCCACCTGCCCCCTCTCCTGCCGGTATCCTATCTTGCCGACCTTCTCCGGCCAGCAGCATATCCAACCGGGAAAGCAGAGTCGCAACCGGGACAACTTCATCACTCTGAATAATTTTAAGGAAGGTAGTCTCCATGGCCAGTCGAGGCTGGCCCGAATAGCGCATCTCCTCAAACCCCTGCATCAACAGGGTGATCTTCATATGCAAGGTCTGGGTGGAATGGCTGTCGGCCAACTCCTGGAAAAGCGCCAGTTCCTGTTGTGAAATATCAAGCAGCTCATCACATCCCTTAATCTTGCAGAGGATCAACGCCCGGAAACAGCCCAGTAAATCTGCGGTAAATCGCTTCAGATCCATACCGTAGGAAAATGTTTCATCGAGTGCCTGGAAGGCGGTCCCGGGATCATTCTCCAACAAAGCCCTTGTCAACTTGAGGATAACCTCACGACTGACCAGCCCAAGCACCTGGATCACATCGTCGGTACTGATATTTTTTTCCCCAAAAGAAAAGACCTGATCCAAAAGACTAAGCCCATCCCGGACAGAACCGTCGGCTTCCCGGACAATAAGATCCAGGGCACCCTGCTCGATCTGCACCCCATCCGCTTCGGCCAGATTACGCAGATGCTTGCCCAACTCTACCGGCGCGACACGTTTCAATTCATAACGCTGACAGCGCGAAAGGATGGTGATCGGGATCTTGTGCAGTTCGGTGGTGGCAAACATGAAAAAGACATGGGCCGGCGGCTCTTCCAAGGTTTTGAGCAGTGCGTTGAAGGCCTCGGTGGTGAGCATGTGCACTTCGTCGATGATGATGATCTTGTACTTTGACGATGTGGGCAGGAATCGAATTTTTTCCTTGAGTTCGCGGATCTCCTGGATACCGCGATTGGAGGCGCCATCGATCTCGATGAGATCAAGAGACGCGCCGGCAGTGATAGCCAGACAAGACTTGCAGGTATTACAGGGATTCTGGGCCGGGCCATTTTCACAGTTGATGGCCTTGGCCATGATCCGTGCCAAGGTGGTCTTGCCAACACCACGGACGCCGGAAAAAAGAATCGCATGGGCCACCCGGTCACGCAAAATACTGTTTTGCAGGGTCTTGACCACAGGGCGCTGGCCGACAACCTCATCAAAGGTCTGGGGACGGGCTTTTCTGGCAAGGACCAAATAAGACATGGATTTCTTGAAGAAGGGTGGCAGGATTAGGCTCTTGCATTGGCAGCGCCCCCGAACAAACGAAATGAGGACTGCACAAAAAAATGATAGCCGGGCACCCTGTGGCACACAAAGAGGGTCATTACCGTTGCTCCCTTCCGGACCTGGCGGAGTTCATGATTCTTTGTTGCACAGGACCCGGCTATCAAACCGAAATCTGGGATTGAATAGAAAAAAGAAGGATTTCCGACAAACACAAGTCCCTTTCCCTTTTCTGAAACGATTCTATACCTGTTTCAGACCGTATCGTCAAGAAAATTAGAATAGAAGAAAATGAAAGACGGCCCTGCAACAGATTATTGACAAGCTATCCACTATTCTATTAGTAATTCTTTTTTATGATGATGGATCGGCATAACCAAACCTGCCCGTTCATCATTTTTTGATGGAACGCCTCCCTTCAAAGATCCCCAAAAGGATTATCATGGAATTTCTGCAAACCACAGCTGGGATCAACAGCATCTGGGTGGGAAGCGCTTTTCTGGCCGGGTTTATCTTCAAACGCCTCCATCTGCCGCCCATGCTCGGTTTCCTCCTCTCCGGTTTTCTCATGAACTTTCTGGGGTTGACCAACGGCTCCCTGGCCCTCGACCAGATTGCGGATCTGGGCATAATCCTGCTTCTTTTCTCCATCGGTCTTAAACTTGACCTTAGAGGCCTGACCAAACCGGAGATCTGGGGTGGGAGCACCGTGCATGCCCTGCTCACCATCCTCTTTCTCACCCTGCTGATCCTGGGGGCCGGGACTCTGGGCCTGGTTCATTTCACCAATCTGAATCTGGGCCAGGCCGCCCTGATCGGACTGGCCCTCAGCTTCTCCAGTACCATCTTTGCCATCAAATTTCTGGAGGAAAAAGGGGAGCTCAACGCCATGCATGGCCGGGTCTCCATCGGCATCCTGATCATGCAGGACCTGATGGCCGTCTTTTTTCTCACCCTCTCCAAGGGCGAATTCCCCTCCCTCTGGGCCCTGACCCTGCCCCTTTTTCTTCTTGCCGTACGGCCGCTTCTTCGCCACATCATCGATCATCTCGGCCATGGGGAGCTTCTTCCTTTGGGCGGACTGTTTATCGCCCTGGCTGTGGGCGCTACCAGTTTTGCCATGGTGGGACTGAAACCGGATCTGGGCGCCCTGATCATCGGCATGGTCATCGGCTCCCATCCCCGTTCAACCGAACTGGCCGCCTCCCTCTACAGTTTCAAAGATCTCTTTCTCATCAGCTTTTTCTTTCAGATCGGCCTGAGCGCCACCCCCACCGTCGACCACGCGCTCATTGCTCTGGTCTTGGTATTGGTACTGATCGTCAAATCTTCCTTCTACTTTCTCGTCCTGACCCGCTTCCGTCTTCGCGCCAGAACGAGCCTTCTGACCACTCTTGCCCTTTCCAATTATTCCGAATTCGGCCTGCTGGTCACTGCTATTGCCACTAAAAATAACTGGCTCCCCCCTGACTGGATCATCATCGTCGCCCTGGCCCTCACCTTCTCCTTCCTGCTGTCGGCGCCACTGAACAGCAAGGCCAATGCCCTCTTTGATCGTTTCGCTCCCCTGCTCCATCGTTTCGAGACCAAAACCCGGCACCGGGATGACATTCCGATTGATCTGCAAGGCGCCGAGATCCTCATTTTTGGCATGGGCCCATTCGGGACTATGGCCTATGAAGTCACCAGAGAACGCCAGGGGGACAAGATACTTGCCGTGGATCACAACTTGGATATCGTCAAACAACACCATCAGGAAGGACGCCGAATCATATGGGGAGATGCCACTGACTATGATTTCTGGCGCAAGATTGATCTGGAAAAGATCAAGATCATCATGCTGGCCTTCACCAACCATCAGGCCAACATGCTGGCTTTGCAGGAGATTCAATCAACGGGATTTCCAGGCCCGGTCACCGCATCATCCCGTTTTGATGATCATCGGCTGGAACTGGAAGAGGCCGGGGCCACTGCCGCCTACAACATCTTTGCCGAGGCGGGCGCCGGCTATGCCGACCACGTATGCAGGACAACCGGCCTGGTCTGCAAGACCCAATTCATCGTCCCCAGCACCGGGATTCCCCAATACCCTACGGCAGGGCCAGAAGAATCCTGAGCCACCATCACTTTGGAAGATCAGGCCGACAGACAAAAAATGTCGTCGATCATTCCGCTTTTTCATCCCCACCGCCTGCTTCTTCCCTGCTATTTTAGAGGAGGGATCGGTTCTTCCGGCGCAACTCATCGAGAGAATAATGACTGCCCCGCCAGGATATTCCCTTATTTTTTAGGGTGGTGAAGGTGGCCTTAAGAATGGTGTAGACCGTGACATAGGGTGTAACCAGGGCCGCCGGGGCCAGCCAGGGGGAAAGCCCGCTATACCGGGCCGCCTGGCTGAAAAAGACGAGACGCAGGGCCACGGTCAGGGCGAAGAAAAGCCGGGCCGGGCCATGGCAGAGCAGGACACCCCATGGCGGCAGGATGGTCAGCAGACTGACCCCCACAGCCCCGGCCAGGGCCAGCGCCGTGTTGAAGTTGACCAGGGCAAAGATATTCTTCATCAGACCGTCGATCATGGCCCCGATGGAATGATACCAGTCAACCGTCACAAAATCGTAGCCGCTGAGGCATTCCTGGCGCAGCCCTGCCTCCTTGATGATCTTGCCCAGCATAATATCATCGATGGGATGCATCTTGATGGCAGTATGGCCGCCCACCTGCTCGTAGGCCTGACGGCGGACCATATTGAAGGCCCCTACCCCCATGAAGCGCCGACTCTTGGGATTACCGGCCAGCCACGGTTTAAAAAGCAGAAAAAGCCCGCCGCCCGCATCAAGGATAAAACTGTTGAGTAGCCAACCCTTTGCCTTGTTCTTGAAGATGAGGCAGAGGTGATCCAGCCCGGCCTGCTCAAGGCGATTGACGGCCCGGGCCACGGTATCAGGAGCCATGTGAATATCGGCATCGGTAAAAAGAAGGATGTCGCCCCTGGCCAGGGCAGCGCCGCAGTGCAGGGCATGGTGCTTGCCGAGCCAGCCCGGCGGCAGCTCATGGATGTCAAGAATGATGAGTTCGGGATGACACTGCTGCATCTCCCGCAGGACCTCTCCGGTAGCATCTGTGGAACGGTCATTAACCACCACAATCTCCAGATTCGGATACTCCTGGGCCAGCAGAGTGGCCAGGGCCGGGCCAATAGTCTCCGCCTCATTGCAGGCGGGGACAATGATGGAGACAAGGGGTGCATCAGCTGCCGTGGTCGGAGCGATATCACCCAGACTGCCAAGTTTGTGGCTACCGATGGC
>JAUSAB010000073.1 GCA_030653035.1 Desulfocapsaceae bacterium | reverse complement strand
CAATGCTCGCTATCATCATGCTAAGCTGCATAAGGAATATCGCGAAGGCTGCAATGATCGTTTCAGGCTGGACTTTCTGCCGCCTTATAGCCCTGACCTCAACCCAATAGAACGAGTCTGGAAATTGACTCGCCGGTGTTGTACCCACAACACATACTTCCCTTCATTGAAGAATGTGTTGTCCGCCGTTGAAGAAAAATTCAACGAGTGGCATAAGGGAAGCCAGATACTAAAGAAATTATGCGCAATACATTAAGTCGTCATGTATAGCTTTCGATACCAGACATCTTCCATGATCACACCAACCCCAGAACTCCCACGCAAAGCATCTAATCTGCAAGGATTTTCGAAACTCTTGAACGGCATCGCTGAGTGGGGCACTGCGAGACTTACATCTACTGCTTCACCCCAGATATTGGGCAATAGGATTATGCAGTCCACGGGCAATTTTCTCCCGTTTGTATCCGTAATCTCTGCATCGAAAGAAAGTGATTCTTTGTGGCACTCCGTTTGAGTCGTCATCGAGCTTCTCCGTCACTAAAGGCAATGAATTCAATAGGGCCAACGGTGAAATAACCTGCCGGCCGAGGGGTTGCCCACCTTTTAAGAACGCGGCTATTTCCGGTCAGGTTTACTGACTTGTTAGGTGTCAGTTTCAAGCTGTTTGACGATAAAGTTAAGTCTCCGGAGCAAGTCGTCGTAGGTAATGATATCGATGATATTTTTATACTTTCTTTTGACAACCTCAAAGTCCTGCCTCTGCTCTTGGGTAAGATTGTGGTCTCTTCCCATGATCACGATCCCTCCAGGGTTGGTAATCTTGATCGAGAAGTCACCCGGCAGCTCCGCTTTGTATTTTTGCGTAAGATATTCTTCGCCTTTTTGGCCCCACTTGTTCAAATAGAAGACGTACTTCTCAATTTGCATTACAGTACCAGACAATTCACGAAGGGGAATGTAGTTGTCACGGTACTGATTATTTGTGATGATGCACTTGTCGAATGGCTGCTTAATTTCTACAATGTCAATGTTTCCTGATGCATCAATGAGCAGCAGGTCGATTTTTCGAGTGGTATTCCTGTAGGTGTCTCTTACCGGAGTTTCTCGGAGAGCCTTTATGTACTTAGGATTTAACAGAAGAATAATTTGAAGGATTTCCGCCTGCCAAACAGTCTCGTTATATGTTGATTCTGAATTTAGCATTTCGACCAGCTTGCTGTGCAGGAAGCGGTATTTCTCGATCTCCGATTGGTTAAATATACGTCGGAAGTTTTTCGATTGCTTTTTAAGTCGCTTTGAGACATAGCGCCGAAACAATTGCTCTGCATCAACTTTGGTTTCAACAAAATCGCGTACAACAGAACTGACACGGGCAAGCGCGTACCGCTTCAGTTCAAAGCCACTAGGAAAGTTATTTATCAGGCCAATGAAGACTATCTCAGGAATCGCATCGGATTCTGGGCCACCGATCACGATGCGAGCAGGGCGGAGCTCTGCTATGACTTGGAAAATTGAAATTTTCTGCTCAGCTGTAAATAACTTGTAGGTTAGCTGCACATCTTGGTGAATAAGCAGCTCATAGTCCAGGCCAAGAATTTTTTTGTCAAATGTGAAATATTCGTTTACGAGCTGCGCAACTCGAAAACTCACCGTGTCAGGTTTCCAAGAGCTCCAGAGCTCTTCCGGTTCGACGGGAGACAACTCTTCAACCAGATGCTCCTGCCACAAGTGAAACGTTCCCTTAATCACTATAGTCTCGTTGCGGCTGAGACGTTCATGAATCCAGGATGTACCGTCCCTCGGTTCGTATCTTAGTAAGAGCACCTCCTCTTTTGAGAGGAACTCGACTGCCTGTTTGCTCATTTAACTGCCTAAATGTTTAAAATAACCGGCTGAACTTTTCCATCCTTACAAGTAATTATCCGGTTTCTGTATACCACTCCCAATGAGTAATATACAGAAAGACGGCATCATAGTTATGATGATTTTCAACTCAGTAAAAATGCAACATAACCGGCAAGCATCGCTTTATATTTTCAGATATTATCCACCATCTAAAGCTATCTTAACAGGAGGATGCCTCTATAAATTTCCACTACCTGTTACTTGCCCCTGGAGTGCCAGCTCAATCAGACGCTCCAGCAACGCCGGAAAATCCAGCCCGTAAACGGCAGCCGCCTGAGGGAGAAGACTGGTGGGGGTCATGCCGGGGATCGTATTGGTCTCCAGGATATAAATATTCCCTTCTTCGGTGAGGATCATATCGGTGCGGGAATAGCCGCGCAGTTGCAGGGACCGATGGGCGGACAGGGCCAATTGTTGCGCCTTGTCGCGCAGCTCTTCGCTGATCGGGGCCGGGCACAACTCTCTTGAGGCCCCCGGCTGATACTTGGCGGTATAATCAAAAAAGAGAAACTCTTTATTGGGGATAATCTCCACCAGCGGCAAGGCGGTCAGATCTTCATTGCCAAGGACGCCGCCGGTAATCTCCCGGCCCTTGACAAACTGCTCCACCATGACCTGAGAGTCATGCTCATAGGCCGTCTTAATCCCTGTTGCCAGCTCCTCCATGGTCATCGCAATGGACATCCCCACGCTTGACCCGGCCCGTACCGGCTTGATCACCAAGGGCAGATGCAGCCGCTCCAGCAACCGCTCCGGCGCCTGCACGTCTTCAGGCCGCGCCATCTCCCACTCGGCCACCGGCAGGCCATGCAGCCGGTACATGATCTTGGCCAGATTCTTGTCCATGGCCATGGCGCTGCCCAGCACCCCGGAGCCTTGGTAGGGCACACCGAGCAGATCGAGGAAACCCTGCACCGTCCCGTCCTCACCATACAAGCCATGCAGAAGGATAAAGGCCACATCAATGGACGACGCATCCTGGGCAAGGGTGGCCAGATCCGTTGCCGGATCGTAGCGTGTGACCTTGAATTTCAGGGGGTCCAGCGCCTTCTCAACCCCAAGCGCACCCTTCAATGATACCTCCCGCTCACTTGAACGGCCACCAGCCAGCAATGCCACCCGTATTCTCTTTTCCGCCACCACAACACCCCTCCCTTCTCTGCAATTATCACCCACTGCCTTTCCAACAAGACAAGATTTATCCTCATGCACCAACCGGCTGCAATCACCCTTTCATTTTTTCAAGACTCGGCTATTATATACCGCATATGGAAAAAGATATTATCAAAAAAATTGCTGATATTGTTGGGCGGGACCACTGTACCACCAGCCTTGAGGATCTGCATTGTTATTCCTACGACGGCACCGGCAAGACCTTCCTCCCTGAGGTCGTCGCCTTTCCTGATTGCACGGCCCAGGTTGCCGCACTGATGCGCCTGGCCAGTGCCCATGTCTTTCCAGTCGTAGCCAGAGGTGCCGGCAGCGGCATGACCGGCGGCTCCCTGCCGGTACAGGGCGGGCTGGTGCTGGCATGCTCCCGTCTGAACCACATCCTGGAGATTGACAAGGACAACCAGATTGGTATCGTTGAACCTGGGGTCATCACCGGCGAATTTCAGCAGGAGGTCAAAAAGCTCGGCCTGTTTTACCCCCCCGATCCAGCCAGTCTCAAGTTCTGCACCATGGGCGGCAACGCGGCCGAATGCGCCGGCGGCCCTTCGGCCGTGAAATACGGCGTGACCAAGGATTTTATCATTGGCCTGGAAGTGGTGCTGGCCAGCGGCGAGATCCTGACCACCGGCACCCGCACCGAAAAAGGGGTGGTTGGTTACGACCTGACCCGGCTCTTTATTGGTTCAGAGGGGACTCTCGGGATCATCACCAAGATCATCACCCGCCTCATCCCCCTGCCGGAATACAAAGCAACCTTTCTGATCAGCTCCCGTTCTCTGTCCCAGGCAACCACCCTGGTGGCCGAGATCCTGAACCACAATATCCGCCCCTGCACCCTGGAATACATGGACAGGACGGCGCTGGACCTGGTCGCAAAACTGCTGCCGGAACCACCGGCACCGGATATCGAGGCCATGCTCCTCCTTGAAATTGACGGCAGCAAGGGTGCGGTTCGAGAGCAGACCGAACGGTTGCTCTCACTCCTGAGCACCACCCCCCAATGTACCATCAGACAGGCTACCACCGAAACCGAAAGACAAGAACTCTGGCTGGCCAGAAGATCGATCTCGCCTGCCACCTTTCAACTGAGTCCCCATAAAATCAGCGAGGATGTAGTCGTCCCCCGCACCCGGATCCCGGATTTGGTCCATTTTACCGAAAATCTGGCCCGGGAGTTGGGGCTTACCATCATCACCTTTGGCCACGCCGGAGACGGCAATATCCATGTCAACATCATGCTTGACCGCGACCAGGAAGAGCAACGGCGCAAGGGTGAGATCGCCAGGGAGCGGCTTTTCCGGCAGGTCATTGAACTGGCCGGCACCCTGTCCGGTGAACATGGCATCGGCATCACCAAATCCTCCTTTCTCCCCCTGGAACTGGACGACACCACCCTGAAGGTCATGAAACAACTGAAAAATCTTTTTGATCCGCAAGGCATCCTCAATCCCGGGAAGATATTTCCACAGGATGTCTCCGCTTCAGCCGCTGTAAATAAATAAGATGGCCACCGGAATGGCCGGAACGGCACAAGAGTCTGGAACGAAAGAGGAATCAAGAGACAAGTCCTTTCGTAACGGCCCCTAATTCTCTTATTGTTTTGGAAAAATCCATTGACAGAAGGCAAAGTTCTTTTTATAGATGCAGTTTCTTTTCAGAAATGAGCCACTTTAAAATATCGGGGGAAATGCCACCAGTCGGCCTCTTCCTCGAACCTAAATACCTAAATACACTGGAGCCCTAAATGATAGAAGTTGAAGTTCGTGGAGATATTGAATACGCCATCAGACAACTGAAGAAAAAGCTGCAAATCGATGGCATCAAAAGAGAGTTGAAACGTCGTGAATGCTACGAGAAACCCAGCATCATGAAACGACGGAAACAAGCCGAGGCCCGCAGAAAGCTTCGGAAATTCAACCGCACACGAAGGGCGTAGGCTCACCACAGAGACCAGTAACGCCTGGAGCAGATTTTGTATCCCAGGCGTTTAATCCTCTCTTGGTGTAAGAGCCTGCAGCACATCATCTGACCCTCTCCCGCAAGCCCCTCCCCCCGCAGTTTGTATCCGCAAGATCGCTCTACATCCGCTATCTGATCACTGAAAAACGCCTTGCCGATAACACCATTCAGGCCTACCAGGCTGATATCAATCTCTTTTTTATCTTTCTTGGACAGCAAAAAATTGCAACGCTGGATGAGATTGACAGTGCCACCCTTCACACCTTCCTGGAACAGTGCAGCGTTCGCAATTTATCCAATCGCAGTAACGCCAGGAGAGTTTCGACCCTCAAAAGCTTTTTTGGTTTCTTACAGGCCAATAGCATAACCACGAACAACCCCTTTGCCGCCATTGATCTTCCGCGGATTGGCAGCCAACTCCCCAAGGCCCTCGCCTTGAGCGAAGTGATCAGACTCCTGACCCCGCCAGCCACGCTCACCCCGCAGATCCAGAGGAACTACACCATGCTGCACCTCCTCTACTCCACCGGGATGAGGGTCTCCGAGCTGGTCTCGATTCCCCTTGCCGCCTGCAATCTCTCCTCCTGTTTTGTCAGGGTGATCGGCAAGGGCAACAAGGAGCGACTGATCCCCTTTGGCACTCCGGCCCGGGAAATCATCGAACAGTACCTCAAGACGGCACGACCGCTGATCCTCAAAGGGCGCCGCAGCAATGCCCTTTTTGTCAGCAACCGAGGCAGCGCCATGAGCAGACTGCGTTTCTGGCAGATCATCAAGGAGGCGGCGCTGGCGGCCGGGATCAACAAACCCATCTCCCCGCACATGCTGCGTCATTCCTTTGCCACCCACCTCCTGACCCATGGCGCAGACCTGCGATCCGTGCAACTCATGCTTGGCCATTCCGACATCGCCACCACCCAGATCTACACCCACATCGACCAGGACAGACTGAAAGAACTCCATAAAAAATTTCATCCACGCGGATGAAAGCTTGCTGGATGCGCCTGAATACCCGTATAGTATAGTGAGATAAGCATACGGGAACAAAACAAACTTTTTTTGTTGAATAACGCAGCGGAGGAAAACAACACATGCGGCTCGCAACCATCATCTACCATCTTGCCATTGCCTGCTGGCTGGGCGGGACGTCCCTGTTTACTTTTGTCCTGACCCCCATCATCTTCAAGGCCTATTCCCGCGATATCGCCGGCGGCATTGTCGGCGTCCTCTTCCCCGGATATTTCCGTTGGGGACTGGCCTGCGGCGTGGTCGCACTCATCTGCCTGCTGCTTACCAAAGACCGCCGCACCTTTATTTCTGCAACTATCATTACGGTTATGCTCACCATCACCGCAACCCAGGCCTTTATTATCGAACCCAAGGCCGCCGCGCTGAAAAAGGAGATCCCCTCTTTTATAATGACTCCGCCGGATCATCCCCTGCGTGTTCAGTTCCGAAAACTACATGGAATCTCAGCCGTCGCCAACCTTGCGGTCATTGGCGGCGGAGCCTGCCTGGTGATCCTTGCCCTTCCTGCACGCAAGAAGGAAGATGTTCCTGTGGAAGCCGCTACGAAATAACTTCTGTTGTCCGTTGACCACGAACCTGGGGCCATGCAAATAATCACCACCCACATCAATGCCGACTTTGACGGTCTGGCCTCCATGATTGCCGCCCAAAAACTCTACCCTGACGCGATCATGGTCTTTCCCGGATCACAGGAGAAGAATCTGCGGGATTTTATCAATGAAACCCTGCCCAATCACTATGACTTTGCCAAATTAAAACATATTGATCTCAAGACAATAACCAGGCTCATCGTCGTCGACACCCGAGACACCAAACGGATTGGCGTCTTTGCCGCCTGCCTCGATAATCCAGGCCTCTCGATCCACCTCTTCGATCATCACCCCAACAGCCCGGACGACATGAAGGGTGATCTGGAACTGGTCAAGGATGTGGGTTCCACCACGACCCTCTTCACCCAGATCTTTCAGGAACGACAGATCCCTATCTCGGCCTCAGAAGCCACCATCCTTGGCCTTGGCATCTACGAAGATACCGGCTCACTCACTCACATGACCACAAGACCTGCCGATCTGCAGGCAGCGGCCTGGCTCCTTGAGCAAGGAGCCCAACTGGAAATTATCTCCCAGTTCATCACCTACGACCTCACCGCCCACCAGGTTAAACTGCTGCATGCCCTGATGGAGACGGCTAGCAGCTATACCATCCAGGGGATCGAAGTCGTAGTGGTCACTCTGACCCTCACTGAATATGTCGACGACTTTGCTCTGATCGTCCGCCGCTTCATGATTATGGAGGACCTCGACACCATCTTTGCCCTCGTCTCCATGGATGGACGCACCTACCTGATTGGCAGAAGCCGAATCCCGGAAGTCAATACGGGAACAGTGGCACGGGATTTTGGCGGCGGCGGACATGCCACCGCCGCCGCCGCCACCATCCGTGACATGACCCTCATTGAGGCCCAGGACAAGCTGATCCGCATCCTGCATCGCCACATCCGCCCTCAGGCCATCGCCAGCGAGATGCTGTCCCAACCTGTCATCAGCGTACCAACCGAAACCAGTATCAACCATGCCCACAATCTGCTTACCAGATACAACATCACGACTCTGCCGGTGGTGATAACCAACCAGACCCAACTCCCGCACCCAACCACAAAGGTTGTCGGCATCATCACGCGACGGGTTATAGAGCAGGCCATGCACCATACACTCGGCCACCTGCCGGTGAGCGAATACATGACCGGTGACATTGAAATTCTTCCCCTGAGCGCAACACTCTCTGATATTGAAGAGCTGATCATCGAACGCCGGCAGCGCCTGGTTCCCATTATTCATGACCAACAACTGGCCGGAGTGATCACCCAAACCGATCTGCTGAACATACTGGTCAACGATCCAGCCCATCTGCCCAGAAATCTCATGCACGAGGCCGAACCACAATCTCAGGGGCGAACCAAAGACCTGAACCCGCTGATCGCTGAAAGCCTGGACAAAGAATCTATCGCCCTCTTGCGAACCATTGGCAAGGTGGCCGAAGAACTTGCCTTCAAGGCCTTTGCCGTTGGCGGTTTTGTCCGTGATCTGCTCCTGCAGAACAAGAACCTTGATCTTGATATTGTTGTGGAAGGGGATGGGATTATCTTTGCGAGGGAGCTGGCTCAAAGACTCAACGGCCAGGTCAGGACCCACGAGCGATTCGCCACCGCCATGATCCGGTTGCCTGATTGGAGCCTGAATGGCCTCAGGATCGATGTGGCCACGGCCAGGCTTGAATACTACGACTATCCGGCGGCCTTACCCACTGTTGAACTTTCTTCCATCAAGCTTGACCTGTATCGCCGCGACTTCACCATCAATGCCATGGCCATTCAGCTTAACCCGGCACATTTTGGTACCCTGATCGATTTTTTCAACTGCCAGGGTGATCTGAAAGAAAAAACCATAAAGGTCCTGCACAATCTCAGCTTTGTCGAAGATCCCACCCGTATCTTCCGGGCCATTCGTTTTGAAAAACGGATGGATTTCAGAATCGATGCCCACACCAGCCGCCTGATCCAGAGCGCGGTCAAGATGAAACTCTTTGACAAGGCCCATGACCCACGATTTTTCACGGAACTGAAGCTTATCTTTTCCGAAGAAAATCCGTTGCCCGCCATCAACCGTCTGGCAGAACTCAAGCTCTTCCAGTTTTTATGGCCGGATCTGAAGCCACACCTGAAGATTGACCGCCGCTTCAACCACATCCTGACCCAAGCCGGACAGGCCCTCTCCTGGTTTCACCTGCTCTATCTTGACACACCATGTCCAGCCTGGCAGGTTTATCTGCTGGCCATCATGGGCCGCTCCAAGGCCGCCGAACTCTCTGCCTTTTGTAAGCGTTTTGGTCTCCCAGCCAAGACCCATGACTTTCTTGTCCTGCAAAAACTCTCTGCCGACAAGATCTCCCATGTTCTCTACCGACGATCGAGCCTGTGCCGTTCAGAGCTCTACTGGCTCCTGAAAGAACTCGCAAACGTTGGGCTCCTCTACCTCATAGCCATCGCCAGAAAAAACGAGATCAAGCAAGGTGTTTCCCTGTATGTGACCGACCTGCGCAAGATCCGGCCCCAGACAACGGGTGCCGACCTCAAGGCCATGGGCTATCCCCCGGGACCGCAATTCAAGGCTATTCTCAACGAGCTGCTGACCGCCCGTCTTGACGGGGTAGTCCAGAGCAGGCAAGAGGAAGAGGTGTTTATTCAACACCATTTTCCACAGACGGGAACACCTGCCGCTCCGTAACCAAACAACCTTGTATATTTTCTGCCAGACGCCACTCAAAGAAACTGCCGGTAAAAATTGGCTGTTTCTTTGAAGCGGCATAAGGTGCCGTAATAAAATAAGCAAAAAAACTGCTTATTTCATAACGGCACCTAAGCTGTTAACTTCCTGGCGATTATGGCGACATGCTCGCCCTGAAAACGGGCCCCTGCCAGCTCATTGGCACTGGGCGAGCGACTACCATCAACACCGGCAATAGTCGAGGCGCCATACGGCGAACAACCGCTGATCTCACTGGTATTCATCTGCCCCTGAAAAAAATATGGCAGTCCAACAATAACCATCCCCTGATGGAGCAAAGTTATATGAAAGCTCAGGATTGTCGATTCCTGGCCACCATGCTGGGTGTTGGAACTGGCGATGACACTACCCGCCTTGCCCACCAACGCCCCTTTCATCCACAACTGCCCGGTGCTGTCAAGAAACTGGCGCATCTGTCCGCACATGTTGCCAAACCGGGTGGGGGTGCCGAAAATAATGGCATCCGCTTCTCCCAATTCTTCCACAGTGCAGACCGGAACCTGTGCCTGCAAACCCAGGGTCGCAGCCGCACCCATCTTCTCCAACACCTCCGCAGACAAGGTCTCCGGCACCCGCCGAAGCACGACCTCCGCTCCTTCCACTGCCCGCACTCCTTCTGCTGCCGCCTCTGCCATTTTATAAATGTGTCCATACATGGAATAATAAACAATCAGTACCTTCATCATTGGCCACCCTTATACCCTGAATTGAATCTCAACTACCGGCCTCTACAAATATGACATTGCCCTTACTTTCCTGATTGGGGCCACTCAACATGCCTGTCAAAAATTGAGCGAAGAACACTAATAAAGAGCGACGCCATCTAAAATGGTGTCATTGTTTTGTGATACGGCTAACCTGCTAACTTTTTCTCAATAAGTTGTAGATCTTCCCAGGTCTTGAGCTTCATTTCTTCCGCCTGAAGCAGATACGAGGGATGATAAGTGGGCATAACCGGGATCTGGCTTCCATCAAGTGCTGTGTAAAGATGAAAACGTCCTCGTAATTGAGACAGGGACTGCGGCGAATCGAGAAGGGCCCGGGTCGCAATAATACCCATGGTGCAGATCGCTTTTGGCGCAATCACGGCTATCTGACGCTTCAGATAGGTAAGACAGCAATGGATATTAGCCGCTACCGGCTGACAGGATTCGGGCAGGCCACACTTGAGAATGTTGGTAATAAAGACATCACCGGGCGCAAGATGGATCGCCGCAAGCATCCGTGCCAACATCTTATCTTCCTCCCGGCCAAAGATCATTTCCAAAGGCAGATTTTCCTGTTCAGTCCTGGTCAGCCACCCGCCAACGATAAGAAGTCTGGCCTGCGCCGTCCCCTTGCCTGGGACCGGAACCTCTCGCCTGACATGCAGCTCACAGCTACGACAGCCATCAATCTCTACGGCAATACTCTGAAGCGTTTCCGTGACAGCAGGTGCCACGACAGGCGTAAGGGCTGACATAACTTTTTTCTGTTGCGGTAAAGATTGCCTACCTGCGACAGCCTCCTCCGTTCTGTCCAGAAAATGTACAATTGCGGTATCCCGGGGATAGCACTCAATTCCCAAGGTCTGATGATAAGCCACCAATGATCGCATATCATTTATAATTTCAATTCGTTGCACGCTTATATCCTTATTGTCGGCACGTTCTTTTCAGACAAGGACACCTTGACAAAATCTGGAAAAGACAAATTGTACCTTGCAGCAAACCAGAAGAAAAATTCTCGAAAACACGTCAATTCTCTTCTGTCTTTATTATGTTGTTTAAAAATTACCAAGGGAACAAATAATGCCTATATACGAATTCAAATGTGATGACTGTAACCAGACATTTGAAAGCCTGGTACTGATTGCCTCCGCCATTGACAGCATCCGTTGCAAACACTGTAACAGCGCGAAGATCAAAAAAATCCTCTCGGCCACCAGCAGCCAACCGGCCAAAGGGACAACCATTCCGACAGGCGCCCTCTCGGGCTGCTCTTCGCGTTCAGGTTTTTCCTGAGCATAGAGAGCCAGAGATCCGTGTGATTTCTCTACAGGCCACAAAATAAATCACCAAACGGAAGAAGCGGTAATAACAAGGCATTATAGTACTTTAATATTATCGCTTCTTCCGTTCCTTAGGTGAGAAGTCGAAGACCATCTCATCCTTTTTCAACAAACCGTGTTGTTCTCTGGCCACTTCTTCAAGATAACGCACATCGGTTGTCACACGCTTGATTTCTTCACGCAAGGCCTTATTCTTTTTTTCCAGTTCCTGCTTTTCCGCATTCAAGGCAACAACCTGCATCTTCTGCTTTCTCAGAAAGAAGAGCCCTTTACCCGGAGTAAAAAAGAGAACCAGAAGAAAGAGACCAACAAGCAGAAAAGAAATCCGATAGAGTTTTTTCTGCTGCAATGGCGACAAAGATATTTTATATGATTTTTTCATCAAGATCTCCCCAACAAATCTAAACCGTCGATCAGAAATAACCATAACATTAACAATGCCAGAACCGGCATAAGAAGGCGTAAAAAACGAACTGAAACTATTATAACTCTTTCGCTACCTCTCCTCAACAACAGAGCACATAATCATTGTCTCCCATTATGCCTCCAACACCCATTTATCTGGTCAGCGCCTGTCTCGTCGGCCTGTGCAGTCGTTATGACGGTGAAATTCGGCCTAACCAGAAATGCCGGCAATACCTGCAGAACGGGATATGGATTCCCTTTTGTCCGGAACAGATGGGAGGCCTCCCCACCCCAAGAACTGCGGCAGACCTCATCGACGGCGATGGCCATGATGTCCTTTGGGGAACGGCAAGGGTCATTACCCGGGACGGCATAGATGTGAGCCCGCAATTTATCAAAGGGGCAGAACAGACCCTTCTGTTGGCTCAAAGCCAGCAAGTAACTTCTATTTTCTTAAAGGCCGGCAGCCCCTCCTGTGGAATCTCAGGAAAGACAGGGGTTACAGCCGCGCTTCTCCAACAACATGGTTTTCATCTGATGGAATTTTAGGTGCCGTTATGAAATAAGCAGTGCTGTTTTGCTTATTTCATAACGGCACCTTATGCCGCTTCAAAGAAACAGCCAATCCTTTCCGGCTGTTTCTTTGAGTGTCCGTCTGGCAGACAACACTCAAACGACCATTTAAAAAAGCAATTTTTCAACTATTTCAAGCTGTTACCACATCGAGGACCCCGTTATTTCCTACCACATCCTAATCCCTGCCGTACCCCACTCCCCCTTATTTAACCCGCATCAGCAACAAAATCAGAATACCGGACTCATAAAGAAGATAAAGGGGTGCACCCATAAGCGCCATGTTTACGACATCAGGTGTCGGAGTCAACACCGCAGCAATAATCGCAATTAAAAGCACGGTGTAACGTCTGTTTTTTTCAAAAAAACTACGGGAACAGACCCCTACCCTAACCAAAAAGACCATAAAAACAGGAAGCTCAAAGATGACGCCGAATCCAAGGAGAAACAGGGTGACAAAATTCACAAAACGACTGATAGAGATAACCGCTCGAAGCTGTTCTGAGCCATATCCGAGGAGAAACTTGATACCAAAAGGCAGGGTCAGGAAATAACAGAACAAGGTCCCCGCATAAAAAAGCAGGGTGGTAAAGAGAATAAAAAAGAATAATTGGGATCCTTCAACCCCAAATGGCTTCCCGATGGCCCGCCAGAAAACGGCCATAATCCACGGCATCAGGCCATACAGGGCGGCAAAAGCGGCCAGTTTCACATGGGCCAGAAATGGGGCAGACACAGTAAAAAAGTAGAGCTTTTCCGCCAGATGGTTTTGAACCACTCGCAGCAGATCAGGGGTGAGAAAAAAGATGACGACGGTTACGGCAACAACCCCCACCCCCAACGTCCGCAGCGATTTGCGCAACTCACCAACAAAAATCACTGCCTTCGTATGCAGTTCCATAAAAAAAAAACGTTAGTAAAGGATAAAGGATCGTTCTATTGCTCTTTAATCAGCCGCTCTTTTTCTTCTTTATGGAACAGGATCTCATGATCCGCTGGTTTCAAGGCCGGATCAGCAATGATATCCACCGAGATCTTGTGCCTGTTTTCCAGATCGATCAACTCATGAC
Organism: Desulfocapsaceae bacterium; assembly: GCA_030653035.1. GTDB lineage: Bacteria > Desulfobacterota > Desulfobulbia > Desulfobulbales > Desulfocapsaceae > UBA2270. The sequence continues at coordinate 59,598 of JAUSAB010000073.1, read as the reverse complement.
GTTTATTATTCAGGAGATAGAGGGCCACATCAAGGGGGAAGTGACATTCCACCCGGCCAACCGTTTTTCGACTGGCACCGGTCTGGATCCGGCGCAGATAAAAGAGGGCCAGGGTTTCCACCGAGCGCACTACGCCACGCCCCAAACAATGCGGGCAGATTTGATAATTGAGGGCCTCAATGGGGGCGCCAAGCTTCTGCCGGGAGATCTGCATCAATCCAAACTTGGAGATCCGGCTGATATCCACTTTGGCCTTATCGCGTTTCATGGCGATCTTGACCTGCCTTTCCACCTCACGAATATTCTTCTGACTCCGCATATCGATGAAATCAACCACAATCAGACCACCCAGATCCCGCAATCGGAGTTGCCGGGCCAGCTCGGTTGCCGCCTCCATGTTGGCCTTGAAGATAGAATCCTCAAAATTCTGACCCTTGCCGGTGGATCCTGAATTGACATCAATGGCCACCAGAGCCTCGGTGGGATCAATGACAATTGAACCGCCAGATGGCAGAAAAACCTGAGGTTGATAGATCGATTCGATCTGGTCTTCCACGTTGTACTGATTGAAAATCGGTCGGGCGCCCTTATGCAACCGAACCTTGGTGTTTTTCTGTTTGTCCGGCAACAGATCAATAAAATCCTTGACCTTTTCCATAGCCGCCAGATCATCCACCAGGATCTCTTTGATCTCGGGATCAAAATGCTCACGGAGAAATCGCAGCACACAGTCATGGTCCTGATAAACCAGACCGACCCCGTCCATGCCCTGCCCTTTCCCTTTGATCTCACCCCAGAGCTTTAACAGATACTTGACGTCCTTGGCCAGAGAGGTCTCTGTCAGATCAACACTGGCGGTACGAACGATCCAACCAATGCCCTCCGGGATCTCCAGACTGTCCATGATCTCGCGCAACTGCGAACGCCGCTCTTCACCGGAGATCTTCTTGGAAATCCCGGAAGAATCAGAGCCGGGCATGAGCACCACACAACGCCCCGGCAGCGAAAGATAGGTGGTCATATTGGCCCCTTTACTCCCCACCTCTTCTTTCACAATCTGGACCAGCATCTCCTGGCCTCGTTCCAGCACCTCATTGATGTTCAGATTTTTCCACTGATGCTGTTCAATCAGACGCTTGGTCTTTTCACTGACATCTTGTCGATAATACTCGGGATGGATCTCACTGAAGGGAAGAAAACCATTTTTATCCGGCCCATAATCAACAAAAGCCGCCTGTAGATTCGACTCTACCGCCACAATCCGGGCCTTGTATATATTGCTTTTTGTATGCTCCCGGGCAACCGTTGAGACATGAATGGATTCCAGACGGCCATCTTCAAGCAGGGCGATTCGACACTCTTCCGGCTCCTCGGCATTGATCAACAACCTGCTGACTGTACTCTTGACCGCCTTTTCATCTTCAACATCAGGGACCTCATCGCTCTCCTCGTCCTGAATATCAAGATTTTCGGAGGCAGGTTTTCTCCTCCCCCGCGAACGGGAAGGACGTCTTCCTGGCTCACTGGTAGGCGCTGAGGTTACAGGTTGATCGCCGGTTGCCTCAGATTGCCCTTGGATCTGAATCCCATCAACAACAGCCCCCACCGCACGTTCTTCAGGAACCGAACCGAAAGCCATTGCTTCAAGAGCACCAGCATCACCTTCTCCTGCCGGCGCAACCGTACTGGTTTTTTCCCTCCTCGACCGGGCAGGTCTTCTGCCTCTCTTTTTTGGAGGCACGCTGGTTTCGACCGCATCTGCTCCAGCCTCTGTTATTGTCTCTGCTCTTTGCGTGTTCTCCTGGCCAGAAGCTATTTTGTTGCCATCTACCTCAGACTGTTCTTCAATCCGGGGCAGAGCACCCGATTCAAGCACCTCAAGAGGGACTTCTATTTTTTTCCGCCTCGGCCGGGCTGGTCTCCTGTTTGCCTTTTTTGCCGGAACACCAGCTTCTGAGACCGCCTCAGTAACTGGTACTTGTTCCTGTCCTGTCGCAAGATCTTGCGTAACCACTTTTGGTCCTATATCACCCGCTACAGAACTCTTCCACCAGGCCCCTGTTGTTGCCTTAATTTTTTTATCTCCCTGCTCAGGAGTTACATCCTGCTCAAGACTTGTTTTCTTTTCAGTCATTCTCGCTTTCCTCAGACCCAGACGCTACCTGCTAGAACAAACAGAATATCGCCAGATACAATCATGACAACCAGCAAGACATTTTGCATTACCGGTTGTCGCACAATAAATAAACACCACTACTTACATGCTGGTGCCTTCCATAGACGGGGACATGCCGCAAAACGTTCCCATCTGCATTCGTCAATTTTATTCAGGACACCTTAAGGAATAAGTTCTTTCCCCTTGGGCCGTTCAAACATTTATATAATGATAAAATTCCTTATCATTATGAATAATCTTCTCAATCCGGCCAGTGTCAACAAGCATCTGCACACAATCCCTGGTCAAATCCAGATCCTGCACATGCAAGGCCTTATCAATCTCTTCCAGAGGGCAAGGCCTGCGCTGCAGCATGGCCACGACTTCCTCAACAAGAGCCTGCTTCTTCCGCGCCTGTTTCTCTTCTCCATCTCTTTTTTCCCCAATGGCCTGAAAGTCGATCAGAATATCAATCCTGCCCTCATAGCCATCCGCCAGCATTGCTGCAGCCTGTTCCATCTTTTCCCGGGTCACAGGCCGGGCTCGCCCATCCATGGGTGGTCTGGCCACTGTATTCAACTGGATCCGCGCTGGATTTATCTTCCGCACTGCTTGTTGCAAGGCGACAAAATCCTCAAGGCTATCATTCATATCTCTGACTAACAGGATCTCAAGCCAAAGCTCTCCACGGAATTCACGCCTGAAGAGTGCAAGGCCTTCAATAACCTGCTCAAGGTTCACCATAGATGCCGGTTGATTCACCCGCTCAAAACTCTCCTGCCTGGCCGCATCAAGGGAAGGGATAACTATATCGGCGGCAGACAACTCAGCACGAACTTTTGGATCAAAAAAAAGTGTGCCATTGGTCAGAACCGCTACGGGTTTACTCGTTTTACCTTTCAAATAGGCAATGATCTTCCCTATCCCGGTGTGCAAGGTAGGCTCGCCCATGGCCGTCAGGGTAAACACATCAATGGGTCGCCCACCCGTCCCATGTTCAAGTGCCTGATCAATCTCTTTCAGGATCTCTTCCGTTGGCACGTATTCTTTGCGCTCGCAGGTCAACTCAGTGGTTGGACCTACTTCACAATAAATACAATTAAGGGTACAAATTTTGGGAGGTAGGAGATCAATGCCCAGTGAATGGCCAAGACGCCTGGAGTAAACCGGACCGAAAAGATATTTCATCGTTTGCTAAATACTCAAGGCTCCCTAAAGGATTCAGAAGATAGTCAACCACAGCGCACACTATTTGAAAAATAAAACAATCCACCCTCATTATCAAGGTAAATCGTAATCCACAAACCTCCGGCATCCAGCATGGCAGCCCGCACCCATGCCACATAGTGGAAACGCTCCACCATAACAGCCCATTGCTCTTGCAATATAAACCATACAGAAATAGATTGGGCTTAATAACAGACATCATCCGCCTGACAATAACACACTTTTAAACACGAATAACTTGAAACATTCAAAATGATTAAGTACAGTCTTACTGTATATTTATTTTTTTTCATTATTCAAATTATTCAACGTTTCTATATCGTCCAATATCATCGACTCACAATCCGTTCTGACAAAAGACAACAGTCAGATCGGCCTGAAGTCCAATATAACAGTTGCTCTTCATTTTCCTCAAAGGAGTTTACCGTGACAAAGCTCTTCACCACCCGTTATTGTGCCAGCCACCTGCTCGGGCTGACCTCCTTAATCGCCCTGTCACTCCCATCCATTGGTATTGCCAAAACTGTCGCCACCGAGGAGTGGCAGATTGCCGCAGATAAAATCACCCGCTACGAAGACCCAAAATCCATTATTGCCGAAGGCAATGTTGTTCTTACCAAAAGAGAACTGCTTCCACCGGAACTATCAAAAAAACAGGAAAAAAACAAACAATGGGGTGAGCTTCTGGAAGAGCCAACCTCTTCCAAAGAAGAAACAACAGGACAGACACTAAAAAAGGACACTCCCCCTCGGTATGAGAACAGAGTAACCATCCTGGCCGACTGGATTGCCTATGATGTGGATCGCGGCTCGATTAAGGCCCGCGGTCATGTGAATATCAAAGATGCTAACGATGAAATTGCCGCGGCAGAAGGTGTCGTGGACCTCAACAAGGAAACCGGCACTTTCACCGATGCCACCATCCTGCGCAAATCCCTGGATCTGCATCTTGAAGGAAAAACTGTTGAAAAAACAGGTTCCAACACCTATCACATTGAAAATGGCTGGGTTATTACCTGTAAGTTGAAAAACAACGAAACGCCTCCCTGGAGTTTCGCCAGCACCGACACCACCGTCACTGAGGGTGGATACGCCGTCTTGAAGAATGCGACCTTTCGGATAAAAGATGTTCCGGTACTCTACACTCCCTGGATGTTGGTTCCGGCCAAGAATAAACGTCAGACCGGGCTGATGTTTCCGGAAATATCCAGTTCTACACGCAATGGTTTTGGACTTGACGTGCCTCTTTTCCTCAATGTCTCCGACTCCACCGACCTGACATTGTTCCCCGAATACTATGCAAATCGGGGAGTTATGCCAGGCATGGAATTTCGCTATGTCCTGGGAGAAGCACAAAAAGGAACCTTCATGGGCAGCTTTCTCCAGGACAAGCTGTCAGATCCATCCGAAATCGACTATTATCAAGAAACTGGTTACAAACATTCCAATGCGGACAGATACTGGTTCCGCGGCAAGATCGACCACGACCTGCCCAGCGATCTGTACACCCGTATCGACCTGGATATCGTCTCCGATCGTGACTACCTGACCGAATTTAACACCGGTTTTACCGGATATACGGAAACCAACAATCGTTTCCTCTCCATGTATGGCCGTAACTTTCAGGAAAGAACAGCCGATCAGCGCGTCAATACTGCAAAGGTGCTCAAGGTATGGGACTCCATGTCACTGGAGACTAATTTGCGGGCCATTAATGATGTCCGCATAGACCCAAACACACCTTACACACCGCTCTGGAAACTACCGGGACTGGACTTCACCGGATCCCTCCCCGTTGCGAACACGCCTCTTACCGTGGACTGGAACGCAGACTATGTAAATTATTGGCGCGACTTTGGGGTTAGCGGTCAGCGCGTTGATCTGTTCCCCCGCCTCAGCACCCCTATCCCTCTTGGCACCTATCTTGAATCACGGGCAGAAGTCGGAATGCGAAACACCTCCTACGTGGTGCAGGCCAACGGAGACGAGGACTGGAATAACGACGACACCCCCAATCGTACTCTCTTTAATTTACATGGTGAGATTGGAACCACCCTGCTTAAAAATTTTGGATTGAATGAGAAGGAGGATTCGAACTGGAATCATCGCCTCCGCCCCTATGTCCAATATGACTATCTGCCGAAGACCAACCAGGACGACCTGCCTATTTTTGATCAAGTTGACCGTATCCAAGATAGCAACGCCATCACCTACGGGGTTAATAATTTCTTCGAAATCTTCAACGATACCAAAAAGAAATCTGGCCACGACTATGGTTATTTCAAGGTCTGGGAAAGTTATGACCTCCGCCAGGAATATTCTGACCGCCCACTCACCCCTGTCAGCCTGAAGCTTGGCTGGACCCCGGTCAACAACTTTGTCCTCTCCTATCAGACAAATATCGGGATCTATGGCGAAGGAGTGGTCCTCTACAGTATTGACAGCATTTACTCCAACAGTCGCGGCGACTCCCTCGGTGTGGATTATCGTTATAGCAGTGCCGACAAGATCATAGGGTCTCCCTTTAACAGTGCAGACAGTTATTACATCTCCCCTTTTAGTAATTATTACAAGGGAATCGGAGACATCCACGAAATCAACGTCTTTGTAAAGGCCAAGATTATTGACACCATTTCAGCAGCCTATAAAATTGAGCATTCGCTCTCTCAATCTCAGACCATAATACAGGATATCTCCCTCATTTATCATCCTGCCTGCTGGTCAGTTGAACTGCGTTCCAACTATACCCCTGGAGACCAGGGTATCATGTTGCTGTTCAACCTGGCAAATATCGGCAACCCTCTTGGGGTCAATCTCGCCGGAAACTAAGCCACCATGCAGTATGACATCTTTAATGGCGATGCCGACGGAATCTGCAGCCTGCATCAACTCCGCCTTGACACGCCACACCCTGATGCCATCCTGATCACCGGCGTAAAACGGGATATCGCCCTGCTGTCAACATTGCAGGGCGTAACACATAGCTCACTAACTGTGTTTGACATTTCTCTTGACAGCAACCGTCCCTTTCTGCAATCACTCCTGACCCAATCCAATCAAATACTCTACATAGATCATCATTTTGCGGGCGTGATCCCCGAAACAGCTGCCCTCACCGCCCATATCGACACAGCCCCTGACACCTGCACGTCTCTTATTGTTGATTCTCTGCTCCACGGACGTTTCCGTAAATGGGCCATTGTGGGGGCATTCGGCGACAATCTGCATGACGCTGCCCATAAAGCCGCACAAACTCTTTCTCTCTCAAGAACGGTCATCGAGCAACTCCGCGAGCTTGGGGAGCTCCTGAACTATAATGGCTATGGAGCAAATCTAACTGATCTCTACTTTCACCCGGCTGATCTTTACCGGGCAGTTCTTCCCTATGAAGACCCTCTGGATTTTATTGCCTCCTCCCCAACGCTTGCCATCCTGCGCCAGGGCTTCCAACAGGATATGACTCTGGCGCTCAGTCAAAAAGTTATCAATCCAGGCAACAGCAATCGGATATTCCACTTTCCCGACTCTACCTGGGCCAGACGAATATCCGGTGTTTTTGCCAATCTGAAGGCCCAAGAAAAAAAAGAAGCTGCTCACGCGCTGATTGTCGACAACACGGACGCCACCCTGCGCATCAGCGTCAGAGCCCCTCTGGCAGATAGAAAGAACGCAGACACCCTCTGCCGAGCCTTCCCCACGGGAGGAGGACGTGCGGCAGCCGCAGGAATCAACTCACTTCCCCCGGAAATGCTCAATGAATTTATCTCGGCGTTTCACTCGACCTTTGATAGATCCGGTAGCAACCAACCAATATCCTTGAATGACTCAGCGCAGAATTAAGACCGGGAACAAAGCCAACAAAAATCATATCCGAAGAATTTACCCGCTCCCGCCTTCTGGCTTGTATCTCGTCGAAGATGAGAGTACACTGATGATTAATTCCTATTGGAAAAATATGAAGCAACCTTCCCTTCCTCAAAAAACGGCAAGGAATAATTTTTACAAAAGAAAATTGATACTTCCATAAGTTGCAAGAGGTCCTGCTATTAATACATTCTCTCGTTTCACCATACTTTTATGCGCCATTGCCAGTATCGGTTTCAGCTCTTTTATCCCTGTGGCCCTTGCCAGTGATACCGAAAAAGCAAAAGCTGCTGATCTTGTAACAGATGGCCAATCCATTAATCTAAGACAGGACAAATACTCTGCCCTGTTCAAAGAACTTCGTGAGCAGCATCATTTCACCCAGGCTGAATTAGACCGACTGTTTACCGGTCTCACAATTGATAAAAAAGTACTGGAACTCATGGATAAACAATGGGAAGCCAAACCCTATTATACTTACTGGCCGCTGTTTATCACCCCAGAGGTCATCGAAAGAGGGCGACAAGAGCTGAAAACCAATCAGCAGATTCTGAACCGAATTGAAAAAGAACTGGGAGTCAATCGCGAAATCGTCATTGCCATCTGGGGTATTGAATCCCGATTTGGTGATCACAAAGGGAAATATGGGGTCTTCAAGACATTGAACACCCTCTTTGATGCCTATCCGCGACGCAGCGCCTTCTTTCGCGACCAGCTTGTCGATTTTCTCCTCCTCTGTCGCGATAACCAGTTTGACACCCTTACTGTCACCGGTTCTTACGCCGGCGCCTTTGGTCAGACCCAATTCATCCCTTCCAGCTACCGGGAATATGCTGTCAGTTTTGACGGAGATAAGAAAAGTAATGTCTTTACCTCCGTAAGCGATATCCTGGCCTCCATCGCCAACTATCTCCACCGCTACCACTGGGTTCTTGACGCTCCCCTCTACGTGGACATCGGCAGCGAATTAAAAGGCCAGGAACTCATCAATGCCAGCACCCAAGGAACCAAAAGCAGGATTGACTGGCAGGTTGTCAGTACAATTCAGGGAATCAAGCTGCCGCCCCCGCCCGGAGACAAACAACTCTCCATCGTTGGTCTTGAAAAATCGCCCTTTAACGGTGGTGGATTTCGCTATATAGCTGCCTATCCCAATTTTCAGGCCATTACCGCCTGGAACAACTCCAACAGGTACGCCATGGCAGTCTGTGAACTGGCTGAGGCGCTGAAAAAAAAACCTTGAGACCATGAGACTTTCACCCCAAACCACACTTTCTCAGCTTTTAACAACATGGGCAGTGTTCGTTTTTTGTCTTGGCCTGTGGTGGCCACTTCAGGGCCATACGCAAGAATCCCCACTCCTGGTCCCGCAACAGGATCAGCTCCCATCCTTACGGGATGACATGGACAACAAGAGTCTGATCACGGCCACAACACGCCATCTGGACTACCTGCAAACACTTTCACCCAAGACCGTCGTTCGACTGGGAAACGATCTCTGCTCCAAGGACTGCCTGCTCGAATCTATGGAAACCTTTCTTGACATCCTGAAACAGAAACCAAGTCCAGATGAATTGGACTCTGCCGTCCGGAAAAACTTTATCCTCTATCAGGCAAGCGGTCGAAATAAAGAAAAAGAAGGGGAAATGCTGATCACCGGTTATTATGAACCCCTACTGGAAGCCAGCCTGACAAAAAATTCCCCGTTTATCCATCCTCTTTACACCGCCCCTGACTCGCTCCTCACCTATCGGAATCCGGCAACGGGTAAAAAAACAACAGGCCGTCAAGATACAACGGGACAAAATATTCCCTTCTGGACCAGGGCTGAGATAGAAGAAGGAAATCTGCTGGCAGGATCGGAGCTGGTGTACCTGAAAGACCCGGTAGATGCTTTTATTCTCCATATCCAAGGGTCCGGGAAAGTTCGTCTCCGTGATGGCTCCTTACAAGCCGTTCAATTTGCGGCAACCAATGGCCGGGAATACAAAAGCATCGGCAAGCTTCTGGTAGATGAAAACAAGATGTCCCGTGAAGAGGCCACCATGCCTACCATCCGTCACTATCTGGAGCAAAACCCAAACGAGCAGAAACGGATTTTGCACCACAATCCCCGCTTTGTCTTTTTTCAATGGAATAAAACAAAAGAGAGTCCCACTGGCAGCATAGGCTTGCCGCTTACAGCCGGACGCTCTATCGCGGTTGACTCTGCAACACTGCCCACAGGGGTCATGGCCTATATGATCTCACAAAAACCTGTCCTGGATAAGGAGGGACAGCTCCTAAAATGGGAGGCCATGCAACGTTTTGTCCTACCGCAGGATACGGGGGCAGCGATCAAGGGCGCTGGGCGGGCAGATTTATTCTGGGGGAATGGTCATTACGCCGAAACGGCCGCCGGCAACATGAAGGAACAAGGGCAGCTCTATTTCCTGGTAAAGAAAGATGCGAGAACAAACGCTAAAAACACCACGTTGGCAGCACAACTCACGAGTCTTCAATGAACGGGCTGAAGAATATGACAACTGGTTTGAAAACAGCCTGCTCTTTACCATTGAAAAAGCGGCCATTCAGTCTCTAGACATCAGCTTCTCCCAGCCAGCACTTGAGGTTGGTGTTGGCCCCGGTCGTTTCGCTGAGGCCCTGCAAATTCCTTTGGGCATCGACCCGGCCATGCCCCCCCTCTTATTGGCAGAAAAAAGAGGCATCCGCACCTGTCAGGCCATAGCCGAGGAACTGCCTTTTGCGAAGTCGTCCTTAGGCGCCATATTCCTGCTCTTCACCCTCTGCTTTCTCACATCCCCTACCCGTTTTCTACAGGAATGTACGCGCGTCCTGCGACACAATGCTCCTTTAGTGATTGGCTTTGTCCCTGCAGACAGTGTCTGGGGACAGAATCTGCGCAAGAAAAAGGAGTGCGGACACCCTTTTTATGAAAAAGCCCAATTCTCCACCATCGTCCAGATTCAACAACTCCTGACCAAGCATGGCTTCCAGATTTACAAAAGCGCCTCAACCCTCTATCAGAAGCCGGAAGAGGTTGTAAAATTTGAACAGGCTCGTCCTGGCTTGGATGAACATGCAGGTTTTGTGGTTATTGTCGCCAAAAACAACAAATAATTCCATTCCTGTATTACTCATTCAAAAGAGAAGAACGAAGGCAAGCAAGAATTGTAACATTAACTGAATAATTCCATTTCTAAATCAAGCGTTCACTTTGTCGGCTGTGCTGCGCCGCTCCTCACCGTACTCTTTGTACTGCCTCGTCGCTGCTCGCTTGCCTTCGCGTGCTCATCTTGATTTAGAAATGGAATAAGTTCAAACCCATGCTGACACCTTCCTGGTTTTCAAATCAGCCAGATTAGCAGCAGACAAAGGGTCAGGGCGCAATAGAGCAGATAGACGTTAATCCGGCCCTGGTGAAAAAAGGAGCGGAGGAGAAAGGCCGCCCTGGTCAGGGCGCGGAAGGTGGGATAAAGCAGACGATCAAGGACAACATCGGGGGTGTGATCGGCAAAACGGGCCAAGGCGGGGAAAAAACCAATGGTCCGTCCTTCGGAAATATCACTCCATAACCCCCAGCGGAAGAGGCGAACAAGTTGTTCCGCAAAGGAGGAGGCAGAGTATTGCATCCGGGCCGTTCCCTTGATATAGCCACAACCCCAGGTAGCAGGACGCCGCTGATAATCATCTTCAGGAAAGCTTTGCCGGTACCAGACAACACCGATGATCCCCAGCAGCAGAATGGCGCCGAGACTGATCCAGATCACCGGCGCCAGGGTGGTGATAAGCGGCACGGCAACCGATCCTGTTCCCAGCCAGGAGACAATTCCCCGTTGCAACAGGGGGACAATGGCCCATGGCATCAGACCTATGGCCAGACAGCCGAGGAAAAGAACACCCATGGGCAGGAGCATGCTGCCAGGTGCCTCCTGGGGCGGGATCTGAAAATCCCTGCGCGCTGTTCCCAAAAAGGTAACGCCGAAGACCTTGACAAAACAGGCCAGGGCCAAAGCCCCGGTCATGGCCAGGGCGGGGATGGCCAGCACTGCCAGGGAAAGCGGGGAAATCGCACCCGCCGTCTGGCTGTGCAACAGGCCAAGGTAAATCAACCATTCGCTGACAAAACCGTTGAGGGGCGGCAGCCCGCAGATGGCCACCGCCCCTCCCAGAAAGAAAAAAGCGGTGTACGGCATGGCCCGCAGCAATCCCCCGTAATGGTCGATCATTCTTGTTCCAGTTGCCTGGATCACCGAACCCGCGCCAAGAAAGAGCAGGGACTTGAACAGGCCATGGTTGACTACATGAAGCAAGGCCCCGGCCAGACCAAGGGCCACCACCGAAGGATGGTGAAAGCTCTGCCCCAGCAGGGCGCAACCCAGACCGATGAGGATAATGCCAATATTTTCAACGCTATGATAGGCGAGCAGACGTTTGATATCATGCTGGGCCAGGGCAAAGACCACACCCATGATGGCCGAGATCACCCCCAGCGCCAGGACAGTCCACCCCCACCAGGCAGGCGGACTGCTGTAAAAGCTGGTGATGCGCACCAGACCATAAATCCCCATCTTGATCATCACCCCGCTCATAAAAGCGGAAACATGACTGGGCGCGTTGGCGTGGGCAGCCGGCAACCAGAAGTGGAGCGGCATCATACCCGCTTTCATCCCAAAACCGAACAGACCAAGGAGAAAGACCGCGCCGGCAGTAACCGTTGCCCCCGGCAAGGTCGCGGCCCAGGGAAAATCAAAGTTGCCGCTGCTGCCTGCCAGCAGGATGAACAGGGCAAAGAGGGCCAGGGTTCCGGCATGGGTGGCCATCAGATAGACATAGGCGGCCCGGCGGGCTGACTCCTCCTTTTGGTCGGTGAGGATCAGAAAAAAACAACTGAGGGCCATGACCTCCCAGGCCATGAGAAAGAGGATGCCATTGCGACAGACCGGCAGGAGGGCAACGGATGTGCCCAGTATGCCATAAAATAAACGCACCCTGCCTGCTGCCCGGCCGAACTTGACCTGGGGAAAGTAGCCAAGTCCGTAGATACCCCCCATGCCCAGAATGACCAGGGCCGGCAGGAGAAAGAGCACGGCAATTCCATCCAGCTCCAGGACAAACTGACCAGCTGGATGCGCCCATGCCAGGGCCAGGATGGGTGCTGGCGTCTGCATGCCGGCGGCAAGCGTTGCGACAAGGGCCAGAGAGACCCCCAATACCAGCAGGATAACCGAGGCCAGCTCACCGCGTCGGCCCCAGCGCCCCCAAGCCATTGCCGGTAGACCGGAGCAGAATATCAGGATAAGAGCAGCAAGAAAGAGTTCAGCCATGCTCTCTGCCCCCTCCCTTACCTTTTGCCAAGCAGCCGCAGCAGGCCGTCAAGGATGGTGTAAGGATGCGGAGGACAGCCCGGAATATAAAGATCTACGGGTAACAACGTTCCCAGCCCCTGATTGGTTTCGGGGCTGAGGCCAAAAGGCCCACCATTGATCCCGCAGGCCCCGACCGCAATGACGACCTTGGGTCCAGGCACTGCCTCATAGGTGTCCAGCACCGCGCTGCGCATATTTTCGGTGACCGGCCCGGTGAGCAGGATTCCGTCAGCGTGGCGGGGCGAGGCCACAAACTGGATGCCGAAACGGCCAAGATCAAAGACCAGGGTCCCGAGCACGTTGCAGTCGGCCTCGCAGGCGTTGCAACCACCAGCGGAGACCTGGCGCAGTTTGAGCGACCGGCCAAAAAGTTTGAGCCGGGCAGGTTCCAGGGGTTCTGCCAGGGGATATGCTGCGCCGCTGTAGAGAAGGTCGTGCCGCCCACGCACTGCCAGCCGGTAGTCATTGCCAAAGGCGATGCGGCCCTGCGGACAGGCCGGACAATCGGCGCAGAACAGGCAGCGGCCAAGATCCATGACCATCTTCCCTTCCCACACCGTGCAGGCGCCAAAGGGACAAAGCTGCTCACATGCCCGGCACCCTGACGGACACTCCCCATCAAACCGGGGAAGGCCACGAAAGCGCGGGGGCAGCGTTGGCTCCTCCAAGGGAAATTTCCCGGTCCGAAACCCCTGCTGAAATCGCTCACTGATTACACGTAACATGTTGTTTTGTCCTTGATGGCGTTACAAAAAGTCCCAAATACTTCGTTGCACTGCATCCTTCGTCACTGCGGCGTACTTATTGTACGCCGCATTCCTCAGGATTTGTGCGCCTCGTCTTTGGGCCTTTTTGCTTAGCCATCTTCTTAAAAACTTTTCACGAAACATCTTTTTTATATTTTCTCAACTATAGATCAAACCCGCAATAGGAAAGACCAAAACTCTTGTTACACAAGGGAAAATCTGAGATCTGTTCATCACGCAGGGCCATGGCCAACCCGCTCCAATTATGAAAAGAGGGATCAACGATCTTGTACCGCCGCAGACGACCACCGGCATCGGTAATGCCCACATGAACCACCTCCCCCCGCCAGCCCTCCACCAGAGAAACCGCCAGGGCATTGCTCTGAAGCGGTCCGACTGGAGCCTTGACCGGCCCGGCAGGAAGGTTTGTGCCGATCCGCCGGAGCAGGTCGATAGAGACCACAGCCTCACGGAAACGCACATGAGCTCTGGCCATGGCATCACCCGTTTCCTCAACAACCAGCTCATCAAAAAGCCGGCTATATACCCCGGTGGTGTGAAAAAAACGACTGTCACGGGGGACGCCGCAGGCCTTGGCGGCTACCCCCACCAGCCCCAGATCTTCCGCCACTGAACGGGACACCCGGCCGGTGCCTTCCAGGCGGCCCAAGACCGAAGGTTCGTCAAAAAAGAGGTTGAGGGCCCCCAGGGTATTGCCCTCAATCTCATCAATCCTGGTCAATATCCCGCCGGCCAGAATCGCATCAAGGTCAAAAAGAACCCCGCCAGGCCGCACCAGGCCCCGTCCAAAACGACTGCCGCACAGGGCCGCGCTCAGGTTGAGATAGTCGCCGCGCAGGCGGCCGCAAAAAGAGGCGGTAGGAAGAAAGCCGATATCGCCAGCCAGGGCACCGATGTCGCCCACATGATTGGCCAGTCGTTCCAGTTCGAGAGCCATGGCGCGAATGGCTTGAGCCCTATCGGAAACCACACAGCCGCTCAGGGCCTCGATAACCTGACAATAAGCAAGCCCATGACCGATAGTGGTATCGCCGGCAATGGTTTCCATCTGGGCCATGGTGAAGGGATGTGGACCGGCAAGCAGCATCGGCTCGATACCCCGGTGCTGGTAGCCAAGGGAGATCTCCAGATGCATCACCTTTTCGCCATAACACTGGAAACGAAAATGGCCAGGTTCAATGATCCCGGCATGCACCGGCCCGACCGCCACCTCGTGCACCCCTTCCCCATCTATCCAGTAGAACTCCATGTCCCCTGGACGCGGATGGGTGTCCAGCGGGCGGCCCCAGACATCAGTCTGACCCTGCCAGACCCGATGAAAACGCAGGGGTTTGAGCCAGGGATGATCTGTTGGCGTCACCCCGTACTGTTCGGCAATCTCCCTTTCAAACAGATGGATCTGCGGACAACTCAGAGTAAGTGATGGGAAGCTGGCCCCGACCTCGGTTCGATAGACAGCCAAGTTCGCGTGACGATCCCTGGCAATCAGGGCATACAACTCCAGGTCATCGTCTTTTTCCACCCCGGGAACACCGAACAGGGCCGCCACCCTCCCCCCGGCCTTGACCTCAGCCAGCAGGCAACGGCTGAATTCATCATACCCCAGCGATTCCACCAGGCCCAGATCAACAGTCTCGCCGTTTTTCAGGAGTTGCGGCTCCAGATTATTTTTCATCATGGTCTCACCTCCAGCAATGCGGCCGCGTCAGCACAAATATGGCGAACAGGATCCGGCAGATAGACCCCCAGAACTAGGACAATCAACAGCATAATGAGCGGCGCCCCGGTAGTGGCAAAGGTTTCCCGATAGTTCTCATCGCCTTTCTTTTCCGGCGGATTCCCAAAGACCACCGAAAGCACGGTGCTGCCCATGCCGATAAAAATGACCGCCAGAAAGAAAAGGAAAAGACCACCGGTCACATAATGGTCACCGCTGAAAACCCCCTGCAGAATGGTAAACTCGCTGATAAACGGCGAAAACGGGGGCGAACCGGTGATGGCCAGAAAGCCCAGGAGAAAAAGGGTGGCGGAAAAAGGCAGCAGGGTTATCGCCCCTCGAACATCATCCACCTTTTTGCTGCCGAAACGACGATGAATATTGCCGGCGGCCAGGAAAAGCACTCCTTTGGTCAGGGCATTATTCATCAGATGGAGCATGGCCCCAAAGGTGGCAACCCCGCCGACACTGATGCCGATAGCGAGAATTCCCATGTGTTCAACACTGGAATAGGCCAGCATCCGCTTAAAATCAGGCTGACGGACGACAAAGACGGCAGCAAAGGCCATAGAGAGAAGCCCCATGGCCAGGAAAGCCTCACGAGCCATGACCGCTTCACTGGCAGCATCCATGATCTGCAGGGTCCGGAGAAGGGCCAGAAAGGCGACGCTGGTGAGACCGCCCGCCAGGAGCGCACCAACCAGGCCGGGCGCCTCACCATAGGCATCGGGTTTCCAGGTGTGCAGGGGGGCAAAACCTACTTTAACGCCAAAGCCAACCAGAAGAAAGACAAAGCCCGCTCTCAGCCAGGGCCTTGAATAACTGGCGGCGCCATGGAGGATATCATCAAATTGCAGGCTGACGTGTCCGTTTCCGGCAAGGGCGGCATAGGCGATAAAAAGAATGCCCAGCATCGCCAGGGCAATGCCCACCGAACCGAGGAGCAGGTATTTCCAGGTAGCCTCAATGGAGAGCCGGTTCCGGTTATAATAGATAAGCGGGGCGCTGGCTACGGTGGTGGTCTCCACCGCCACCCAAAGGATGCCCAGATGACGCGAGATGGCCGCAAGAGTCATAGCGGAGAGAAAAAGCAGCAGGCAGCCGACAAAGGTTCTGTTGCCCCAGGAGATACGATAACGAAGATACCCCAAGGCATAAAACGAACAGCCACAGAAAAGCAGACTGATGACCAGCAGGATGAGACGGCTCAAGGGGTCGACGCCCAGCCAGCCATTCGCTGTCGTCAATGGCCGCCCTCCCTGGATGACAAGGAAGGTTAGCGCCAGATGCAGCGTTCCGCACAGGGGCAGCAGCCACGGGCGGAGACGGTCTGAAGGCAGACTAAAGGCCAAAACAGAGCCACAGAATGGCAGAAGGAGAAGGACTGCAAGGAGGTTGTTTTCCATATTATTCTTTTAAGGAGGTAAGATTGTCCGTATTCATGGTGGAAAATTCCCGGTTGATCTGATGCATGAGAATAGCCATAACAAAGACACCGACCAGCAGATCGAGCAGGACACCAGCCTCTACCATCAGGGGCATGGCCTCAGTCAACAGCATGCCGAAGATGAAGATGCCGTTTTCAAAGATCAGATACCCAAGAGCCTGGGTGATGGCCTTGCGCCGGCTGATGAGCATGAGAAAACCGGTGGCAAGAGTTGCAAGACCAACAGGGACGAAAAGTGACTGACTGTGTTCGGGAATCAGCGGCAGCCGACCGCTGAAGATAAAGGAGCCGGCTGTGGCCAGGGTGCCGAGGATAAGGGTGGGCACATAGCCGATCAACGGCTCTATCTCCCGGCGAATATGAACCTGACGGATGGCCCGGAAAAGGAGGTACGGGATGGCAATCCCTTTGAGCAGAAAGGCCACGGTGGAGAGAAACAGCGTATGACCGGAAAATCCGTGCGCGAGAACAGGGAGCAGGGAAAGGATCCCACCCTGGAGGGCAATCGTGCGAATACAGCTCGCCAAGCGGCTGCTACCCAGCAGAAAGAAGTTGAGCAAGATCACCAGCAATAACAGAATATTGGAAATAGTATCCATGAATTTACCTTAAAAGCAGGATCAACGAAAAAAAGGAGAGCAACGAGGCGCCCACCAGGAGTTGAGGAATCCGCAGCAGCCGCAAGCGCGCCATAACGGATTCAATCACCCCGACAACCACGGCCATAAAGAGGATTCCGCCGATAAACAGCAGGATATCAAGGGCCATATTGCCGGTTGTTCCGGGAAGAAATAACCGTACCACCAAGGCGCCAAAGACAAATAATTTCATGGCCGCCCCATAAAGGATCATGCCGAAATCCGGGCCACTGTGATCAAGAACCATGACTTCGTGAATCATGGTCAACTCAAGATGGGTGGTCGGATCATCAAAGGGGATACGGCAGTTCTCCACCAGGGTCACGATGAACAGGCACACCAGAATGAGCAGTAGCGATGGCGCGGCCGTATGCCAGGAGGCAGCCAGGGTCTGGCCAAACATGGCATCAAGTGAAAACGAACCGGAAAGCCGGGCCAGAACGATAAAGACAAAAAAGACGGTGGGTTCAGCCAGACAGGAAAAAGTGACCTCACGCACCGCGCCCATGCCCTCAAAGGAAGAGCCGGTATCCAGTGCGGCACAGGCGGTAAAAAAACGGGACAGTGCAAAGAGATAGACAAAAAAGATCAGATCGCCGCTAAAGGAGATGGGCGCACCGACAGGGCCAAAGGGGATCAGGAGGCCAGCCAGCAGTGGCACGGCAAGGCCGACCACCGGCCCGGCCCGGAAAATCCAGGTGGTGGTACGACTGATGACCATCCCCTTGCCAAACAGCTTCCAGATATCAAAGTACAACTGGAGAAACGGTGGACCCACGCGGCCGGTAAAAAGGGCCTTGGTCTTGCCAATAACCCCGGACAGCAACGGGGAAAAGCCGAAGAGTAAAAGCAGATGCAGAAACAGCTGGAGTATTGTGATTCTCATTTCTTATTCCAAAAAGCATTCAAGTTGACACCGAGAGGCAGTGGGTGGGCGTAGACCCATCGACGAACGAGCAGCGAAGAAGCAGTACGGGGAGTACGGTGAGGAGCCGCGCAGTGCAGCCGACGAAGGTGCCTGCTTGAATGCAAATTGGAATTATCCATGATTCATCATTCTCCCGTCACCGCTACCGCCATCCCTGGCTCACGCGGCATTAGGCCGTCCTTGGCCGTCACCGTTGCCCGACCCAGAAAAGAAGCAGGATGGTGGTACAAAAGACATAAAGCAGATAAATGTGCAGATTGCCTGACTGCAACCGGCAGCAACGACGGCAATAGTCGGCAAGCCTCTGAAACAGGGGTTTGAAGAATTTTTCCAGCACCGGATCTGGTGCGGTAAAGACAAAGAATCGTCGTATCGGGAAAAAACCGATGGTACGGCCGTCCTTGCTTTTCGGGGTCAGACAACTGCAGAACATCCCACTCTGGGCAAGTTCACTATAACTCTCAGCGCTGTATGTCATCCGGTTTGATGGAAAGGCAAAACCACAACCCCAGGTGGAGGCAGCAGCCACGGTTCCTCGTCCCTGTCGCCAGCGGTTAAAACTGAATGCCGCCAGCAGGGCCCCTATGAGCAGAAACGCCATGATTCCCAGCCACCACGGGGTTATAACCTGGCCGGCAAACAGCTGTGCCGATTCAGGGTCAAGCAAAACTGCGGCCCGTCCAGCCACCCGCAGCAACTGGATCGGCAGAAGGCCACCAGCCAGACAGAGCAGGGCCAAAACAATCATGGCGCTACGCATGGGCCAGCCGGCTTCGTGCGCCTCGGCCGCCTCCGGGCTGCGTGGAACTCCCGTCAGGGCAATGCCGATGATGCGGGTCATGACAATGAGAACCAGTCCGCCCACGAGGGCCAGGCACCCGACCAGCATGACCGGGAAAAAGCCGCCCAGACCGGAAAGGGCGGCGCCGCTCTCCAACAGGGCGCGGTAGATGAACCATTCGCCGACCAGCCCATTGAATGGCGGCAAGGCGCTGATTGCCATGCCCCCGCAAACAATCATCAGACCAGTCACCGGCATGCGACACATGAGACCACCCATACGATTGAGATCGCGGCTGTCGCTGCCGTGCATCAATGATCCGGCCCCCAGAAAAAGCAGGCTCTTAAACAGGGCATGGTTCAAAAGATGGATCAGGCCGCCAGCCAAGGCCAGGGCGGCCACAACATGCTGGCCCGCAGCCCGGCTCTGCATCCAGAAACCAAGGGCCAGAAGGATGATACCGACATTTTCCACGGTGGAGTAGGCAAGACTGCGTTTCACATCGCTTTGCATGGCGGCCATGGCAATGCCGAAGAGCGCGCCGGTGATACCGATTGCCATCAGTAGACCGCCCCACCAGACAGGAGATGCCGTGAAGAAGGAACACATGCGAAGAAGGCCGTAAATGGCAGTCTTTACCATAACCCCGCTCATGAGCGCCGAGACATGGCTGGGCGCTGCCGGATGCGCATCCGGCAGCCAGACATGCAAGGGAAAGATACCGGCCTTGCTGCCGAATCCGGCCAGCAGCAGCAAAAAAAGCACAGAGACAACGGGCCCGGTGAGCTTGTTCAGGTGCTGAAAAGAGGCAAAGTCAAGACTCCCGCAAAAGGCGCCGGCGCTAAGGAAAAATGCAAAAAGACAGGCCGCGCCGAGATGGGTCGCCAGAAGATAGATCCAGCCAGCCGCCACGACCTCTGATTTATTATACTCAGTGATCACCAGGAAAAAAGAGGTGAGCGACATGCACTCCCAGGCAAAGAGGAACAGCAGGCCGTTGGCCGCGGTCACCACCATGGCCATGGAGACAAGGAGCAGATTGTACCAGCTCCAATGTAGACACGCCTTCTCCTTCTGCATGTATTCAGTCCCGTACAGCGCCCCGACCAGACCGACGATAAAAAGCGGCAGCAGGAAAAAAGCCGACAGCCCATCGAGGCGCAGGGAAAACGAGCCGCCGGGCATGGACCAGGGGAGGGAAAATGTTGCGGCCCTCTCGGCAACCAACCCCTGCCCGACCGCAATCAGCCCTGACACACAGCCAAGCACGGCGCTGCCGCCGCCAAGGAGAGCAGTGATCCGGGCACTACGCCAGGGCAGAGCTGCCGCACAGGCGCCAAGCCCCAGTACCAGCCAGGATAAAAAAAGAAAATTCATACCGATGGCCCCTGGGGGAAGACAACCCCTTCCTGGGCAACAATGAAGTCGAGCAGTTTTTTGCGGGTCAACTGCTCGCGAATCCCGGCCAGAAATGAAGCGGACATGGCGAGCCGCCACAGTTTGCGTTCAATAATCGCCATCTCGGTATTATTGGCGGGCAGCACCAGAAAAAGCAGCTCCGTCTTCCTGTGATCCAGGGCCTTAAAATCCACCGGTTGTTCAAGAAAGGCGAGGATGACCATGGTTTTTTCCAGATAAACCGGCAGGGCCGGGTCAGGACGCATCCAGGCAATCCCGGCCATGGAGGAAGAAGCCACCGACTCCCGCGACAGCACGGAGATCTTGATGGCCTTGGCATCCAAGTTGGCGGAATAGGGCAGGGCCGCCAGCAGCTCATCGATGATCTCGTCTCGATTGGTGCCATGGATCCGATAGAGAACCGCCCCATTTCCCAAGGCAGAGGCCAGGGAAATATGATAATCCGTCTTTTTCCGGGGGACGCTGGTGGCCGGCTGTTTCTGATTGTCGATCCAGTCAACGACCTCATCGGCCTTGAAACGCCATTGCCCGCCGATCTTGACCGCAAAGGGGATCTGGTTGTCACCGACCATCCGATAAATGGTCTTCTCAGAAACACCCAGTTTTTCCGCCACACCCTTAATTGAGATAAATGTCTTCTCCATTTTCATCCGTTCTTGTCTAAATTTGTCCAATAATGACCATCCACATATTCTTACGGCGTTGCCTGCTGCTTGTCAATAATTTTCAGGGGAAAAAAATATTGTCTATTTGTTGAAAAAATGCGAAAAGGTATGCGAAAGTGGCAACAAAGAATGAGAACAGGACGATCAACCTTCCCCCTTTCAACTCGCCCATGCCTTTTAATATTGAACATGCCTTGCAGATTCTGGAACAGGAGGTGCGAAACTATCAGGTGCCGGTGGTGGACCTGATTGCCGTCCAGACCCATGATCCCTTCAAGGTCCTGGTGGCGACCATCCTCTCGGCCCGGACCAGGGACGAGGTGACAGCACTTGCCGCCGCCCGCCTCTTTGCCAAGGCCCCCACCTCTCAGGCCCTGGCTGCACTCGATGAAAAAACCCTGCAACAGCTCATCTATCCAGTGGGATTTTACAAAAACAAGGCCAGATACCTGGCAGCCCTCCCCGAAGTTTTGGAAAAAGAATTTGCAGCTCAGGTCCCAAGCGAGATCGACGAGCTTACCTCCCTGCCGGGTGTGGGCCGGAAGACCGCCAATCTGGTGCGGGCACAGGGGTTTGGCAAACCGGCGATCTGTGTTGATACCCATGTCCACCGGATCATGAACATCTGGGGCTATGTGCAGACCGCAACGCCCTTGCAGACCGAGATGGCCCTGCGGGAAAAACTTCCTGAGCAATACTGGATTAGGGTCAACTCCCTGCTGGTGGCCTTTGGCCAGGGAACCTGCCGACCTATTGGCCCGCACTGTGAGAGTTGCGTCCTTGGTGCCCTCTGTCCCCGGATCGGCGTGACCCCAAGAAAGATCAAGGCGGCACCAGTCGAAAGGCGAACCGGGACAAAGAAGATGATATCCTGGAATGTCAATGGGTTGCGGGCAGTAGCCAAAAACGGCTTCACCGAGATCGTAGCCGAACTGGCCCCCGACATCCTGGCCCTCCAGGAGATCAAGGCCGTCCCTGATCAGTTGCCGGAGTCGGTGCGGGAGCTGGCAGGTTTTACCAGCTATTTTCATTCCGCCTGTAGAAAAGGATACTCCGGGGTGGCCATTTACAGCCGGGTACCGGCTGACAAGGTCTATCATGGCATTGGTGCCCCCCGCTTTGATGAAGAAGGACGGGTCCTGACCCTGGAATTCGGAGATTTTTATTTCGTAAACTGTTATTTTCTTAATTCCCGCCAGGACCTGAGCCGATTAGACCTCAAACAGGAATTTAACCACGCAGTGCAGGAATTTGTTGACGGGCTGACCACCAAGAAATCCGTAGTGGTCTGTGGCGATTTCAATGTCGCCCATACCGAAAAAGACTTGGCCAATCCCGAGGCCAACATAAAGAATGCCGGATTTACACCAGAAGAACGGCAATGGATGAATACATATATCCAAAAGGGATGGATTGACACCTTCCGACAGTACAATCAGGAACCAGGACATTATTCCTGGTGGAGTTACCGCAGCAACGCCCGCGAACGGAACATTGGCTGGCGTATTGACTACTTCTTCGTTGATCTTGCCAGCAGAAAACGAATCATTGGCGCCGACATCCTGGCCGACATCCTGGGATCAGATCACTGCCCAATAACCTTGGACTTCAAATGACAACAAAATCAACGGTACAAATCGATGAACATCTGCTCAATTTTCAATCAGCACTCACCGACCTGGGGGACAACATTGTCATCATCGACAAAGAACAGAGAATTATTTTTCAGAACAGACTGTGCCAAAAGATCTATGGCGCCAAGATAGGCGGAAAATGCCATGCAGAATTTAGAAATCAGGACACGATCTGTCCAGATTGTCCGTCACAGAGGGTTTTCTTGGGCGAAGGGATCATCAAGACCGAACACTTCTACACCGACAACAATAATGGGGAACAATGGCTTGAGCTGATTGCCTCACCGCTCACCAACAAGGAGGGTGAAACCATTGCCACCGTCATTGTAAAACGTGATGTGACTGAAACCAAAAAGAAAGCGGCGGAAAAAGATCTGTTAATCCAACAACTATACAAGGCTATAGACGAAACCAAAACCCTGAGCGGCTTCCTGCCCATCTGTGTTTTCTGCAAAAAAATTCGTGACGAACAGCAGGAATGGAACCCTGTCGAGACCTTTCTCAAACGTCATCTTGACATTGAATTCAGCCACGGCATCTGCCATGAATGCGGACAGACACATTACCCTGGATTGAAAAAATAGCCTGCCCCTTGACCTCAAAAGCCTGCACAGACAACCCCCAGAAACACAGCAATAAAGCGATGCTATCTGCCCTGCCTACGCCCGCGAACAACCCAGAGCAGCACCCCAGTGATGATCATCAGACTGCTGAGAAGCTGGCCCATGGTCAGCAAACCGAAGAGAAAGCCGAGTTGCGGGTCCGGCTCCCGCACCGTTTCCACTAGGAAGCGGAACAAACCGTAGCAGATGAGAAAAAGAAAGACCATGGTACCATGGGGCCAACGGGGATTTCCTTGCCAGGGCCTCTGTTTCTGCGACCAGAGGATGAAGAAAAGCACCACCCCTTCAAGCACCATCTCATAGAGCTGTGAGGGATGCCGGGCCAGGGGACCACCTCCGGGAAAGACCATCCCCCAGGGGACATCGGTCACCCGGCCAAAAAGCTCACCATTGACAAAATTGCCCAGCCTGCCGAGGCCCAGCCCAATGGGCACGGTCACCACATAAATATCGGCGGCCTTCCAGTAGTCAAGTTTCGTTTTCCGCGCATAGAGCCACCCACCCACCAGCACCCCGATACAGGCACCATGGAAGGACATGCCCCCGGTCCAGGTTGCCGGAATCTCCAGGGGATGGTGCAGGTAATAGGAAAAATTATAAAACAGGACATAGCCCAGACGGCCACCGAGCACGACCGAAAGGATAAGCGTCAGATTCAGATTTTCAAAATACTCCTCCAGCTCCTGGTAAGCAAAAAGCCGGATCTGACGGCGCACCAGGAAATAACTGGCCATAAATCCCAGCACATACATGAGGCCGTACCAGCGGACTTGCAGGGGGCCGAACGAAAGAAGAATCGGATCGATATTGGGAAAGGTCATCATGGCAAGTCCACCTACTTCTTCTTTTCCAATTTTTTCAGATGGACCTGGAGGACGGAAATCGCCGCCGGGGTAATGCCTGAAATCCGCGAGGCCTGACCAAGGGAGGCAGGACGCACCGTGGTCAATTTCTGCACCACCTCATTGGAAAGACCAGCCAGTCCTTTATATTCCATGTCTTCCGGGAGCACAACCGCTTCCATCTTCTTGAAGCGATCCACCTGCTCCTGCTGGCGCTGGATATAACCATGGAACTTGATCTGCAACTGAATCTCATCCCGGACTGACGATCCGGCCAACTGCAGGACACGCCCCTGGATCTCGGCGTCCATGGGCAATCGCGCGAGTTGCTCCAGACCCAACTCGGGACGGCGCAGGAGTTCAGCCAGTGACATCTTCTGCTTGAGCTCAACGCTGCCCTGGGCCAGTAAGGCGTCATTGATCATTTTATCCGGCTTGACCGGAATCGAGTCAAGGAGCAGCACACCCTGCTCAATGGCACTCTGTTTTCCCCGGTATCGCTGATACGCCTTTTCATCCAATAAGCCGATATCATGACCGATCTGACAGAGACGGGTATCAGCATTATCCTCGCGTAACAGCAGCCGGTATTCGGCTCGCGAGGTAAAGAGCCGGTATGGCTCCTTGGTGCCGCAGGTGACCAGATCATCAATCAGTACCCCGATATAGGCCTGGGAGCGATCGAGGATCAGCGGCTCCTTTTCCCGAACATGCTGGACAGCATTGATCGCCGCCATCAACCCTTGGGCTGCGGCCTCCTCATACCCGGAGGTGCCGTTGATCTGCCCGGCCAGAAAGAGCCCACGAATCCTCTTGGTCTCAAGCGACGGTTTGAGTTCCAGGGGATCTACATAATCATATTCAATGGCATACCCGGGGCGGATGATCCTGGCCTGCTCCAGCCCTTTAATACTCTGGATCATAGCCACCTGGGTCGCCAAGGGCAGACTGGTGGGCAGACCATTGGGATAGACCTCGGTGGTATCCAACCCCTCCGGCTCCAGAAAGACCTGATGACGATCTTTTTCCGGAAAGCGCATGACCTTGTCCTCAATCGACGGACAATACCTGGCCCCAATCCCTTCAATAATCCCGGTATACATGGGGGACTTGTCGATGCCTGAGCGGATGATGGCATGGGTCTGGCTATTGGTATAGGTGATATAACAGGGCCGCTGAGGCAGGGTATACTCCCCTCTATTATCAAAGGAAAAATGGACGGGCGGCTGATCGCTGTGCTGAATTTCCAGTTCGGAGTAATTGATACTACCGGCGGCAATCCGCGGCACCGTTCCCGTCTTCATCCGCCCCACCCGGAATCCGGCCTCCTTGAACCATCGGGCCAGACTGGTTGAGGGGCTATCCCCCATGCGGCCGGCCGGAAAGTGCTTGAGTCCCACATGAATCAGTCCATTTAAAAACGTACCGGTGGCCACTACCACGGCCTTGACCTGAATCTCTTCCTCCAGCGAGGTGACAAGCCCGCAGATCCGGCCATCTTCCACCAACAACGAATCGACCACAGCCTGACGGATCTCCAGATTGTCCTGATTCTCAAGGATGGACTTCATCCGCAGACGGTAAAGCAGGCGATCAGCCTGGGCCCGGGAGGAGCGGACGGCCGGACCTTTGCTGGTATTGAGACGCCGGAACTGGATGGAGGTGGCATCAATATTCCTGGCCATTTCACCACCCAAGGCGTCAATCTCCCGCACCAGATGCCCCTTGGCCAGCCCGCCAATAGCCGGGTTACACGACATGGCGCCAATAGTATCTACATTGATGACCACTACCAGGGTCTTACACCCCATTCTGGCGGCAGCCAGGGCGGCCTCACAACCGGCATGGCCGGCGCCGATCACGGCAACATCGTAGGTATTTATTTCTTGTGACATTCTTGCTCCAGAAGATGGTCTTTTCCCCACCAGATAAGGGCCCACTGGGGAGGATATTCACGACGGATGGTAATCTGATTCCCCTCAGAAGAGATGATCCTCGACTCGAGATAACGCCGTAAAGCGTCTTCTTCCTTGGCGCTGAGGTCTTTAAACATCCAACTGTAGGCTTGCAGGGCCTCATCCCTGTCAGTAAACACCGAATCTCGGTCCAGTTTCAGGATATCAATAGAGGGATAAATACCCATGGTATAGAGGATATTGACGGTGTAGATATAGTCAGGACCTGACTGAAACTCACGGCCAATGGCGGCAAAGGCTGCCGGGTCAAAAGGAGTGGGCGATATCCTGTCGGCAATAAAGACATACTCGCCGGCATGGTCGCTCAGTTTCCGCAAGGCACGGGAGAGGTCGCCAACCGCCAACGACCTGGAGGCAATGGCAATATCGTGTTTTTCGATACCCAATTGCTGCCAGTCATCCTCCCATGCCCCTTGGATGGTTCGTATATTCCGGATATTTTTCGCCTGTGCCTGCCTAGTCAACACCTCAAGCATCCCCGCTGAATAGTCAACAGCGGTTACCGAACGAACCTTCCCCGCCAGAGGGATCGCCAGTGTTCCCGGCCCCGCCCCCATATCAAGAACAGTTCGGTCTGGACCAAGCGGCATACGCGCCAGCAAAAGAGAGACATATGAAGTCCCTGCATTTCTGGTGGCAAAGGAAGCGGCCTTTTTATCCCAGTCAGCCGCCCCTTTGCTTGACCAGGATTTCTGTTTTCTCGCATTCCGCCACAGCAGATTCCAGTCGATATCTGCCAGTGTTGTATCAGGGGGTATAGGCATAATGGGCACGCACACAACTCAGGTTGCTTAGGAGCCGTCACGAAATAACCTGTCTCTGATAACCATTCCGTTACGGCTCCTTATGCAGTTCTGGCTATTCAGATGGGACTGTTATTTATATACAACGGCTGAGTCTATAGAAAATCGGTAAGGATTTAGCTAACAGTCTAAAAGACTCTAGACTATTAACCTCGAAAGTAGCACAGCTTGCATGCTTCTGCAAGTGAAGCCCCAAAGAGCCATGAAAATGTTTGACAGTTATCAGCATCTGTGTTTATAATCTTCTTTTTATTTTTATAACTGTACCTGCCTCTTCCAATAAAGGGCCGAACAGGAATATTTTATTCGGATGGTCGGAAGAATCAAAAGAAGATGCAGCAAATCCAGCATTCGGGCTGATACAATTAGAAATATTCATGGATATCATGAATCAGGAGTGAGTGATGAGTAAACGTACCTTTCAACCAAGCAATATCAAGATGAAACGCAAACATGGCTTTCGTCATCGCATGAGCACCGCTGCCGGTCGTTCTATTTTAAGCGCCCGCCGCGCCCGAGGAAGAAAACGGCTGTCTGCCTGATTGTGACGAGGTGTTCAGACTCCAGAAGAATCATCTGCTGCGCAAGGGGTGGGAGTTTGAACAGGTGTACAAACAGGGCAAACGAATACATGGTAAAGGCTTCACCCTGATCGTGCGCCAAAACAACCTCGAACAGAGCAGGATTGGGATCAGTGTGCACAGACAGATCAAAGGGGCCGTGAAGAGAAATAGAATCAAACGGATAGTAAGAGAGTCTTTTCGCCTGCATCGGGAATTGTACCCAGAATGTGCTGATATTGTTTTTGCCATTCGTCCGGGAGTAGATTTTGGTTCAACTGCTGATATCAATCAAGCAGTGAAAGCAGCTTGTGGCCGAGTAACGTGAGGCCATGGAGGTTATCTGCCATGAATAAGCCTCTGCCCATAAAGAGAATTTTCATCTGGTTTATCAAGGGGTATCGGTACTTAATTTCTCCCCTGCTCCCACCTGGCTGTCGCTTTACTCCCACCTGCTCAGTCTATGCGATTGAGGCAATAGAGCGTTATGGCGCAAGGCGTGGCGTCTATCTCGCCACTCGTCGCATTCTGCGCTGTCATCCCTTCTGCGAGGGTGGTTACGATCCTGTTCCAACCAACCATTCTTCCTCTTGCAGAGAAAAGATGGTTGGATAGAACAGATCTCAGAAAGATTAAAACAGTATTTTTTGCAGAGAGGCTCTCTTTGATGGAGCGAATTATTTTAGGAATATGGCATGGATACCTATAGAGCACTTCTGGCTGTCGTCATTTCGTTTGTCATTCTGGTTGGTTATCAATATTTTTCCGTAGGTTTTGATTCTAAAAAGACAGTCAAGGACCCAGCGCCCCAGACTTCTGTATCCTCTGTAACGCCACCCGCCCTCAATCAGACGGTCCAGCCCCCTCCGCAACAAGAAGCTCTGAAACAATCTCTGCCACCCTCTGTTTCGCCGGATCGTCCAATTCGTGAGATTAACGTAGAGACTGATCTCTATAGCGCGGTGATCACTGAAAATGGCGGAGCCATCAAGAGTTTCATCCTGAAAGATTACAAAGCAAGCCTGGCCCAAAACTCACCGGGAGTACAACTGGTCAAGACCACAGAGCTGGAGGGGTTCCCCCTGACATTTTCCTGGGGAGGCGCGGCCGCCACCAATACCTTTTACAGCACTGGCACCGATAAGGTCCAGTTTACCGGTGCTGAAACCACCAGCACGCTCACCATGAAGGGCCAAACTGAATCCGGTCTTGAGCTGGAACGCACCTACCGCTTTGACCGCAACACCTATCTGCTGGACCTCGTTGTCCGCGTCAAGAATCATTCCACCAACTCCCTGCAGGGCTCCGCCCTGTTACACCAGACCAACCTTCCCTTTGAAGAGACCAAGAACGGCTCCATGACCTCACTTTTTACCGGCCCGGCAATCTTTATGGATGGTCAACGCCAGGAGTTCGCGAGCAAAGAAATAACCGGGGAGCCTAAAACCATGCAGGGAAAAGTGGACTGGGCCGCTTATGACAGCACGTATTTCATGTGCGGAATCCTGCCCAATAATGAAGGCGGCACCAGCGTGACCATGCAGCAGAAGGACAAGCTGGTGACCATGCAGGTTGGCAGCACGCTCGACGTGTTGCAGCCGGGCCAGGAAAAGGTTTACACCTATCGGGTATATTGGGGCCCCAAGAAACTTTCCCTGCTCCAGAAGACCGGATACAACCTGGATAAGGCCGTCAATTTTGGATGGTTTGATGTCATGGCCAAACCTACCCTCTGGCTGTTGAACTTTTTCCACACCTATTTCAAAAATTACGGGATCGCCATTATCCTGGTGACAGTTGCCTTCAAACTTGCCTTCTGGCCTATTGCCCAGAAGGGACTCAAGTCCATGAAGAATATGCAGAAGTTGCAACCAAAGATGGTCAAGATCAAGGAAAGATACAAAGACGATCCGGCCACGATGAACAAAGAAGTCATGAATCTGTACAAGACCTATAAGGTGAACCCGCTTGGCGGCTGCCTGCCCATGGTTCTCCAGATCCCGGTATTTTTCGCCCTGTACAAGGTGCTGCTCATGTGTATTGAGCTTCGACATGCCCCTTTCATGCTCTGGATCAATGACCTTTCCGCCCCTGATCGCCTGATGATTGGGCTTGATATTCCTTATCTAGGAGGGATCCCGGTTTTAACCCTGCTCATGGGGGCCTCCATGTTCCTGCAGCAGAAAATGACACCCACCACTGCTGATCCTACCCAAGCCAAGATCATGATGTTTTTGCCGATCATGTTTACCTTTATGTTCTTGAATTTTGCATCCGGTCTGGTTCTGTACTGGTTTATCAACAATCTGCTGGCTATTCTGCAGCAATACTTAATCAACAGACAAGCCAATAAACCATTGGCAGCGTAGTTGTTCCATTCTGTGTATCCCCCCTTATATTGCGCCTCTCTTTGATCTCCTTGCGTACCGGGAAACACAGCTTTTATCAAGGCCCATTAATAAAAGCAGGATCTTTGTTTAATCTCAAGGCAGATGAAAAATTTCACCAAGGACACCCGAGTTCCTGTTCCGAGGATAAAATTTCGAGAATAACGCCGAGATTTAACCAAAAGACACTTTTTCAAGTGTGCCTATTAAATAAAAAGTGACCATTGAAGGATAGCCCATATGTCTTTAGAAAAAAAAGATTTTTTTGGAAAAACAGTAGCAGATGTAATCAAACAGGCCTGTGACACCTTACAAGTCCCTCAAGAACACCTAGATATTGAGGTGATAGAGACAGGATCTACCGGTATTTTTGGTTTTATCCGCAAGAAGGCTCATATCCGAGCCGGGATAAAAGAGGGTGCTTCTGCCAGCACTGAAATAAAGATTGAACCGCCGGCAACAGAGGAACGTTCTCTTCCTGTTCCGCCAAAACCTGCCCCAACAGCCAAAACACCCGTTCAGCAAGTAACCATCCCTGCAGATGAAGGCATCACGGTTGAGGCCATAACCAGCGAAGAAGACGAGGACGACTTTCCCCTTACTCCCGGCTCAGAAGAACCACTCAGCCAGGAAAGTATTGATGGGGTACAACACGAACTTACCCACCTGCTCCAATTGATGGGCCTTCCCTCAAAGGTAGAAATTGAAGCACAAGGCAGTTCTGTACGATGTCATATAATTGGTGATTATGAAGCAGACCTTACCGGACAGGAAGGAAAAATCCTGGACAGTCTTCAGTACCTGCTCCGCAAGATCACCGCCAAAAACCTCTCCGAACGGGTACGAATTTCCATTGATGTCGGTGATTTTCGGGAGAAACGACAGGACGAATTGCAGGATCTGGCCAAAGAACTGGCCGCGCTCGTCAAGGAAGAAGGCAAGACCCAGGTCATCCCTTCACTGAACCCATCCGAACGACGGGTTGTGCATATGGCCTTGCAGGACAATAAAGAGATCCGTAGCCGCAGTGTGGGCGACGGCCTGTTTAAAAAAATCCTTATCTATAAGCCAGGCAAACCCAAGACCGACGGCAATACCAGTGGCAGCACTGGCGATAGCTCCGCAGCCAAGACCAAAAAACGCCCTTCATCCCGTGGCAGAAGGCGTAAAAGCAGCAAACCCACAACCGAAAATGGCGAAAATAACGGAAATGGCGAGAACGAATAAGCCATCGTAACACAATGGTCAGGGATTGAAAGATTGTCTGAAATGGCTGCTGAAAACGAGATGAACGATACTATTGTCGCCATTTCCACCCCCCCAGGCGCCGGGGGTATCGGGGTGATCCGCATGAGCGGCCCCTCTGCCTTTACTGTCCTGCAACAGATTTTCAAGCCCCACGACCCCGCCTGCCCCTTCCGCAGTCATCAGCTCTATTATGGCCATATTCTTGCACCGGAGATGTCCGGGCAGAAAAAAATTGTCGATGAGGTCCTGGCCGTTTATATGCGAGGCCCCAAGACCTATACCCGTGAGGATGTGGTCGAGATCCACGGGCACGGCAACTTCCTTGTCCTCCAATCCATCCTTGAACTCCTACTCCATTATCCGGTTCGTCTGGCCGAGCCTGGAGAATTCACCAAACGCGCCTTCTTGAATGGCCGCATCGATCTGACCCAAGCTGAGGCCGTGATTGATCTTCTCTCGGCCAGAACCAGAAAAGGAATCGAAATGGCTCAGGGCCAGCTCTCCGGCAGGCTCTATGACCAAGTGGATGCCATCCGCCAGGCCTTGAAACATATGCGGGCCATTGTCGAAG
The DNA here is from genome assembly GCA_030653035.1 of Desulfocapsaceae bacterium. Classification (GTDB taxonomy): domain Bacteria; phylum Desulfobacterota; class Desulfobulbia; order Desulfobulbales; family Desulfocapsaceae; genus UBA2270. The sequence goes on along the minus strand of JAUSAB010000073.1, from coordinate 27,977 downwards.
TTGCCATTGATTTTCCTGACGAAGACAACGAGATTATTAATCATACCGAGTTGACCCTGCAACTTGAGATGGACGTCAGGGCCCCATTGGCTGTCCTGCTGCGCAATGCCGATCAGGGCAAGATCTGCCGGGAGGGGATTACCGTGGTCATTGCCGGGCTGCCCAATGTAGGCAAGTCCAGCCTGCTCAACACCCTCCTCCAGGAAGAACGGGCCCTGGTCACGGCCATTCCCGGAACCACCAGGGATACTATTGAGGAATATATCGATATTGAAGGGGTGCCGGTGCGCATCGTTGATACCGCCGGAATTCGTGATAACGCCGAAGAGGTCGAAGAGCTGGGAATCCAGCGGGCCAGGGAGCAGATATGCCAAGCCGATCTTGTCCTGTTCATGATTGATCTGAGCAAGGGGATCAGGGCCGCAGATCATGAGCTGTTTCGCAGCATCGAGCATAAGCCGGTGATCCTGGTTGCCAACAAGATGGATCTGTTGCTGCAAGGGCTGCCGGATCTAACAAAATTTGGCAATCACGCCTTGGCGCTGATCCTGATCTCGGCCAAGAAGCAACAAAGAATCACCGAACTGAAACAGGCCATTTTCAAGGCAGTGGTCGGCAACAGGGGGCAGTGGGAGGAAAACGGCTGTGCGCCAAATCTCCGCCACAAAGATGCCCTGACCCGAGCCTATGCGACCAGCAGCCGGGTACTGGATGGGCTACAGACCGGAACCACCAGCGACCTGCTGGCTATCGACCTCCAGGAATGTCTGGCCGAGCTTGATGCCATTGTCGGCGTTACCACCACCGAGGACATCCTCGATCTGATTTTTCAGCAATTCTGTTTGGGGAAATAATCCGTCGTACAAAAATAACCAGAACAGGAGGATCCCCATACTTCCTTCAGGACGCACACGCCATAGAGTAAATGACAAGAGGGCACAATCACCATCCCCATCTACCTCTTCCTCCTTGTCCCCGTCCAGCTCCGTTGCCACGACCCATCGAACCACCAGCCCAATTCGGATGTCCAGACTCATCACGAAGGATAACCTCACTCCCTTGGCTGGTTTCCGTAATTTTCTGGGCCACGATATAGATAACCCCCTCCTGCCCCTGGGCCTTGGAGCCGCGAACCACCACCTGATCTCCTTCTTTTAATGACACACCGTGCTCAGCCCAATAGCGCTGCGGGCCAAGACAAACAATCATCCTGCTTCCACCACTTTCAACCTCCAACTGAAGATTATGGCGATTTGTACTGGCCTGGATAGAGAGTATCTGAGCTGTTACAGTGGTTACGGTGTTAACATCGTAACCGGATTCAAAGTTTAAGGGGGGGGAGTGCTCTATGTTAGCTCCCCAGAAGGCTTGCGCTGAAAAAGGAAAAGACAAAAAGAATATCAGGAGATGAGAGAGAGCTATTGATCTTGGTCGCATGGCAAAAAGCGAAGGGGAGTATTCAAAATGCTGTGTCATTTTTTTGATTTCAAAAAGAATATTTCTTTAGCAAATTAAACGGATATAATAAAGTTTTATTTCGATCCTCATCGTTTTGAATGGGAAGCCCTGTTTGATTCAATTCAAAAACTCTCCCCAGGAACACGCAATCGATGAAATCCACATCCACAACCTTCCTGCCCGGCACAGGAAAGGCCGGGGTCACACCCAACGTAACCCCGGCCTTTCCTGTGAAGAAGGTCCTCTTCATCGTTTATTTTACATTAAAGAACACGTCTCTCTCAAATAGCAGGCAGGGTTAAACCCGATAAACAGCACAATACAACGGACAACAGACGCCCCGTGCCTTCCAGATTAACGACCGCGTCCCCCGCCAGCACCCTTACCACCACCGGGGCCCATACCCCCCCTCTAACAGGTGGCTCATCGGGCAGGGCCACACCGCGCGCCTTGGCTCGCTCTCTCATTACCTCATGATGTTCATTGCGGATTTGCTCTTGCTCTTCAACAGTTTTTGCAAAGCGCATCTTGGCACGATATTCGACGCGCTCTTGTTGCGTCATAAGTTGGCTGCCATAAATTTTTTGCTCCTGTGCCGGAGCCTTTTCTTCGACTGGTGCGGGGTCTGCCGCCAACGTAAACCCAGTGGGAAAAAACAGGGCAGCGGTCAAAACGGACACCATGATTGGTCGCATCATTATGATGAACTCCTTGTCAATATTCGGTTGTTCAATTTGCAGCCGTGACCACTAAACGGGTGCCGCGGCCACGGGTAACTCCGGTGAGTTACCCGCCTTTATAACCTTCACATATCTGTCAAGCTATCAAGAAAGGCAACAATATCAATAACCTGATTATCGGTCAAGCCCAGATTACCCACCGCCGTGCTCAGATTGTCAGCAACCTCCGGGGTAAGACCATTCTTGTTATTCATAAAAGAAACCATCTCCTTCAGGGTTTCGAAATAGCCATTATGGGAATACGGAGCGGTCAGAGCAACATTTCGCAAGGTGGGAATCTTGAATTTACCATTCTGGGCGGGATCACCAAGAAATCCGCCAAGCCCCAGGTCGGGATATTGATATGCACAATTGGGATCATCCTCCAAGGCCTGATTCTTCGGCACACCGGCATTGACATATTTATAATTGGTAAAGAGAGGATGATCGCCCCCACGCCGTGCCATGGAATGGCACGGCGTGCAATTCTTAGAGAACAACTTCCTGCCTCGTAACTCCTGAGCGTTTAAAGCGCCTGTATCAAAACGGGAGGTGAAACGGGTGACCTCAGCAGAACGCTCATAGGAAGCGATGGCCCTGGCGAGATTGTCATAGGCAACATTCACGTCCGTAAAGGGATTGGCCCCATAGACTGCAGTAAAAAGCGGCGCAATCTCCGGGTCATTTTCAATCCTGTCAATAATTGTCTGCACATCAGGCATATTCATCTCAACCGGGTTGAGTGGAGGCCCCTGGGCCTGTTCGGCTAATGGATCATGCAACCTTTTACCAGTGGCGCGCCCATCCCAGAACATGCCGCCGACATACTCGCCTGCTTTATCCCGATGCAACATTGGACTCAATCCGCAATAGGCGGCTGTCGGGGCATTTCGTCCTCCTGTTGATACCCCATCATCACCCAGAGAGACAGCGGTGATATCGGCAAAACCGGTAGTGGAGTTATGGCAGGTAGCACACGATTGCGTATTTCTCAAAGACAACAATGTGCTTTCATAGATAAGCTTTCCCAACTGTTCAACATTGGTAAGGGTTGCAGCAAACACTGATCCTGCAGCGAGGATCAGAAAAAAAACGGCTGCTGACACCAGATTTCTTTTCATTTTGTTCTCCTTTCTTTTGAAATTTCAGTACTCTTTCAGCGCGACTATCTGCTTAGATTTTTTGCAATCAGCCTCTACCTTTGACGGGATGTGGCTGAAAAGAAGGGACTGTTGGGACGATGACACAGCATTCCAACCAAACAACTCTGGCCAGGAATGACAACATAAAGCGGAAGACGTTTCCGGCCTCCGCCAGAACTGTTGCTTATGGATTTGTTGTCGTTCGCCCCAGGCCACTTCCGTCGTGCAATCCATTGCCATTGGCCGGACGGGTGGTACTGCCGTTAGCAGTAGTGCCCGTGGTCAGAAACGTGCCGTCACGACGTTGTGAATCTGCCGGACGGGCTGTAGTCGTTCGTGTAGTCGTTTGTGTAGTCGTTTGTGTAGTTATTTGCCTTGTAGCCTGTGACTGAACTCGTGCCCCCCCGCCATTACCGCCACGGGCCATTGCCTCTCCGGTAAGCGTCATTGCACACATCACGGCCAGTCCCCATACCATTATTCTTCTTGTTTTCATCATTTATTTTTTCCTGGAACGTTCATTCGAATAATCTAACAAATCACATCTGCCGGAGATCATACAAGGAGCCGACACGCAGTCCATGAAGGCCCGATGTTCTCGCAACAGGGAGCGCGCCCCGGCGAGCGATCGACTTCTTATAGCCTTTTGACCATTCAAATGGCCATGTTATTTATATATGACGACTACTTATGGGGAACACACGTTGAAGTTGGGGTGCGCGTCTTAGTGCGCGTCTGCAACTTATCAGCGGCCATGGCCTCACCAACCAGGGCCATGGCAAAAATTGCTGCCAGCATTAAGGCTATCATCCGTTTTGTTTTCATGTTCGTTTTCTCCTTGTGGATTCAAACTACCGATTATATTTGACGGAGACTATCCCCATCAAACGTTTTCCCCCAAGGGTTTCACAATCTGTGCCAATCAAGAAAGACTCCCCAACCAGCTGGAATAAAACATTTCTTAAATTCACCGCCATCCTCACCCGCGGGAAATAGGTGCAGATTTTGCACTGGCAAGGAGGATCTTGCACCTCTACTCCTCATGTTCTTCGTCCGGCAGCCCATACTCTTTCAAGCGATATTGGAGGGTCCGGCGCGATATCCCCAGACGGTCGGCAGCCAGACGGCGATTGCCAGCCGTGGCCTTGAGCGCGGCGATAATCACTTGGTGCTCTGCCTCTTTGAGAAGACCACCTTCTGCCGGCAAGACACCATGTGAGGCCAACTGGAAGATTTCAGGAAGCTCGGCACTTGTCACCTCGCTCCGAGCCAGGATCACTGCCCTCTCCAGGACATTCTGCAATTCACGGATATTGCCCGGCCAGTGATAGGCGCGCAGGGCCTTGAGCGCCGGGGTGGTGATCCCGGACAGCCGTTTCCCCATGCTGCGACCATGCAAACGGATAAAAAAATCAACAAGATCACCCACGGCATCACGACGATCACGCAAAGGGGGCAGGGTAAGGGGAAAGACATTCAGCCGGTAAAACAGGTCTTCACGAAAGCGATTAGTAGTTATATCATGGGCCAGATCACGATTGGTAGCGGCCAAGACCCGCACATTTGCATGGATCTCGCGGCTGCCTCCAACCCGCTGGAAAGTACGTTCCTGCAACACCCGCAGCAACTTGACCTGCATCGGCAGCACCATCTCGCCAATCTCATCAAGCATAATGGTGCCACCAGCGGCCAGCTCAAATTTTCCTTGACGGGTAGCGGATGCGCCGGTAAAGGCGCCCCGCTCATGGCCGAATAACTCACTCTCCAGCAGGTTTTCGGGAATGGCCGCACAATTTACCGCGATGAATGGGCCACTTTTACGGGGGCTGGAGAGATGAATATACCGAGCCAACAGCTCCTTACCGGTACCGCTCTCGCCACCAATGAGCACCGTGGCCTCGGTCGGCGCGACCTCGCCTACCAGCCAGCGCACATTATTCATAGCCGCACCGGCAAAAAGGATGTCCAATGGCGGCAACCCGGCTAAATCGGCCTCATCGAGTGCCAACAGCCGCCGCTCGCGACAGTATTCCACAAGCAGACGTTCCACCAAGGCCCGCAGGGTGGCAGGATCCTTGAGCGGCTTGGTCAGGAAATCACTGACCCCATCCTTGATCGCCGCCACGGCCTCCTCCACTGTGCCAAAGGCGGTGATAAGGACAAAGGGTGGGGCGTTCACGTCAACCCGAGAGGCCTGAAACAGCTCACCCCCCCCCATTTTCGGCATCTTGAGATCAGACAAGACCAGATCAAAGGATTCCTGCTGCAGCCTGGCCAGCCCCTCCGCACCATCCACCGCCAGGGTCACCTGATGGCCGGCATCTTCAAGGATGGTCGCGAGCAATCCCCGAAAGGTGGCATCATCTTCAACAATCAGGATCCGTCCAATCATCCGATCTCTCCATTTTTCAAAACCGCAACCGGCAGACGCACCGTAAACTCCGCGCCGCCGCCTGATACATTCTTCACCTCTATAGTGCCGCCGCAACCATCAACAATCTTTTTACAGACCGAGAGCCCCAAGCCGGCGCCCCGGGCCTTGCTGGTCCGAAAAGGCTCAAACAGTACCGCCCGCATCTCTATCGCGATGCCGTGGCCATTATCTGTCACCCTGATTTCCACCCATTTCCCCACGCGTCGCCCCGAGACCGTTATCAGACCGCCAACAGAAGAGGCCTGCAACCCATTAGTAAGCAGATTCAGCAAGACCCGTTGCACCCCCTCCTCTGGACAGAAAACCAGCAGATCTTCCGGGATATCACACACAAAACGGACCTCCTGTTCCTGTGCCTGGGGAGCCAGCAACGCCAGCACTATCGCGGCAACAGCTGCCGGTTGACAAGGCACAGGCGCAAAAGGCTCAGAGCGGGTATAGAGCAGGATATCATGGGCCAGCCCCTCCAGGCGCTTGGCCTCGCTGACGATCAGGCGAGCAAAACCCCGCTCTTTACCATCAGGCAACCGTTCCTCCAGAAGCTGGCCATACCCCTTAATTCCCGCCAATGGGTTGCGAACCTCATGCGCCAACACCGCCCCCACCTCACCCAGTCGCGCCAACTCCTGCTGCCTGGCCATCTGACGTTGCTGCCGCCCCTGCCGTCGCAACAGCCAGATAATGATCAGCCCCAGAATCCACCCCACAGCCAACAGCGAGAAAATAACCAGCATCCCCTGGTGCGCCCAGCGCATAACAGTATCGGAGCGCCAAGTATGTAGGGCAAGACGAAGAATACAGGTCTGACCTGAAAGATGCACGGGGGTTTGAAATTCATAAACCGTTTCACCGGTTCCCAACTGGATCCGTTTCTCACTCAAACCACCCTTGATCAAGAGAGAACGATAACGCTCATCCGACACCTCAGAACCGAAGAGATCAGAATTTGTATGAAAAAGGATCTTTCCATTGGCAGAAATAAGGGCCGCATAGGCAATCTCAGGAGTTTGAAACGAGGCCAGCGATTTCAGAGAAGGATCGCGGGCAGCTACCCCTTCCATGGCAGTTGCCATGGTCAAGGCCAGACCACGCAAATTTTCCTGGGCAACCGGCTCAGCCAGTCGATAATCACGAATCGCGAACCAGGAAAGACCGCCGGTCAAAACAAGGACAGTCACAAAAGTCAGAAAGAAAGTGCTAAAGCGAAGCATAAAAAGGGAACACCACAATACAGCCTGTAATCAAACAGGATTTTTAAGGTGACAGATTGTCGACAAATTACGATATTGCTCATTAAAATCCAGACCATACCCAACCAAAAATCCTTCAGGAATAGAAAAACCGCAATAATCAATCGGCACTAAATGCATTCGGCGCTCCGCTTTATCAATCAGGGCACAGACCTTGACTGAATTTGCCCCTTGGTCGGCAAGATAAGCCATCAGCCACTGCACGGTCAGGCCGCTATCAATAATATCCTCCACCAGAAGCACGTCATATCCCTGTACCGCCATGGTAGGAGCGCTGCGCAGCAGGATATCACCAGATGAAGACGCACCCTTACCATAGGAAGAAACCTGAATAAAATCAATGACCAGCGGGACATCAATAACGCGAACCAAATCAGCCATGAAAACAAAAGCCCCTTTCAGAACTCCGATTACCAGCAGATTTCCGTCTGCATAATCACGACTGATTGCCTCGCCCAGTTGCGCAATTCGCTTCTGAATGGATAAGGCATCTAAAATAATCTCCCGATCCGTATCTTCCATACCCTACTCCCTGTAATTTTCTGTTTGATCCCTGAATTCCTTCTTCTTTATGGTATGCCGCAAGGGCAAAGTCAAGAACTTAATAGTGTGCACAGCGCCACTTTTCTGAAGCCAAAAACTCCACCAAAGGCTTACTGATATCCGTTAATAATGATTTTTCCCCTGTTGACAAACAGGGCTTGTTCAAGTAGATATAAATTTCTTTTATGAAATGTATCAATCAACGTGGTGTCAGGACTTTTTCTCTTTTCACTGCTTGAAAAAGAAAGAAGAAAAGCAAGAATTGCCAAATTAGGTTGTCAAAATGGGAAAACCAACCAGTACAAAAAACAGTACACTTCATCCTGCCTTCAACAACGAGGTTGTTGCTGTTCCAGGCGGCGAACATCTGAACAGTTGTTTTTCGTGCGGGGCGTGCAGTGGCATATGCCCAGTCAGTCAGGCCATTCCTGAGTTTGACCCACGGAAAATTATCCACATGATCCGCATGGGTATGAAGGACCGTTTGCTGGGTTCCGATTTCCTCTGGTACTGTTCCGGGTGCAAATCATGTATCTTTGTCTGCCCCCAGGATGTGCATTTTGCCGAGATCATGGGCGCCCTGGCGAAGCTGGCCCTGAAAGAGGGTTATGTCAGCGAGCAGGATTTGATTGATAAGGGCAAGGCCGCCCAGGTAGAGCGGGATCTCTGTGTTGCCTGCCTCACCTGTGTCCGGGTCTGCCCTTGGTCGATTCCTAAGATTGATAAACAGGGAGTGGCAGTCATTGATGTTGAGACATGCAGGGCCTGCGGGATTTGCGTTGAAGAATGTCCAGCCCGGGCCATCAGACTGAATGAATCTGAAGATGCGCGGTTAATTGCAGCCTGTGGAGTTTAATCAGACAAGCGTCCACATATGTCGTTGATGAAGACGAGGAATATATAATGAGTTTTGAACCAAAGATAACCCTGTTCAGTTGTCATTACGCATCCCAGCAGAGTTGTGCTGAAAAGGGAAAAGAATTGCAGCAGCTTGGTTTCCCCACAACTATTACTCTGGTCAGAGTTCCCTGCACTGGAAAAGTACAGGTGACAACCCTGTTGCAGGCCTTTGAAGATGGCGCTGATGGTGTCTATGTGGTTGGTTGTCCTGTGGAGAGCTGTCATAATGTCAAAGGCAGTGTCAGGGCGGCAAAAAAGGTAACGGCAGTAAAAAAGGCCCTGGAAGAGCTCGACGTTGAAAGTGGCAGGATTGAGATGTTCCACCTTCCCCGCGGCCTGCACCCGGAGTTTGTGGCCGCAGGGGTGACTATGGATAAAAAGATCCGTACGCTTGGACCAAGTCCTTTTCAGAGTTGAAATCAGGGAGAATAGAGGATGATTGTCGCAGAACGAAAGCCAATGGCTGAAATTTTAGAAATGGTAAAAGATTGCTCCAAAGTACTGGTTCTAGCCTGTCGCGGTTGCGTAACCGTCTGTTCAGCCGGCGGTGAACGTGAGGCTGCGGCCCTGGCCTCCCTGATCCGTCTGGGCATGAAGAAACAGGGGAAAACCATCCAAGTCATTGAAGGCAGTCTGGTCAGGCAGTGCGACAAGGAATATATCGACGCCATTGATACCTGGGATGGTCAATACGATGCCATTGTCTCTACCGCGTGTGGAGTCGGCGTCAACTTCATCGCTAATCTGCGCAAGACGACCATGGTCTATCCAGCGCTCAACACTACCTTCTTTGGCGGATCAGCCGAGCAGGGGATCTGGACGGAACAGTGCGCCGGTTGCGGCAACTGCGTCCTCCACCTCACCGGCGGACTTTGTCCTGTGGCCCGTTGCGCCAAAAGCCTGATGAACGGCCCTTGCGGCGGGTCAGTGGGTGGACGCTGTGAGATCAACAAACAGACCGAATGTATCTGGCAGTCCATCTATGACCGCTTGGGTAGTTTTGGCCGTGGGTCACAGATGGAGACAATCGCCCCCATCCGTGACTGGTCAACAGCCGGACATGGCGGCCCCCGCAAAACCGTACGTGACGATCTGACGATTTCGTGAGGTTATAAGAACTCCGTCAGATGGACCTGACACGAGGAAATCTTAAATAATCAGATTTCTACAAAAGATTAGAAATACTTTTCTGCAACATACCTTAACTGCTTTTTCTAAAAAACGTTTCTGTCTTCATAGGCAGAAACGTTTTTTTATTCTCCGTCTTCCCAAGCGCCAAGCTCTCCACCTTTAAAAGACTGATTTTTGCAGCCAATAAATTAAATAGTCCTTTACCCCTTGCAATAATCAAACTTTCATCTTATTCTAAATAAAATAAGAATAAATATCATTCTCGGCTGAGCAGATCCCTTTAATAGGATATCTAAATCAGATGTATTGAATAGCTGCCATGACGGCACGACAAACAAAAGGAGCACATCATGGGCATAAGTAGTAAAAACAATTTTTTAAAATGCTTTGTGCAAATGAAAACACTTGTTGCCCTACCTGTTCTCAGCATCGTCTGCCTCTTAACCGTACCCAGCATTACTGAAGCCCAAACTAAATCAAGCCTCTTCCTCTTTCTTCCCGCAATCGTCAATCATTCCCCCACTCCTCCAGGAATAGGGACCCCGCCGAAAGGCAATGGCCAATACACTCTCATTGCCTGGAATGAACTGGGAATGCATTGCATGGATCCCAGCTATGAAGATTTTTCAGTTCTTCCCCCTTATAACACCCTCATAGCACAGGTGATTCGCCGTGGTGACGGACCTGCTATTGTCGCCTCTAATATTACCGTCGAATATCGAATACTTGGAAACACCCGTTCTGATAACAAAACAAATTTCTGGCAATACGCACAAAAGCTTTTTGGCCTGCCACAACCCCTTACTCCCAATATTGGCCTCAAAGGAAAAGGCCTCAGTGGACGAATGACAGCGGCTGGCGACCATTTCATTGCCGAGGGCATCCCACTCACTGAATATCTGGATAGCAATCTGGGAACCCCTTATCCCTATCAAGTGGCCGAACTCGTGGCCAAGGACAGCAAAGGCAATATCTTGGCCAGTACCCAGACCGTTGCCCCTGTTTCCACCGAAATGAACTGTGCGGCCTGCCATAATGACAACGGTTCAGCAAATCATGGTATTGCCACCGGCGTGGTAAAACGGAACATTCTTACACTCCATGATCAAAAACACTCTACCAACCTCATGGCTCAACGGCCGGTACTTTGCGCCAATTGCCACAGTTCAAACGCCCTCGGCAAACCCGGAAAACCAGGCATCCCCAGCCTGTCAACCGCCATCCATGGAAGACATGCAGAAGTGGGCATTGACGATGGGACAATGACAGGGACATGCTATAAATGTCATCCCGGCACTCAGACAAAATGTCTGCGCGGAGCCATGTTTGCAGCAGGAAAAACCTGTTACGACTGTCACGGCAATCTCGCAGCTGTAGGAAACCCAAACCGCAGGCCGTGGATGGACGAACCTCGTTGCGCCCAATGCCACGATGCGGCACACTCTGAAAACAGCGGCACTTTATACCGCTTTTCCAAAGGACATCAGGGTGTCTACTGCCAGGCATGTCATGGAAGTCAGCATGCCGAATATCCTTCAACACAACCAAATGACAACATCCAGTCAATCTTACTACAAGGCCATGCTGGAACCGTTGATACCTGCACGGTCTGCCATATAACCAAACCTTCTTTCGGTGGTCCTCATAAGGATACCATGCACGTAATTGGTAATTCTTGGGTCAGTGGCCATCAAGGCGCCAACAAAAGCACCTGTGCCCAATGCCATGGAACAACAAGCGCCGGCACCCCTTACAGTGCAGTAAAAGTTGCTAAAACCATCAATGCGGGTGTGTATGGGATTAAAAACTGGCCGGCGGGTTATCAAGTCAGTTGCTGGAGTTGTCACAATGGCCCCAATCCCACCTCTAACATGCACCCGATCGGCAATTCTTGGGTTAGCGGCCATCAAGACGCCAATAAAAGCACCTGCGCCAATTGCCATGGCACAACACCCGCTGGAACGCCTTTAAGTGCGGTAAAAGTTGCAGAAACCATCAATGCGGGTGAGTTTGGAATGAAACAATGGGCAGCGGGTTATCAAGTCAGTTGCTGGAGCTGTCACAATGGCCCCAACCCTGAATAAGTAATCTTTAGTACCTTACTCCTTAAAGCCTGTCATAAAAAACAAGAAAATTTTTCTGCTACCTTGCAACCATAGACCAGCAAAGACTTTGCAGAAGATCAGATCACTCTTGAATATTTTAAAAAAACTGGGTTGCGGGCGCTAACCCGCGTTAGTTTACCCCACACATCTTATGAGAGAGACACAACAGTGTCTCTCTCATAAGTCTCAACTGCCCTCCTTTACCTGCTCCTGAGCAGCTCCCCGGCCATAATCATCATCAAAACGCACGATATCGTCTTCACCCAAATAGCTGCCATTCTGCACCTCTATGAGTTCCAGGGCAATCACCCCTGGATTTTCCAGCCTATGCTGAATACCAGCCGGGATATAGGTGGACTGGTTCTCATGCAGCAGAAAGATCTCATCGCCATTGGTAATCCGAGCAGTTCCAGTAACAATCACCCAGTGTTCATGCCGATGATGATGCATCTGCAGGGATAATTTTTCACCTGGATAGACCGTTATCCGCTTGATCTGATATCGTGGCTGCTGTTCAAGAACGGTATAACTGCCCCAGGGACGAAAGACCGTCCGGTGAAACCGGAATTCATCTCGCTGTTTCTTCTGCAGGCGGGTCACAATCTTTTTCACATCCTGGGACCGCGACAGAGGCGCCACCAGAACCGCATCCGCGGTCTCAACCACCAGGGTATCTTCGAGGCCAACGGTTGCCACCAACTTGCTTTCCGAACGGACCAAACAATTTTTAGTATCTTCAAGGATCACATCACCGGTACTGACGTTTCCCTCTATATCCTTACTGGACACATCCCACAATGCCTTCCAAGATCCGATATCACTCCAGTCAAGATTTGCCGCCACCACCGCAGCCTTGTCAGTCTTTTCCATCAAGGCATAATCAATGGAGTCACTGGGAGATGCGGCCATGGCATTACGGTCTAATCGGTAAAATCTTCCATCCCAAGTACCATAACAGACAGATTTTTCCATGGCCGAGAGCATCTCCGGGGCATGCCGCGCCATCTCTTCCCGAAAGGTCTTGATGGAAAAGGCAAACATCCCGCTGTTCCAGAAATAATTGCCGCTCGCGACATAGGCCATGGCTGTGGCCAGATCAGGTTTTTCCTTGAACGAGAGGACAGAATTACCTGCACCCCGCTCTATATACCCATACCCTGTTTCCGGACCCTGCGGTTCGATACCAAAGGTGACAATAGCCCCGGCAGCCGCCAGTTCCGCCGCCTGCAGCACCACCCTGGCAAATTCTTCCTGACGCAAGATTAGATGATCAGCGGGCAGCACCAGAAGGATGGTCTCTTCATCGTCTCTCAGGGCGCAGAATTCAACAGCAGCACACACTGCAGGCGCTGTATTGCGGCCAAGGGGTTCAAGCAATATTGAATAATTGGGAACAACTCCAAGCTCATCAATCTGACTGCGGGTAATAAAACGATGTTCCTCACCTACCACCACCACCGGAGAAAGGACATCCACAAGTTGAGAGACCCGCAGTACTGTGGTTTGAAGCAGAGACGTCTCATCAATCAACGGCAAAAGCTGTTTGGGATACAACTCCCGCGACAGGGGCCACAATCTGGATCCGGTACCACCAGCCAGGATTACGGGCTGAATCTTAATCATAGTATGTTCTCCTTTATGAAGACTATTAGTCTTCAGGATTAATCTTTCAATTACCAAACAAAACAGGCACGTTGCACGCCTCTGATGAGAGTAATAATTTGACGTATTTTTTCTTAATTTGAATTTGTTATTGCTTGTCCACGAGAGACAAAGGATATGCCCTGTTGTCCTTCTGCGCCAATCATTACGCACTCAACAATTGGGAGATTGACTGATTTTTCCGACTTCCATACAACTACAAAGTTAGCCCCTGATCCACCTGCCTTATCTTTATAAGGGATAATATAACGTGTTGACTCAAGAGGACCAAGAACGACATTTTTATCTAAATAGTTCTTGAGGATCTCCCCTTTTGTTCCGTAATAGTCAACAGCTGTAATTGTAATTGATTGTTTGATGTCAACATTTCTGATGCTGAGAGTTACGGTCAACAGAAGCTGCAGTTCACGATTGCCCGCATAAATATGAGAGTAGGCGGGCACATACAGCATTTGACCTTTGGAAAGCATTATCGCTTCGTCCGCATGGGCAAACGACACAAAATGACTCGTTACCGTCACCAGAATGAGCAACACAGACAAAATGCCTCTACTTTTCATAAAATTCCCCTTTTTTACAAAAAAGTTTCAACTGACTTCCGCAAGTTTTTTAAAGTCATTCCGTTCTTGTTGATTACCAACGACCGCCACCAGATCACCTTCCTGGAAAGAGTAATCTGCTTTGGGATTGGAGTAAAAGACTTTTTCATGGATAATAGCGACAATCGAGGCCCCGGTTCTGGTGCGGATGGCTGCCTCTTGAATGCTCTTGCTGATCAAATGGCTGTGCGGCTCAAGCGCAACCCAGGAAATTTCCAATATATTCTTTATATTACCAAGACTCGTCAGGAGCTGCTGATCAATGCTCGATTGATAAATGGGTGCATAGAGTTGTTGTCGTACCGAATCCGTATATTGTTGAATGGCAGCCACAGGGACCTCCAGGCAAAGAAGCGCCTGCCGGGCAATCTCCAGCCCTGCCTCCATTTCCGGCAGCACAGCCATATAAACCCCGCTTTCATAGAGGGCCCGGGCCTGCTCTATCCCCTCTGCCCGAACAATGATATGCAATTCCGGCCGGAGAGTATGAGCCTGTTTGACAATTGCCTGAGACGTAACAACTGAAGGCGTTGTAATCAGTAAAAGTCTGGCTGTCTTTACCTTTGAGACCTCAAGCACAGTTGACTGACTCATATCCCCGTAGATCACCGGAAAAGTTGCCGTCTTGCATTCAACCATGCGCTGATAATTCAATTCAATAATAACAAAAGGAAGATGGAGCTGGGTCAAAACCTGGGCAATATGTTGTCCTACCCGCCCGCCTCCGGCAATGATCACATGATCATGGAGTCCGGAAGGCGGTATATTTTCTGTCTGTATCGACTCATACCTGAAAAAACGCTTTTTTAATTTATAGAGGGGTGAAGCCATATCGGCCGCAAACGGGGTCAGCACCATGCTCAGAACGGATACGGCGAGAATAAGCGAATACATATTCTGGTCGATTGCCTGCACTTCAAGTCCGACCCGGGCAAGCACAAAGGCAAATTCACCGACCTGAAACAGACCCAGACCGACGGCAATGGGAACAATATTGATATAGCCAAAGAGCATGGCCAGCACGGAAAAGAGTGTCCCCTTGAAAAACGCGATAATGAAAACAAGCGAAAGGATCTTACCCCAGTTGGCCAGCAAAAACGAGGGGTCGAGGAGCATGCCAACCGAGGTAAAAAACAAAAGACCAAAGATATCCCGCAAGGGAATAATATCACTCAAGGCCTGATGGCCATAATCAGACTCACTGAGGACCATACCGGCAACAAAGGCGCCAAAGGCGAAGGACAGCCCGAAGAGATAGGTGGCATACCCGACACCAAGGCCGATGGCGGTTATCGATAAGATAAAAAGTTCCCGGGAGTTCCAGCCGGCCACATGTGCCAACAACCATGGGAGTACCTTTCTGCCCACATAGAGCATGACCAGCAGGAAGACAACAGACTTGACCACGGCAATGGCAACCAGAGGCAGGCCTGCCTTGGGATCGCTCAGTTGCGGCAGGATGATCATCATCGGGATGACAGCCAGATCCTGAACAATGAGCATACCAATCATGACCCGACTGGAAAGTGTTCCCACCAGCCCCCTGCTCATAAGGGTCTTAAGTGTCACCATGGTACTGGAGAGGGAGATCAGACTTCCCAACCATAGGGCACTCACAACAGACAAGCCCAAATACCTGCCAAGATAATAACCGGCAATAACGGTCAAAAGAATTTGAACCGGAGTGCCTATCAGGGCAATATTACGGACCGGCTTTAATTCGCTGAGAGAAAATTCCAACCCCAGTGCAAACAAAAGAAGGGCAACTCCGATTTCCGCCAGGAGTTCAATTTCATGAATATCGCCGACCGTAACCCCGCCGGTATAGGGCCCGACAACGATCCCGGCGAAGATATACCCCAGAATCAGCGGTTGCCTCAGTCTTTGCGCAATGAGCGCACCAATCAGGGCCGCAACCACAATAATGATAATATCTGCTGCTACACCCATGGAACATTCCTTTATTCAGAAAAAAACAACACGTCAGTGAATATTTTAAATTCCCTTGCTTGTTTTCTCGTCACAGACTGGGGGAAATCATGGATTTTTCCTGATCAAGGCCAACAGCTCCCTGGTTTTTTCATCCAGCAGCGCCGGATTGTGGCGGCTTTCCACATTGAGCCGAAGCAGGGGCTCGGTATTGGACTTACGGATATTAAACCGAAAGTCAGGAAAAGTCACACTCAGACCATCGGTATTATCCTCTTTCCCTTGCGCGAATCGGGCCTTAACCCCGGCAATGGCCGCATCCGGGTCATCAACCACGCTGTTGATCTCGCCGGATACCGGATAAGCCGCCATCCGCTCTTCCACCAAACTGGTGAGGGTTACATTCTTTCTGGAGAGCAGCGAGCAGATCAACAACCAGGGGATCATCCCCGAGTCACAATAGCCAAAATCGCGGAAATAATGATGGGCGGACATCTCACCACCGTAGATCGCATCTTCCTGGCGCATCCGCTCCTTGATAAAGGCATGGCCGGTGCGGGTCATCACCGGGATACCGCCCGCGCCCCGCACCAGTTCCTGGGTATTCCAGACCAGACGCGGGTCGTGGAGGATCTTACCATTCGGTTCCTGGGCCAGGAGCTCCAGAGCCAGAAGGCCGACAATGTAATAGCCCTCAATAAAATTGCCCTGCGCATCCCAGAAAAAACAGCGATCAAAATCACCGTCCCAGGCAATGCCCAGATCAGCACCGTGCTCACGCACAAGGCGGGCGGTCTCTTCCCGTTTTTCGGGGAGCAAGGGATTGGGGACGCCATGAGGAAAGGTGCCGTCCGGCTGGTGATGGATCTTGATAAAGATAAAGGGCAGATGCGGTTCCAGCAGGTCAATCACCGCCCCGGCGCAACCGTTGCCGCTGTTGACCACCAGCTTCAGGGGTTTCAGTGCAGTTAGATCCACATAGCCAAGGAGGTGTTGGATATAGCTGGCCTTGCCGGTAACGCTGCTCCGTTTGCCTTTTACCGCAGGCAGCTCCGGCAACCGGCCGCTGACGATCATCTCCGCCATTTTTTTAAGCCCCGACTCACCGGTCACCGGCCGCGCCCCCACCGTCACCAGCTTCATGCCGTTATAATCCGCCGGATTATGACTGGCGGTGACCACAATCCCACCATCCACTCCCTCCTGCTCCAGACTGAAGGCGGCGTGATAAATCTCCTCTGTGCCGCACAACCCCAGATCCAGGATATCCACCCCCGAGTCCATCAACCCTGAGATCAGGGCCTCGGTTAGCGACTCACTACTCAGACGGATATCACGCCCAACCGCCACCTTCCGCGGCGCAAAGAGTGCGGCAAAGGCCCGCCCTATATCTCTCGCCAATTTCGGGTTAATCTCGTCCGGCACCCGGCCCCGGATATCATAGGCCTTGAAACAGGCTAGTAAGGCTGGAATTGGTTCCATCGATTTATTCTCCCGTTACTGAATTGCTAGGCCAACCGCACCAGCTCCACTGCGCCCATCGCCCCCATCACCTCACCACAGATCACCACGGCACCTTCGATGCCCTCGATCTCCCCAGCCTTGGCCAACGCCCGCTCGACTCCCGCCTTGGCGCTGAGCGTCGGCCCTACCTCGTTGCCGATACAGGTGGCCATGGCATCAGCCAGGGCTGTTGATCTAGCCACCACCACCGCAGCATCGGCCTTGCCGAAACTGAGCGAATGGCCCACCGTCCCTGACGAGGTGCAAACCCCCACCGGCATCAGGGAGGCGGGTAGACGCAGACCAACCTTATAGCTCAGTGGCGACTGTCCGGCAAAGATGGCCACCGAACATTCCTGGAGCCGCTGCACATAGATATCGCCGCCATTTTCGACAATGATCTCCTCAACCCCTTCGGCAGCCAGCGCCTTGCCCACAAATTCGGCAATGGCGCCTGCCACTGCGGCCATGGGACCGACCCCGGCCCTCTGGCTGGCGGCGAGCATCTCCCGCACCAAGGGCGGCGCCAGAAAATCCATGGGCAGGGGATCAAGCGTTGCTAAAAACAGCGGATGCTTTACAATATAATTCTCAAGCTGCAGGCGATACTGGAGGACAAGCTCGGTTGCCCGCTCACGCACATCTCTGGTGGCAAGAATATGAAGATCGGTCTCCTGAATCAACACCTGGGTTGCAACCAGTCCTGTCTGATCCGGAAACTGGCGATAACTCCGGATGCGGTATGATTCCGGTTTTTTTAAGTGTTTTCCTGCTTTCATATCCATTTCCTGACTGCTAAATTCCAGACTATACGATTATGATGCCAGCTCAACCGGATCTTGTCCTTCTTTTTACCCGCTACCCCGAACCGGGACAGTGCAAAACCCGCCTTATCCCGGCGCTGGGTCAAAATGGAGCCGCGGATCTCCACCAGAGGATGACACAGCTGATACTGGCCCAACTGACCAGGCTGGCAGCCATCCACCCACATCACCTGGAGATCCACTACGACGGTGGCACCAAAGAGCAAATGCGTTCCTGGTTGGGCACGGCCTTTCACTACCGGCAGCAGACAGCTGGCGACATTGGCTGCCGTATGCAGACAGCCATCAGCCGTCATCAAGGCCGAATGCAACGCCTGCTTCTCATCGGCTCCGACTGCCCGAATCTCACCGCCGAGATCCTGAAGGAGGCCTTTATTGCCCTGAACACCCATGACCTGGTCTTAGGCCCGGCCTTTGATGGGGGCTACTACCTTATCGGAACGCGCCAGGAAAGCTCAGAGAGCATCTGCCGCACCCTGTTCCAGGATATCTCCTGGGGCACGGATACTGTGTACCCAATCACAAAAAATCGGGCGGAACAGCACCAGCTGCGCTGCCACACCCTGACCAGACTCCATGACATCGATACCCCTGCAGACCTCAGACATCTCGATCATCATCCCCACCCTCAATGAAGAATCCCAGGTCAACAACTGGCGAAGACTCCTGGCGCTGGCGGGTGGTAGTGACACTGAAACGTCCATGCCCTGCGAGATCATCATTGTCGATGGCGGCAGCAGTGACCAGACCGTATCCCTGGCCCGCAGCCTGGGATTCCGGGTGGAAAGCTGCCATTCCGGACGCGGGGCCCAGCTCAATCACGGGGCCAGACTGGCCGGCGGCAAAGTCCTGCTCTTTCTCCATGCCGACACCGAGCTGCCCGCAGACTTTGCTCCAGCGCTCCTCGATTGCCTGAACGAAACCTCTGCCATTGCCGGGGCCTTCAGCCTCGCCATTGAGAATGCAGGCCTGCTGCTGAGACTCATCTGCCTTGGCGCTAATCTGCGCTCACGTCTCCTGCAGCTTCCTTATGGCGATCAGGCCCTCTTCATCCGCCGTGACGACTTTCTGCGGATAGGCGGGTTCCCGGAGGCCCCGATCATGGAGGACTTCATCTTTATCAGAAGGGCCGGACAGGAAGGCAGGATCACCACCCTGCCCGAGAAGGTGACCACCTCGGCCAGACGCTGGCAACGCCTGGGAGTTATCCGCACCACTCTGATCAACCAGTTTGTTATTCTTGGTTTTTACACCCGCGTCCCCTTACAGAAACTGGCCTCATTGTACCGGCGGTAGGGGTTTGGCCGGGGCTGGTTCAACAGGATTGTTTTTCACAGGCGGCGGCTCCACAGGCGGGGCTGCGGGCGCGACCGGCTTCACAGCAGGATGCGCCTTGACCTGGTCAGGGATGGCCGGTATCTTTTTTTGAAAGGCCTGCCGTACCTTGTCATCCTTTATCATCTGCTGAGACAGGGTCAGGGCCTGGGACAGATACGGGCAAAACTGACCCTGACGCAGCATGGGCGTATCGGGGGGCAGAAAGGTGGTAAGGAGCATATGCAGGAGAATGGCAAGGATCAGGGCCTTGACCGCGCCAAAGATGGCGCCAAGCACTTTGTCAAACCAGCCGGCAATGGTCAGTTGCATCACCCCGGTCAACGCCTTGCCCACCAGCATGGTCAGCACATAAGTACAGGCAAAAAGAATGGCGTAGGCCAGCAGGAAGACGACCTGGGGATTTGCTGAAACCCCTCGCAAAAAAGGGAAAAGTTTGTCATGATACTGACCGGAAACAAGATAGCCGACATAGAGGGCAACAATCACCGTGACCTGGCCCAAGAGACCAACCCAGATCCCACGCGCCATAAAAAAAACGAAGATAGCAACAATGACCAGATCATACGCCGTCATATTCAACCCCATGCCCATATCTCTTCCCCGTAAAAAACGCTGCCGACACTGAAAGTGACTACATCCTGCAAGGTTTTTAGCAGGAACAGTTGAAATTGCAAGAAATTATTTTCTATTCTCATGCCAGCCAACAGACCCTTGCACCTTTTACCCCTTCCCGAATCCCTGGTCATGGGTATCAATAAAAGATTTGCATCGACTCGTCTGCACGGGGCAATGCTGGACCTTGATCATCTGCGCACGCGTATCGACGATGGACAGGAAAAGGCGCTGGTCCAGGAGTGGTTGCATCGGGAAGAACAGGAAAAATTACAGACACTGCACTACGAAAAGAGACACCTTGAATGGCTGGGCGGCAGAATCTGCGCCAAACAGGCATCCCTCCAGTATCTGCATGGCAATCAATCAAAACCAACCCTGCGTTCCCCACATATCCAGATCAGGACCGCTACATCCGGCCGCCCTTTTCTCGACCAGAGCGCCATGCCTGCAGAGCTGCATATCCCTCACATCTCCATCTCCCATTCTAAAAGGTATGCCATGGCCGTGGCCGCTTCCAGCCCCTGCGGCATCGATATCCAGGTAACCAGTGACGCCCTAAGCCGGGTCAAGGAGCGGTTCTGTTCCCAAGAAGAAGAAGGACTTCTGGGTCGCGACCTGAAGAAATTGCAGCTCCCAGATCATCTCACCCTGCTCTGGGCCGCCAAAGAGGCAGTCAAAAAGGGCGCTGAACTTGCACGCATGCCCGGTTTCCTTGATCTGGCACTAACTCAGATCCAGAACATCCCGGAGGCAGGAGGCCTTACTAACTGCCTTTTCACCTTTGAGTATCAAGATAGCCACCAGGAACCGGGCAATCCGCAGCTGCAATTCCAGGTAACCGTCTACCTACACCAGGGGTACGGAATCGGCCTGTACGTCCTCCCTGCTCAACCCTGCCCCGGAGTCAACCATGCCTGAGCTCCCGGAAGTCGAGGTCATCTGCCGGGGATTGCGCCCGCACCTGACCAATCGCATCATCACCGGTATCCGGTACAGCGGCAAGCCCCTGCGCCATCCAGTCCCCCATGTTGCCATGAACCAGCTGCTCTGCGGCCAGACAATTCGCACCGTCGAGCGACGCGCCAAATACCTGCTCATCACCACCGATGATGAGGCGCTGCTTATTATCCATCTGGGAATGACCGGAAACCTTGGCCTCTTCCCTCACACTGCTCCGGTCAAGGTCCATGATCATGTCCGCTGGCAACTGGACAACGGTCTGGAGCTGCGCCTCAACGACAGCAGGCGCTTTGGTGCCGTCTGGCTGCTGCCCCCGGAACAGACAAGAAACCGGGAAACCGGATTTTTCGCCGGCACCGGCCCGGAACCATTCAGCAACCTCTGCACCCCTGCCCATTTCATGGCCCTCGCCCGCAAGAGACAACAACCGATCAAGACCTTTCTCATGGACAGCAAGGTGGTGGCCGGCATCGGCAATATCTACGCCAACGAGGCCCTGATGGCTGCCGGCATCCATCCCGCCCGTCCGGCCTGCACCCTGCAGGAACACGACTGGCAGAGACTCATCCCCGTAATCCGCACAATCCTGACCCAAGCCATTGATTGCGGCGGCTCAACTATCAGTGATTTCATCAATGCCAACGGCGAGCGCGGCTACTTTCAAATGAACTTCCAGGTCTATGGCCGGAAAGGCCAACCCTGCCACCAGTGCGGGGCACCAATTGAGAAGATTCAGCTAAATGGCAGGGCAAGCTACTTCTGCCCCAACTGCCAGAAAGAATAAGGAGAAACGACAGATATACTTCTTGCAGACAGGCAAACCGGCAAGAGTCCAGGAACCATCCTATATTGTCGTTTTCTACTGTTTCTGGTATACAAGAAAAGTATTCTCAAGATTTCTCGAGAAGGAGTCTTTCCCTCTTCACCTTTTACACAGACAAGTAACCCTTCCCCATGATTGGCATCTTTGATTCAGGTATTGGCGGCATGACGGTGGCACGGGCAGTGGAACAACTGCTGCCCGATTACTCCATCGTTTATTTTGGCGACATCGCCCGCACCCCCTATGGCTCCAAAAGCGCGGCGACCATCACCGATTACTCCCTGCGCAACACCGAATTCCTGCTCAAAAAAGGGGCGGAGATCATCATCATTGCCTGTAATACCGCCTCCAGTGTCGCGACTGAGGCCTTACGCCGGGAATTTCAGGTGCCGATCATCGAGGTGATCACTCCGGCGGCGACCAAGGCCATTGCCACCACCAAGACCGGCAGGATTGGGGTTATCGGCACCAGGGCCACCATCAGAAGCGGGGTGTACGAACAGACCATCTGCGGTCAGCGCCCGGATTTCCATGTTTTTTCCGAGGCCTGTCCCCTGCTCGTGCCCTTGGTGGAAGAGGGATGGACCAATAAGCAGGAGACCAAGATGATTATCCGGCGCTACCTGCACCCTTTAAAAGACAAACAGATCGACACCCTGGTGCTCGGCTGCACCCACTACCCCCTGCTCACCCAGCTGATCCAGACGAGGGTGGGCAAGCGGGTCACCCTCATTGACTCCTCAGTCGAGACCGCAAAATATGTCCGTGACTTGCTGACCGAGCAGCCGCAACTCATCGCCAGAGAAGAAAAAGGAATCGTCACCCACCGCTACTTTGTCTCCGACCTGACCGATGCCGCAAAAACGGTTGCCCGGAAAATATTCGCACGCCCCTTGGAGCTAATCCTTACATGAAACCTTTCCTGCCCCCAATATCCGTTTTTTCTGTTACCGCGCGCGCCCTGCTGCTGGTTTTCACAGCATTCCTGCTCCTCCCCTGGCCCCTCGCCGCCAGCCAGAACAATACCGAGTCCCCGGAGGACATCGCCCGGAGACTGCAACAAAACTACGACCAGATCACAAGTCTCAGCTTTCATTTCACCCAGAAGACTGAAGGGGAGCTGAGCGGCAGAGCACAGCAGGGAAGCGGCACCGCCTGGTTTGTTAAAGAAAAAAAGACCCAGGATCCCCCCGGGACTGCCGGCAAGATGCGTTGGGACTACACCACCCCGGAAAAACAGATCCTGGTCAGTGATGGCGTAAATTTCTCCATGTACTTTGCCAAACTGCAACAGATGATCGTCAGCCCTGCCGAGTCCATGCGCACCGACATCACCTACTCTTTTTTCACCGGGACCGGCAACCTGCTCAAGGATTTCTCTGTCTCCGCCCCCAATCCTGAATTTACCCCAGGAAAAGAAGATGCCGACCACTCCAAGGTGATCAAACTCACACCCAAGGAAAACCAGTCGCAGGTAAGCGCGATCCATCTGTGGGTGACCACGGATTCACTGATCCAGCGCATAGACATCCTTGACCATTTTGATACCCGGACCACCCTTGATCTCAGCGACCTGCAGGTCAACACCCTGGCCACTGATGACCGCAAGACCATGGACGCCCTGTTTCTTTATACCCCGCCGGAGGGGACAGAAATCATCTATCAATGATGGTTAAGCGCAAAGGCCCAAATACTGCGTTGCGCTGCATCCTTCGTCACTGCGGCGTACTGGCGTACGCCTCATTCCTCAGGATTTGCCCGCCTTGTCTTTGGGCCTTTTCGCTTAACCATCACCCTGGCTACATTTCACAAGGCCATCATTAATAATGGCGACACAACCCGTAGATCTCTTTCGCGTTGCCCTGATCTCCATGCCCTGGTCGATCTTCAATCGGCCTTCCGTGCAACTGGGGGCGTTGAAGGCGTGGCTGGACCGTGACAGCACCATCCAGGCCCACACCTTTCACCCCTACCTGCAGGTGGCCAAGGCTATCGGCACCGAGACCTACCACCATCTGGCCAAAAACAGCTGGGCCGGCGAGGCCCTCTACAGCCCCCTGCTCTTTCCAGGGCTGCGACAGCAGGCCGCCCGGCTTTTTCACGAAAGCAGCAAAGGCAGAAACAACAAGGAGCTAAAGGGGCTTGATTTTGATCAGACCGTCCAGCTCCTTGACCACTCCCTTGACCAATGGCTGGCCAGTCTTGATCTTGCCGGCTTTCATCTGATCGGATTTTCCATCTGCTTCAACCAGATGTTCGCATCCCTCACTGCCGCTGCCCGCATCAAAAAACTGCACCCAGCCCTGCACATTGTCGCCGGCGGGTCCGGATGTGTCGGGCGAATGGGTACATCCCTGCTCCACAACTTTCCGCAGCTTGACTATGTGATCTCCGGCGAAGGGGAAGAATCCCTGACGCAACTCTGTCATTGCCTGCGGCAGAATGACGCCCCGGAAATCTTGCCCCCACAGGTCATGTATCGCTCGCGGCCTTTTGCCGAAAGCCCCTGCCGTGGCATTGCCGACCTGAACCAACTGCCAACCCCCGATTACAGCCCTTACTTTCAACAGATGCAGGCCACCTTCCCCGGACAGCCCTTCATCCCCATCCTTCCCCTTGAATTTTCCAGGGGCTGCTGGTGGAACCGCTGCACCTTCTGCAACCTGAACCTCCAATGGCAGGGATACCGGTGGAAACAAAACGACAAGATGGCGGCCGAGGTGAGAGAACAATCCCGGCGCCATGGCTGCCTTGACTTCACCTTTACGGACAATGCCCTGCCGCCAAAAGAGGCCGATCTCTTTTTTCTGACCATGGCCGCGGAACCAATTGACTATAATTTCTTTGCCGAGATCCGGGTGATCACCGATGGCGACAAGCTGGCCGCCTACTGCCGCGGCGGTCTTTCTTCGGTCCAGGTGGGCATTGAGTCCCTCTCCACCACCCTGCTGGCCAGAATGGAAAAGGGAACCACGGTCATGGACAACATCGCCGCCATGAAACAGAGCAGGGCCTGCCATATGCAGCTTAATGGCAACTTGATCACCGAATTCCCCGGCAGCACAGAAAAAGAAGTGGCTGAGACCCTGCATAACCTCGATTTTGTCCTGCCCTTCACCCCGCTTGCCGCCGCCTCCTTTTTTTTAGGAGAAGGCTCACCGATCGGCAATGATCCCCAAAAATTTGGCATTTCCGCAGTGCTCCAGCATCCCAAAAACCGCAGGCTCTTTCCCCAGGAGCTCCTTGCCGGAATGGAGATGCTGATCAAGGAATATCGAGGCGACCGAACCTTGCAGCACCGACTCTGGCGGCCTGTCACCCTGAAGATCGCCCAATGGCAGGCCTTCCACACTGGGCGTGACATCCATGGAATCCCACCACTGAGTTACCGCGACGGCGGCTCCTTTCTTATTATCCGTCAGGAACAGATCAATGGCCCCTGCCTGCAGCACCGGCTACGTGGGACCTCCAGAGCAATCTATCTCTACTGTCAGAAGATCCGGGAACACAAAGATATGGCCCGGCAATTCCCGTCCATCCCGCCCAAGGCCCTGCACGATTTTCTGGCCGATCTGACCACAAAACGCATCCTGTTTCAGGAAGGAACCCTGGTCCTGGCCCTGGCGATCCCGGCCTCCACCCCCTAAACCTGTTTTTATTTTTAACTTTCTTCTTTTTGATGGTAGTATAAGTACTCAGATATTCAGGCTGAAGGCTGAAGGATTTTAGGTACAATAAATATATAATGATTGATACCCTTCAGCCTAAAAACCGAGCCGTTAGCTCTCTATCAAACATTGACACAAGGTATTCTCCCATGACTCAGGAATCAACCGAACAAAGTTTTGCCGATCTGTTCCAGGAAAGTTCATCAAAAGCCCTGCGCCACCTGGAACCTGGCCAGAAAATAAGTGCAACCATTGTCGGTATTGGCGGCAACTCAGTCTTTCTTGATGTGAGCGGCAAGAATGAAGGGATTCTCGACATCTCTGAATTACTCAATAAAGAGGGCGAACTCTCTGCTGCCATCGGCGACAAGGTGGATGTCTATTTTCTCAAATCCACCGGCGGAGCGCAGATCTTCACCATCAAACTGGGCTCGGGGAAAAACGCAACCCACCTGGAAGAGGCCTGGCGCAACGGTATTCCGGTTGAAGGCCTGGTCAAGGAAGAGATCAAGGGTGGTTTTGACATCACCCTTGGCGGCTCGGTCCGCGCCTTCTGCCCCTACTCGCAGATGGGACTGCACCGGGTGGATGATGCAGGAGCAGCCTACACCGGCCGCCACATGACCTTCGTAATTACCCGTTTTGAAGAAAATGGCCGCAATATTGTGGTCTCAGCCAGGGCCCTGCTGGAACAGGAACGAGAACAACAGAAAGAAGCCCTGCAGGCAAGCCTGCAAGAAGGCGCAATCGTTCATGGCACTATCAGCTCCATCCGTGATTTCGGGGCCTTCGTCGATATTGGCGGCATGGACGGCATGATCCCGATCTCGGAAATCGGCTGGAGCCGGGTCGAGGACATCAAGGAACACCTGACCATTGGCCAGGAAGTCACCGCCGTGATCAAAAAACTGGACTGGAAGGCTGGACGCATCACCCTGAGCCTCAAAGAGACCCTGCCAAACCCCTGGGACGCGGTACGGGAGCGCTTCACCGAGGGGTCCATCCATACCGGAACCGTCGCCCGCCTCACTACTTTCGGGGCCTTTGTCACCCTGGCCCCCGGCATAGATGGCCTGATCCACATCTCCCGGCTTGGTGGAGGCCGCCGCATCAATCACCCACGCGAGGCGCTGGAAGAAGGACAGGAAATTGAGGTCAAGGTGGAAGGTGTTGACAATGAAAGCAGAAAGATCAGCCTGGCTCCCACCGATTATGTCAGCAGCGAATCCAAGGAAACAGAAGAGAAGAACGAGTACGAAAAATTTCTTTCAGAGAAGCCCGTAAAAAAACAGGAGGACGCTGTCGGAAGCCTCGGGGCATTGCTTCAGGCAAAACTTACAGCCAAAAATGCTCGCTAAAGGACTAAACAGGAATGATAATGATTTCTTAATTTCCTGTTGATTTTCTCTCAACGGTAGAATACCCTTTTTAGAGTAAATTGGTATTTTTTCAAGGGCAACAACAACTCAACAAGCCACATCATTTACGGAGGCACCAATGACAATCGCCAGACTCTCTCTACTCGGCTTTACCGCAATCGCGCTCCTCTCATCCTCCTGCGTGGACACCAGTATGCAAATGGGAAATCAAAGCGCTAAAACCGTTGCCACCGGCGGCGCCGCAGGTAGCTCCACCAGCGGCGAAAGCTCTGCCCTTGAGAAATGCGCCGAACCGCTGGGCACCATTTCCTTGATTGAAAACCAGTCGGCCGGCTGGTACACTGTCCTTACCGGTGAATATAAACTTCCCCCCACTTCCAATCTTCTGCGCCTGCTGATCCAGCAATCCAACTGTTTTGTCGTGGTAGAGCGCGGCGCGGCCGGAATGAATGCCATGAACCGCGAACGGGATCTACAGAAATCCGGCGAGATGCGTAAAGGCAGCAATTTTGGCAAAGGGCAGATGGTCTCCTCTGATTATGGTCTTTCTCCCGAGATCGTGTTCAGTGAAGACAATACCGGCGGGATGTCTGGCGCGGCGGGATCACTTATTGGCGGGGTAATTGGCGGCCACGCCGGCGCTATCGCCAGTACAGTAGGCGCCAACACCAAGACCCGTGAGGCCAGCGCCCTCCTGACCATGATCGATAACCGATCCAGTGTGCAGATCGCCGCCGCCGAAGGCAGCGCCTCCAAGACCGATATCGGCGGATTTGGCAGTGTATTCGGCGGAGCCGGTAATGTGGCAGGCGGCGCAGGACTTGGCGGCTACACCAACACCCCCCAGGGTAAGGTCATTGCTGCCGCCTTTATGGATGCCTACAACAATATCGTTCGCTCCCTGCGCAATTACAAGGCCCAGGAAGTCAAGGGCGGTCTGGGTAAAGGCGGCCAGTTGAAAGTTGGCAACTGAGAAGAGAAAATCTCCTTCTCAG
>JAUSAB010000037.1 GCA_030653035.1 Desulfocapsaceae bacterium | reverse complement strand
GATTGACAAAGGCGTTGAAAGAAATTAAAAATCACACCCTTGAAGAAGATGTGGCGGTAGGGAATGAACAGCCATTCTGTTTTCACAAAGACGGTAAACTCCTGGCCCATTCGACCCTACGAAGGATTTTTGCCAAGGCTTTATTCCAGGCAGGTGTAAAATCCCGCCGAATCCACGACATTAGGCACACATACGCCAGCAGGTTATTGTCTGCGGGTGAAAATATTGTATATGTCAGTCGTCAGCTCGGACACAAAAACATTCAGATGACAGTTGATATCTATACCCACTGGGTTCCATCCGGTGAAGAACGTCCATCAAATCTTCTCGATAGGGCCTCCAAATAATTCGCCCGAATATCTTGGATTAGTCCGGTATAGTCCGGTTTTAAGGGGTAGGAAATGGGTATTATGGGTTTTGTCAATCTAATGATTTCAGTAACTTATCAAGCAATAATGGAATCTCACCTTCTCCGCCATATATGAAAAACCCCTTTGAAATAACTCATTTCAAAGGGGTTTTGTCTTTTTGTGCTCTTGCAGGGTGTTTTTTGCAAGATACCCTTAACGTGGATTTCCCAAACAATGGATCAGGAACACTATCGTGAGTAAAGGGCCTGGTGTGCAAAGGATGTTTGATGCTATTGCCGGCTCTTATGACCTGATGAACCGGGTGATGACCCTGGGACAGGATCAGCGCTGGCGGCGTTTCGTGGTCAGGAAGGCCCAGGATCCGGGGAAGGGCTGGGCGCTCGATCTGGCCACCGGAACCGGCGATATTGCCGCCTTGACGCGGATGACTTATCCTGAGTGTCGGGTGATTGGCGCTGATTTCTCCCAGAATATGCTGAAGGAGGCGAGGAAGCGGTTTGCCTCCTTGGGGATTTCCTGGCAGGCCTGTGATGCCAATTTACTCCCTTATGCCGATAACAGTTTTGAATCAGTGAGTTTTGGTTATCTGCTGAGAAATGTTGATGACGCCCTGGCCGTGCTCAAAGAGGTGCACCGGGTCTTGAGGCCCGGTGGCCGGGTGGTCTGTCTTGATACCACCCCGCCGCGGAAAAATCTGTGGTATCCCTTCGTTCGTTTTTATTTCCGTTTCGGCATCCCTTTTCTCGGCCGCTTTATTGCCAAAGATGAGTCCGCCTACGCCTATCTGACTGGTTCGACTATGGATTTCCACAGCGCTGAAGCCCTGGCCGCGATCTTTGCCGAGGCCGGGTTTCAGGATGTCGGCTATCAGCGGTTCATGCTGGGAACCATCGGGGTGCACTGGGGACGGAAGGAAGGCTGAATACCGGAGGGGGCTCTGTTATTGTTGCGTTAGGAAAGGGCGAGGGGAAGCTGGAAAAGTGACTGAAAATAATTTAAGGGGAAGAGTCAATCATGCCTATTAAACCTGTGAAAATCAATACCGAGGAGGGAGAACGGGTTATTGCCTCCCTTCTTCAGCGTTTTCAGCCTGCAGGTGACTCCTGCCGAGGGATTGTCGCCGAGATCCTGGCCGCAGTACGGCAGCGCGGTGATGCCGCCGTCCTCGAATATACGAGAAAATTTGATGCGCCGGATCTGGCTCTTGAGGAGATGCAGGTCTCTCTGGCCGAGATGCTTGAGGCCTACGAGCTGGTGGATGAACCCTTTCTCGAGACCCTGGCCCTGGCCATTGAACGGGTGCAGACCTTTCATGAACGGGAGATGGAGGATTCCTGGATGCAGACCAGGGAGAACGGGACGATTGTCGGCCGTCTGGTCCGGCCCGTGGATGCGGCTGGTCTCTATGTGCCAGGCGGGCAGGGGGGCTCGACACCTCTTGTTTCCTCGGTGCTGATGAACGGCATTCCGGCTGGGATTGCCGGGGTTGGCCGCCGGGTGATGCTGACTCCGCCCAATCGCGAGGGCAAGGTCAGTCCCCATCTGCTGGTGGCGGCCCAGGAGATCGGGATCACCGAGATCTTCAAGGCGGGCTCGGCCTGGGGGATTGCGGCGCTGGCTTATGGCACCGAGTCCATTCCGGCGGTTGATGTCATTGTCGGACCGGGCAACCAGTTTGTGACCGAGGCCAAGGCCCAGGTGTCGGGCCGTGTGCGGATTGACATGATTGCCGGTCCTTCGGAGGTCTTGATTGTGGCTGATAGAAGCGCCAAGGCCAGTCATGTGGCCGCTGATATGCTGGCCCAGGCCGAGCATGACCCCATGGCCCTGGCCATGGTAGTGACCACCGATTCGGCCCTGGCGCAAAAGATTCTGGTTGAACTGGAGAGGCAGCTGGCGGGTCTGTCCCGGCAGGAGATTGCCCGAAAATCCCTGACTGATCGCGGGGTGATTCTCATTGCCGATACCCTGGAAGAGGCTATTGATCTGGCCAACAGTATCGCCGTGGAGCATCTGGAGCTGATGATCAGCGATCCTTGGGCTCAGGTGCCGAAAATTCGTCATGCCGGGGCCATCTTCTTGGGCCATCATACCCCGGAGGCGGCCGGTGATTACCTGGCCGGTCCCAATCATGTCCTGCCCACCATGGGTACCGCCCGTTTCTCTTCGGCCCTCGGCGTCGAGACCTTTTTGAAGAAGAGCTCCATCATCAGCTATTCCGAGCAGGCCCTGCGAGAGGATGCGGATCATATCCGGAGGCTGGCCACCCTTGAAGGTCTGACCGCCCATGCCGCCTCGGTGACTGAGCGGTTGCAGGGAAAAGGGAAGGCGTAGGCGAAAAGTGACAGGACAACCCTTTGATTTCCGGAAACAGCTCCACCAGGGATGCGACTCTTTGGGGATTATGCTTGCCCCTGAGGCGGTGGAGCGGCTTTTTGTTTATTTTACGGAGCTCTTACGCTGGGGTAGGAAGATCAACCTGATTGCCAAGGGAACGCCCGATGCGGAGATTCTGGAGAAACATTTCCTCGATTCTTTGACCCTGCTTCCCCTTCTTGATGTTCCTGGTTCCCATCTGCTTGACGTGGGAACCGGGGCCGGTTTCCCGGGGCTTGTCTGCAAGGCGGCCCGGCCTGATCTGACCGTGACCTTGCTGGAACCACGCCTGAAAAGGGTTTCCTTTCTGCGTCATGTCATCCGGACCTTGAATCTTGCCGGGGTGGAAGCGTTGGCCTGCCGGGTGGAGGACGAGATCCTGCTGCCGTCAACCCCTGTCTTTACCCACATCACCAGTCGGGCCGTTACGGATATCGCCGAATTCCTGGGGATGGTCAGTCGTCTGTGCGGCCCCAGGACAACGGTGATCTGCATGAAAGGGCCGAAATGGCAGGAGGAGCTGCATGTCCTGCAACACAGCTCTCCTGCCCTTGCCCTTCAGCATAGCTTAACCCTTGAACGGGAACTCCCTTTTTCCGCCGCCAAACGTGCTTTACTGACTTTTTCCTGGTGATCGGGAAAACATATTGATCGTTGCCGGTGCCGCCGCTCAGCGGTGGAGTCTCTCACGTTCGTGCTGCCTTCTCTCTTCCCGATAATCCCGGTAGTCTCTGTCATGGTCATCTCTATCGTGGCGCGGCGAGTAATGGTGGTCGGGATGGCTTGGCCGGTGATAGCGATAGATATCATATTCCTTGTCCCGATATCTTCTGATTTTGTCAATTTTGTGTCGGCGAAAATCCGGAGGCAGAGATCGGTAGTGCACGATGCTCCATGGGCCATTGAGCTGAGGGGATCTGTGCCAGTATCCCTCGTGAAAAATGTAGTAATGGCTGTTGTCGTAGAAGAGATCGTAGGGTGAACCTATGGCCATAGAAAATCTCAGGAACGGCGAGTAGATAAACTCTGGAGTTTCATTAAAATAGAAGGCCGGTGCTGGTTGGCGATAAGCAGGGCGCGGGACCATGACGACTGGTGGCGCGGGAACCCCGACGTGAATGTCGACTCCAACATTGCCGGCTTGGCTCTGGGCCGCGCACAGCGTCAGGGGTATTGCCAACGCATTAATCATGAGGCGTTTCATGAGATTCATGAGATTCTTTTGTTTCATACTCTCACCTCTTTAAGTGGATTTTTATTTTGACAAAGAAAAGAGAATTATACAGGGAGCCACGATGTGATTTCATGGAATGGATATCTGTAATATCGGTATTTTTTTCGTTCTGTCAATCCTATTGTTCGAGTTCTGCCCATTCTCTTTCTGGATCAAAATGGCAACGCCCATAAAACATATTCTGCCGGGAGTGATTATGACCTTCTTCAAGAAAAAATATATTTGTCGTGCTGGCTTATTGGCATTTCTGGTGCTGGCGATTTTTCTCAGCGGCCCTCGGGTTGATCTTAACACTACTCTCCATCCCCTTGTTCTGCCGTCTGATCTTGACACCTACCTTGCCAGGAAAGAAGCCGCTTATAACGATATCGTGCCCGGAACGGAAAAAAAGATTGTCTGGGCCCAGGCGCCGGGAGAGCAGACACCCCTGGCCATTGTCTATGTCCATGGTTTTTCCGCCAGCCATCAGGATACAGCGCCCCTTGCGGCCAGGGTTGCCGCTCAACTCCGTGCCAATCTGTATTCTACCCGCTTGAGCGGGCATGGCCGCGGCAGTGAGGCCATGCTTGAGGGCAGTGTCAATTCCTGGCTGGACGATATGCATGAGGCCATGGAGATCGGCAAGCGTTTGGGGCGGCGGGTGGTAATCATGGGGTGTTCTACGGGCGGGACTCTGGCCCTCTGGCAGGCTGCGCACAGTGATCGGGATGAGGTCGCGGCGCTGGTGTTGTTGTCACCAAACTTTGGACCTGCTGATCGGAGAACCGAGATCCTGACCTGGCCCTGGGGGGCACAGTTGGCCGAATTGCTGGTCGGAAAAACCCGGAGCTGGAAACCGGTGAATGAGGCACATGGCCGTTACTGGACCAACTCCTATCCAGTTCGCGCCTTGTTGCCGATGATGGGATTGGTGAAGCTGACCCGTGCTCTTGATCTGCAGACGATCAAAACGCCAACCCTTGTCATCTATGCCCCTGATGACAAGACGGTTGATACCACGGCCATTATAACGGCTTTTCAGAAGATTGGGGCGGAAGAGAAAAAGATGGTTGCGTATGCTCAGGTCGGAGATCCCAGCCGGCATGTCCTGGCCGGAGATATTCTGTCACCTGATTCTACCGAGCCACTGGCCCGGATGATTGTCGATTTTCTGGCAGGGTTGCATGGTGGTTCTTGATCTTTGATCTTTTTTCAGCCTTGTTGGGTGCTGGATAGTATGTCAGTGTAGGATTCCACGCGGTTGCGACCATTCTTCTTGGCCAGATACAGTGCTGTGTCAGCATTTCTGAGGAGTTCTTCATGGGAACTTAAGGGCTGGTCTGTAGATGTTGCTACTCCCAGGCTGAGACTGACGAACTGCAAGGGGAGGGATTTTTCATGGATAATCTGGAGTTCGATGATATTTAATCGTATTTTTTCAGCAACATACATGGCTCCGTTGTGAGAAGTATCCGTCAGGATTATCACGAACTCTTCGCCCCCGTAGCGGGCGCAGAAGTCTCCAGGACGTACCAGACTCTTTTTGATAGTCTGGGCAATCTGTTTCAGGCAATTGTCGCCGCTGACATGGCCGTATGTGTCATTGTAGGCCTTGAAATGGTCGATGTCGCACATGATGACAGAGAGTGGCTCGTGCGCCCTGTTGCTGCGATGGAATTCTTTGAAGATATGTTCCGAAAAGCTAAGACGATTGGGGATTCCAGTCAGGGCATCAAAGATGGCCTGTCTTTTTATGATCGCATAGGCCCTGTTGAGTCGAGCCCCGGAGACAAAGATGCCAAGCAGGCCTGTAAGTGCTATGCCAATATGGGCCAGAAGGAGAATGCCAAAAGTGGGATGTTCGGTAGATGGCAGGGTGATGCTGACTCCTCCGATGACGTCACCTTCTTTATAACCCTGTTTGTCGTGGCATGACAGGCAGGCCTTTTCTGTTTTCAGCGGGGCCATGTAAAAGAAAAATGTCTTCCCCTTATCTTCTATAAAAAAACCTATCTCTTTGGTACCTGTTGCAAACTCTTTTAACACTTTCTCCTCCCGTTCCGTTGCCTTGTTTTCCGGACGAATAGGTTGGAGGCTGGTGATATGAAACTGCATGTCTGCCTGGGCCTTGGCAATTTCCGAGATCTGTCTGGTCATGTAGGCGGGATTGAGCTTAGTCAGGGTCAAGGAGTCATTGACCTTGATCTCCCGCATGGGCACCTGTAGATAAGGATTTGGGAGTGTCTTTTCAGTGACAGGGGCATAGACGCCGCCGTGCTGGGCGTTCCAGCGGCGGGTGATGATAATATAATTAAAAAGGTTTCTGGTGGTATGCAGGGCCAGCTTTTCTTGTTCCTTATGGGCCTGGGTGTGATTCCATGCAAAGGAGGCGGCAATGAGCAGAATCCATAGGATACTGATAAGAAAGGTGTTTTTCTTGATTTCCATAAATTTCTTATAGACATTGCTGCAGGGAGTGTCGAAACAAGTCGGTTCCTTCTCTTCTTTGTCGCATTTCTAAGGTGTTAAAGTCAATAAATTTTTGAAAATTGATAATACCAGTAACCCGACAGGGCAGGAAGAGAATGGATTACGACTGATAACCCTCTTAAGGCTGGTTTAAAATGTCTAAATTTGCTAAAAGTGAAATTCGGATGGATGGTGGTTCTTTTGTGAGCTGAAACTTTTGCAGAAAAAATGCGGCAGAAAGTCCGTATGAAAAAAATAAGGGGAAGAGAATGAAGAAAATTGCGGTGTTGGCAGGTGATGGCATTGGCCCGGAAGTAATGGCAGAGGCGATTAAAGTATTGGATGCAGTGCAGAAGAAGTTTTCTTTTGAGCTGAGTTATCAGTATGCAGACGTGGGCGGACTGGCCATTGATAATTATGGTGAGGCACTGCCTCCTTCCACCCTGGCCCTGTGTGAAAACAGCGATGCCATCCTCTTTGGTTCAGTGGGCGGCCCCAAGTGGGAATCCCTGCCTCCGGCCCAGCAGCCGGAGCGGGCGGCGCTTCTGCCCCTGCGCAAGCATTTTGATCTCTTCTGCAACCTGCGGCCGGCCAGGATTTTTAAATCCCTGACCGGAGCCTGCCCGTTGCGTGCTGATATTGTGAAGGACGGCTTTGATATCCTCTGCGTGCGTGAACTGACCTCTGATATCTATTTCGGTGTGCCCAAGGGCCGCGAGGGTTCCGGCCCTGACGAGCGGGCCTTTGATACCATGGCCTATACCCGTTTCGAGATTGAGCGTATTGCCCGTATGGCCTTCGAGGCGGCCCGCCTGCGCCGCAAGAAAGTAACTTCTGTTGATAAGGCCAACGTCCTCACCACCATGGTCTTGTGGCGGGAGGTGGTGATCGGGATTGCCAAGGAGTATCCAGATGTGACCCTGAATCATATTTATGTGGACAACGCCACCATGCAGCTGGTGCGCGATCCCCATCAGTTTGACGTCATGCTCTGCGGCAACATGTTTGGCGATATCATCTCCGATGAGGCCGCTATGCTCACCGGTTCCATGGGGCTGCTGGCCTCAGCCAGTCTCAATGCCGAGAAATTCGGGATGTATGAACCGGCCGGCGGCTCGGCCCCGGATATCGCCGGCAAGGGTATTGCCAATCCCATCGCCCAGATCCTGTCCGCCTCCATGATGCTGCGCTACAGCTTCGGTATGGATGAGGCGGCCGATGCTATTGACCAGGCGGTGGAGAGGGTGCTTGACGCCGGTATTCATACCGCTGATATCGCCATCGACAAGACGAAGGTCGTGAACACCGCCGCCATGGGTGATGCCATTGTTGCTGCCTTGAGGTAAGAGCTGATGCTTGAATGCATGGTGGTGGCCAATGAGGCCTCAACAGAATTGGGCCGGAAGGTGGCGGTGGAGTTGGGGCTGCCGTTTTCCGAGATGATCCGTAAGCGTTTTGCCGATGGGGAGACCTACCATGCCTTTCCGGAAGATTTGGCGGGGAAAAATCTGATTATCATTGGCGCTACCCACACCGATACCTCGTATCAGGAGCTGCTGGATCTGATTCAGGGAGGAAAGTACTGGAATGCGGCCACCATCAACGTGGCCATCCCCTATCTGGGCTATTCCACCATGGAGCGGACCAAGCCGAACTCCTATGAAATCCCGAAAGGGGTGACCAGGACCCGGCAGATCTTCCGGGCCCGGCCCAACTTTGTGGCCTTTGTTGATCTCCATTCCGAGGCTGTGCTCCATGCCCATGCCGGGGAGATCCGCACCGAGCATGTGTGGACCGATGAACTGGTGATCGAAAAGATCAGGGCCAGCGGCCTGACCGATTATGTCCTGGTCTCCCCTGATTACGGCTTTTCCAAACGGGTGGCCCGGCTGGCCAGTCTACTCGACTGTCCGCATACCGCCGCCGACAAGGACCGGTATGATACCGACAAGACCATCGTCGGTCAGATCTCCAGCGCGGTCAAGGGCAAAACGGCCATTGTTTGTGATGACATGATCCGCACCGGCGGCTCCATTATCCAGACGGCGAAACGCTGCCTGGAGGCGGGAGCGGTGCAGGTGGCGGTCATGGCCACCCATCTGGTCATGGCGGGCAATGCCCGTGAGCGTTTTCAGAACAGCCCGATCTCCAGAGTGATCGGTTCGGATACCGTTCCCGGGGTTCACAGTGATGATCTGTTGGATGTCTACTCGGTGGCCCCCTTGCTGGCCAATATCTTCAGACGGCATTTGAAGATCAATCCAAGACT
Organism: Desulfocapsaceae bacterium; assembly: GCA_030653035.1. GTDB lineage: Bacteria > Desulfobacterota > Desulfobulbia > Desulfobulbales > Desulfocapsaceae > UBA2270. The sequence continues at coordinate 5,076 of JAUSAB010000037.1, read as the reverse complement.
CTCCGGCTAACGGTTTCCCAATATTCCGGCCAGCCTGATAGGATCTGTCTCGATTTTTGGAGTCAGACAAATTGCTTGCCGGCAAGGGGAAAGCCTTTCGTTCAGGCTGGTCCTTTGCGTAAGTTTCTTTAAAAGAGAGATTCCTCATGACAATGTGCCCCTGCGGTTCAAAACGTGACTTTGATGAGTGCTGTGGCCCCATTATTGCGGGAGCCCCTGCGCCCACCGCTGAAGCCTTAATGCGCTCGCGTTATACCGCTTTTGCCCAGCGGACACTGGATCATATCGATCGTACCCATGCGCCTGAGGTTCGTGATGACTTTAATCGTGCGGAAGCAGAACGTCTGGCCGAAGAATGTGAATGGCAGAGTCTGGAAATCCGTAAAGCAATAGAAACCGGCGATACTGCTGAGATTGAGTTTGTGGTGCGGTTTCGCCGGGAACGAAAAGATATCACACAAGCGGCATTGTCTCGTTTTCGTCGTGATAATGGCCAGTGGCTGTATGTCAGTAGTGATCTTAATCCCCACATCCCGCAACAGCGTGTCTCCAAAGTTGGCCGTAACGATCCCTGTCCCTGTAACTCCGGCAAAAAAGCCAAAAAATGCTGTGGCACCACCACTGAGCTGAAGTAATTCCATTTCTCAATCAAGATGGAAACGCGAAGGCAAGCGAGCAGCAACGAGACAGTACAAACAGTACGGCGAGGCGCCGCACAGCGCAGCCGACAAAGTTAACGCTTGATTGAGAAATGGAATAGGCATGGTAAACCATTTTCACTGTACAGCCTGCGGCAAGTGCTGTTATGGGCAGTTGCCGTTAACGTGTAAGGATGCCTTTGCCAATGCGGCCATCTTTCCTTTGTGTTTGGTGTGGACGCCATTGCGATATGGCAGCAAGGATTATGCGCTGGTGGCCGCCCTGGGAACCACCATTAAGCTTGCCGACCGCAAAGAGCTCGCCGTTCTGATCGTGCCGACCGCCTATCTGCCGTCTTCGTTTCCCTGTCCCGCTTTAGGCGATGACAATCTCTGCACCATTCACCGCAATAAGCCGTCTCGCTGTAAAACGATGCCTTTTTATCCGTATCGTGAAGAGCGCTATCAAGCTGAACTTCTGACTCCCCGTAAAGGCTGGGCATGCGATACCTCAACGGCGGCGCCTCTGGTATTCCAGGACAAAAAGATAGTTTTTCGTGATGATTTTGATCAGGAGAGAGAGGAGTTGCTGGCGCAAGTCCCCATCTTGCGGGGGTATGCCGAGTACATGCTGAAGTATTCACCCTCACTGGTGAATAGTTTGGTCCAGGCCGCGAGCAAAACTAAGGCCGGTCATGTGGTCACCAGCCTTTCTTCTTTTTTGACCGCCACCAAAAAACCAGAGGCAAAACAGATTGCCCAGCTGCAATTACCGGTACTTAACAATTATGCAGCAAAAACGGCAGGGGATCTGCAATTGACCGATTTTCATAAAAATTATTTAAATTGGTCAAAAGAGATGGCTTATTGGGCGCAACGCCCATAATTCCGGTGATGGGATGTGTGGGTTGAGGTCGCCCAGGTTGTTATCGGCAAGACGCCACTCCAAGAAACAGCCGGAAGAGATTGGCTGTTTCTTGGAAGCGGCATCCTTGTGCATCACAGGTTAATAACTGCCTGCGACGCAGGCCAGAGTGTGTTCCCATGCGGCGCATGGGAACCAGAAGTAAACACTGCTTATTTCATAACGGCTTCTATAACTTCAATTCATCCGCTACCTTGCTGAACAGATATCGGCTTCCGTCCGCGCTTAGGTGGCTGTGGTCCCCATAGAGCAACATCCCGTCTTTGGCGGCATAGCAAAGATCCTGATCGCACAGATAATCATAAAGATTGATAAATTTGATCGTTGGAAACGTCTTTTTGGCCGTGCTGATGATCCGGTGATATTCGACGTTGCGTTGCTCAAAGAGCGGGCGGGGGAGGGCACAGGGGTCTTTGCTGGTATGGCCGATTAAATAAACGGGCCGGATCTCGGTGCACTCAGTCGGCTCAAAATTCAATACCGGGGTGTCCACGAAGAAAACGATTTTCTTGCCCGAAGCAACAAGGCGTCCCAGCGTAATATTTAAGGCCTTTTCCAGTATGGCCGCATTTTCTTCAACCTGCTTAGCAGAGATCTCCTCCAATTGCAGATCATCGTCGAACGGGCGTATTTTCCATACCGCATAGCCGCTGAGCATAATCATCTGAATGCTTTCTGATTGTATGGCCCCTTCAAGTGCTTTGTTGATGAAGTTGTCTTTACAGGAAAAATATTGCTTTCCGTTCCACTCCACTTCAAAAACAGGCATGCAGCCATCACCGTTGCGACTGATGATATTCCGGCTGATGAGCGAATCGACCTCAGCCAGTCCGGAAGCCAGATGAACGGAATGACTGTCGCCAATCAAGGCTATCTCCGCAGGTTTGCGCGGATTGAGGACCTTGCAGCTCCAGCTTTCGGCTTCATCGGGGCAGGGTGACCATTTGGCAAAGTGCAATCCGAAATTTAATTTCTTGACCTGCTCGACCATGTCTTTTGTTAACGTTGCGCTGTGCACATTCCCTTTCATGTAGGCGCTGCCGCCTAATGCCGCCAGCAGGACCATCAAGGTCGCCAGGGCGGATATTCTGGTTTTGCTGCGTTGACCAAAGCGTATCGGCCGCTCAACAAATTGGTACGTCAGCCAGGCCAGCACAAAGGCAAGGGCGATGGCGCTCATCCTGATGCCAATCGAAGGGGTCTTGACTTCCAGAATGGTGGCAAAAGAGAGCAAGGGCCAATGCCATAAGTACAGCGGGTAGCTGATGAGACCGATCCAAACCAGAGGACGCGCAGAAAGGACCCGACGATTCAATATGGAGAGCGGCCCTGCCGAAATGACCAGATAGGCTCCGACGGTAGGCAGCAGCGCCCACCATCCAGGGAAAAGATTTCTTTTGTCGACAAAAAGAGCCGCCAAAACAATGAGGGAAACACCGAGGATGGAAAAGGTGTTCTGGAGCATGACCGGGTTGAAGGCAGGCAATCTGCGGGCGGTAAACTTGCTGAGCAGACTGTTAATAGACTGCCTGACTCGCTGCTCGTGAATCATGTGCAGTTGAATATACGCCAATAAGCCGCCCAGCAATAACTCCCAGAAACGGGCGATAGGCGAATAGAACGACTGGACGACATCCGTGTGAACGGTATAAATATTGACGGCAAACGAAGCGGCAATAATACAGCCAGCCATTTTCAGCGCATTGATATTCCGCTTCCAGGCCAGCAACAGCAGACAGGGCCAGACAATATAAAATTGCTCCTCCACACCGAGGGACCACAGGTGCAGCAAGGGTTTGGTGTCTCCAGAATTGTCAAAATAGCCGGCCTCCTTCCAGAAAAACAGGTTCGACACCGAACCAGCCCCGCCAACCATGTGTTTGCCGAGTTGTTTAAACTCTTCGGGCAGGAGCACCAGCCAGCCAAAAATATAACAAGCGCTTAAAACGACAATCAGCGCCGGAAAAATCCGTAAAATCCTGCGGATATAAAATTCCTTAAAACTAAAGACCCCTTTTTTCAAACTGCTGAGCAGGATGCCGGAAATCAGGAATCCCGAGATAATAAAAAAAATATCCACCCCAATAAATCCGCCTTTCAGGACCTTGGGAAAGGCGTGAAAGGAGATTACAGCGAGCACTGCCACAGCCCGCAGGCCATCGATGTCGGGACGGTATTTGGGGTGGGGGAGAGGTTTTGTTACGGTATCGGGGGTTGTCATAGCGTGATCAATGCAAACGAACTGAAAAATTTTGCGAAAAAGTGTCCATTGAAACCCACCTTGCCTCAAGGCGGCGGCCGGTGCTGTATAGTCTTTTTATTGGTCCTAAAAATGGCAGTTACTTCATAATGTAAATGCCGATCCCCCAAATGGAAAAGGGTGAAAACTCCCTCTCCTTTTGGGAGAGGGTTGGGGTGAGGGGAAAAATCTGGCCATGCAAGAAGTTCTTACAAAATCACTCTGTCCAGCTGCCGTTTTTAGGTTGGTCCTTTAAGTGTTTTTCAATATAGCCATTGACGAAATCAAGCGCTTTTCGAAGAAGCGGTGAATCGGGCAAGGTGGCGGCGAGTTTGCCAATATCGTTTCTCTCTTTCAGAATCGCAAACGTTGGTTGGAAGTTTATATCGAAAACCCAACTCATCTGCAATACTTTAAATTCATTGGTGGTTTTAAGCTTGGCGTAGCTCATGGCCCGGCCCTCGAACAGGAGGCGGAAAACCTCGTCCCGTACCAGCGTGTCCGTCCCCAGCCCCAGGGTGATCACCGGATTTCTCCGGGATTCTTCCATCTGGAAATGCCCGGCCATAATCTGCAGGATATCGACCTTATCGGCATCACGGATGAGTCGGCAGTGCAGAAGTGTTGGCGGGTCCAGGTGTTCAGGGATACGGAGCCGGTTGTGAAAGAAAATAGCGCGGCGAATGATCTGGCGTTCGGCAACACCCAGGGTCTGGAGGACGTGGTAACGATTCAGCTCCCAGAGGGACAGCTTGGCATGATTCTCCGAATCAGGATCACGAAAGGTCCGGTACTTCTGATACTGGGGAAAACGGCCGAGGTCGTGAAACAAGGCGGTCACGGCGGCGATGCGGTGGTCGTTTTCAGAGAGGCCAAGACCAGCACCAATCCGAGCACTGGCCGCGCAGACCCGGAAGGTGTGTTCCTCCTTCATATCCAGGCTGCGCTGGTGCAAGGGGTCAGGTTCCCGGAAGGTCAGGATATGGTGTCGAAACCAGTTTTGAAAAAACTGGAGCTGTTCATCGTTCATGGGGAACTGTTCTGCCTTGGCTGGAAAGGGGCTCTGTATGGTAATTAGAGTTCTTTCGGGAATAGGCTTAGCGCCTGAAAATGGTTGTGTTTATCACAAGGCAGCATGATACAGGAGAACTGTTGACTTTGGCAATCGAGGAAAGCGTTTTGTTGTACTCTTTCAAGAAATACTCTCGGCCATAATATCAAGTAGGGTAGGATGGGCAAAGGCCGACAGGCCGTGCCCATCGATTCTTGGGGGT
>JAUSAB010000027.1 GCA_030653035.1 Desulfocapsaceae bacterium | reverse complement strand
CATGACCGCCTGAGTTTGAGCTGTAAGGCCGGGGCACCCAATAAGGGTGTCCTTCAGAAATGCTTGAGCCGTATGAAGGGAAACTTTCAAGTACGGTTCTTAGGGGGGAAAGGGGCTGAGAGGCCCCTGACCTACCCGGTCGCTTTGAGGAGACCCATGGAAAACAATCGCTACAATAGATGACAGGGCTTGGCAATTACGCAACTCTCGGTTGCTGTTGCTCTTATTTCGGGACTCTCCGTATCTGCTCTTGCAGTGGGTTTATCGTTATTGCAAAACGACAAGTTTGTTCCATGTGGCGCGTTCAAATCACTGTTCGCAATGGCATTTCCACTTCTACTACTCGCCGCAGTCACAAGTGCAAGCTCAGTCATCTCCAGGCTCCTTGATTTTCGGCTTACAGCACGAAAGGTAAGAAAAGACCAGAAGCCCGACTACAAACGCCCATTGGAGATATTTGGGCTCGGCCCAAATGCCTATGGTCGCATAACATGGTTCTTGTTTTGGTCTAGCTGCATTGCCTTTCTTTTTGGCATAATGTTCCTTTTCGCCCCAATCTGGGGAGCGTATGGCAATCGCCTATAGGTGATGCACAAGTGTGTATGTTCAATAATCATGAGCAACGTCAGCCCAACATCCACTCCAGCCGGTGCCGGGAAGGCTGCGTTATTGTTTGCGGTCGTCAGCTGCACGGTACGGCTGACCAGCACGTTTATGTTTTGAATATGAAATATTTCTAAAATTCACCAAATTCAAAAAGGAGAATGTGATGCTTCCAGAAATTGCTGCTGCCGCGACTTCGCTAAACGTCGCCAAAGAATTGATAAAATGCGCACTTGGAGTAGTAAAAGATGCCTCGGCTAGGGATGCTATTATCAAGATTCAAACTGACACCTTATAAACTCACTATGAAGTAGCCAATGCAGACCTCGGCAAACCCAACGAATGAGCTTTGGACAAAAAACTGTATATTACAGCAACAATACAGAAAACATTGTCTGCATTGTCAGCATATTGAACTGTATGGCACGAATCTTGCTTTTGTCTAATTAATAGGCTGGCGTAACAGTTTTCCGCAACATCCTGATATGCGGTTGTAAAGTATGAAAAATGTCCAATTTCGACTTTTAAATAGTGTCCAATTTACGAGGTCTGCAATGTGAGTTTTTCTCAATTTTATCTCACAATAAGGGCGAAACTTATGTTGAGGAAAATAGCTGTAATCACATGTATGTTTTTTTTATATTCAATATTTTGCTTTACGGCCCTTTCTGAAAAATCAATCCCGCGACTAACTGGCTCAATTAGTTGGGCCAACGACATAGGGTCACTCCCCGCAACAAATCTTTTACTCCTTCTCCGTTGCAAGGAAATTTATGACTGGTTATGTAATTGGCAGGATGAAAACACAGGATTAATGGCTAGCCATGAAGACAATTGGGCGTCAACGTATAACAATGCGATTGCTGCAATGGTGTATTTATTACAAGGAGATTCAGATAGAGCTGAAAAAATTCTGGATTTTTTTAACAATAGAATGAATGAAACGGAATTTTTCGTTAATGGAAAAGCAGAAGGATTTTACCAATACCGAGATAGCACAACAGGAATACCGTACACGTCCGATAGATGGTTTGGCGATAATGCTTTTGTATTGATGGCTATTAATTATTATAAAAATAAGACAGGAAAAACCACCTATGACAACATGGCTAATCAAATAGCCGATTGGCTTATCTCTCTCCAAAATGCAGATGGATCAATAGGAAGTGGTCATACCGAAGGGAATTTGGATGTTTATTCTGCCTTGAAAGGACATGGCAATATAACTCAAAGTCACAGTATCAAAGATTGGCTTGAATGTGCCTCTAATCGTGATTGGGGAAATGGACCTCTCGACATACATTCCTGGCGCGTTCTTTCACTTGGAGGTGAATATGGTTTTTGCTTGAACAATACTCAACCTCATAAGCGAACTTCAACTTGTGTCGGTAGTGGCAAGGAATCAACCGGCTTTGTCGCTGCATCTGAACGTGAGGGGAACGTGTGGATAGAGGGTACTGCCGGTATGATTCTCGCTTTTTATAAAGCAGGGTATAACACACCTGGAGACTATTACCTGGATGAGATAAAAAAATGTACATTTTGTTCAAAAAATCCTAAAGCAAAAACTCTCCCGTTTTTAGGAAAAAGCGATACTGTGGATACTTGGGCTGACCCATATAAAGGGCATGTTGCTAGTGTTTGTTGGTATTTCTTTTCCCTTAAACGCTTCAATCCGTTTGATGGACAAGAGATAGGTGTCACGGTGAAGCAAAATCCTATTATTCAAGTGCAAGGTGAAAATTATGTTAGTTCCATTGGCGATGTGCGACATGACGATTCCGGTTGCCCCCTGGAGGGGGGGGCTGTGCATATAGGTGGGGACGATAATATCAGCTGTTCCCTTGTTTCTTGCCCGAATATTGCTGAATATGCATTTTATTCCCTTGAATCAATACCAAATGCTAGCATCTCTGTAAGGTATGCTGATGATGTTGGTGGTGAAATTTGTCAGGTGTATATTGACTCACAACTCAAATATACATTTACTTCTGTAGATACAGGAACATGGGAAGATTATACAACCACTACCTCAACAGCGATTGGGAGCCTCTCTGTGGGTGATCATTCTATGCAGATTGTGTGCGAAGATTCTGGTACTTGGGGAGTAACAATAGATGCTGTAAATATCATACAATGATATCGCGTACAATAATTTGCCCAACTTCAAAACTTCTTACCCGTAATCACGTCATCAGCAAGAATAGAAAAAGCCATGCGGGGAATGTCCGTAGGTTCGTCGGGTTGTTGAGCTGCTTTCCTTTGACCGGTAAATTGATTGGCTTGCGCGGATTATGCTGTCGGCGAAGTGGTTTCCTCGCTCGACGTAACGGATTTCCAGAGGGCTTTGGGTTATTTTTGTGGCCTCATTGAGACCGAGAAATTTCTTAACATCCACTCATCTCTAATGAAATTAAGGAGGCACGCCATGTATGACCCAGAATCGGTTTTCAGTTCCCGGTACTTCTTGAGATCCAATTGGGTTTTGATCACTTTGCTTATCCTTCTGTTCACCATATCGTCTCCTATTGTTCGGGCTGCGGACATGCCGGAAGCAGGAGATGGACACCGGCGTACCTTCGGTCCTTTACAGTCTGCCGGTTTTCTTTCTCCCCTGGGAAAAACCGCTCTTGCGTTGGAAAAGCAGAGTTTTTCATTGTTTCCCGGTAGAGCTCTTGATCAGACTCCTGTCGGCGACGAAACCTGGCATTCCTATCCGATTTACGGAGGTGAGATGACGTCCATCGCCATGGATCCATCTAACGCCCAGACGGTTTATGTCGGCACCCGCGATTCGGGAATTTTCAAGACTATTGACGGCGGCCAATCCTGGCAGCCTGCCCGGACAGGGCTGACATTCTATCCGATTCGAAGCTTGAGAATTGACCCGCAACACGCGAATACGCTTTACGCTGGTACGGATTTCGATGGTATATGGAAATCAACCGACAGTGGGAATTCCTGGTTTAAATCGAGCAGTGGCTTTGATGAGCATCTCATTGTCTTTAACATTGTCATTGATCCGCAAAACACGAACACCCTCTATGCCGCAATAGCAGGCGGTACTGCCTTTTGTATTGGAAATATCTATAAGTCAACAGATGGTGGTGCCACCTGGGAAAAGAAAGATAACGGCATCACACGTTACAGTGGAGCTTATACGAATGCAATCTTCTCATTGGCCATTGATCCGGATAATCCCCTACTGGTTTACGCCGGTACCAGTATCTACGGAGCCTTCAAATCATCGAACGGGGGAGAGACATGGGGCGCCATCAATGATGGACTGCCGTTCAGCATTTCCATGCCGGATTATCGGGAAACAGTCAATGCCCTTGCCATAGACCCGCATCATTCAAACCGGTTGAGCGCCATCATCCAAGGAAAATATTTCATTTATGACAATACCGGCTGGCAGATGGTCAGTGATTACACAGGTACTGACACGATTTTTTCGGATCATCTCTATTTCCACCCAACCGATCCTTCCATCATCTACGGCGTTGGCGACAGATTTGCCAAAACCACGGATGGAGGTAAAAACTGGCTCACCTACCCGAGGGGGGTGTCAGTACCTTTGGGAGAAGTTCCCGATATCGCGTTTCATTCAGCGTCCCCTGATACGATTTACGCTGCGTCTGCTGCGTTGTTCGCTTATGACGTTGAAGGGTATGCGGGAGGAGTATACAAATCAGTCGATCAGGGGCAAACCTGGGCGTTGGCCCCACAGGGTATTACCGCCACACCCATTCAAAGTGTGACTATCGATCCCCGTAACTCCGATAATATCTATGCCGCAAGCGGTGATTCTTTCTTTTATGGCAGCCAGGATGGTGGTCTGACCTGGAGCATGGGTTACCATCAAACCTATAAGAAAGATTATGCCTTTTGCTCGGGTCCGAACGCTATTGCGGTAGATCCACTGGATTCACAGAATATCTATGTGGCAAGCGATGGCGGGCTTTTCAGATCTGCCGATCAAGGAAAAACGTTCAATCCAATTGACGAGGTTGATGGAGGACCTCTGAGTATTGCCATAACACCCAACGCTTCAAGTCCCATCTACGTGGGAACGCTCTTTGGGGATGGTGTTTACAAAAGTTCCGACGACGGATTAACCTGGGTGAAAAAAAATCAGGGACTCCCGCTTTTTGGTGACGAGTTAAATCCTATCCTCTCTTTGGCCGTCGATCCGAATCATCCAGACACCGTTTGGGCGGGAACACAGTATGGCGGTGGCATCCTGAAATCAATCGATGGTGGAGAACATTGGAGTGTCAAAGGACTTACCCATGAGAATTTTGTTTGGACCATAGCGGTAAGACCTGACAATAGTAACGTGATTCTGGCGGGGGCAGGATTCTTCGATGGGAATATATATAAGTCCATTGATGGCGGTAGCAGCTGGCAGGTAAAACTCTCCGGTATTGCTTTTGTCACGAGCATCGTGTTTGATCCGAGAACCTCCCGCCTGGTTTATGCATCGACCGAAGGGGGAGGGGTCCTGCGGTCGATAGATGGTGGAAATACATGGCACGACTACAGTATTGGCATATTCTGTCCAAATATTTACACGTTGGCTATCACCCCCAGTGATTCCCCGCGACTTATCGCTGGTAGTTATGGATCAGGGCTTTACTGGATTGACCCGTTAGTCCCACCTGCCGGGAAATTCCCATGGTTTCTGTTTTTACCGGCTATTACCAAGGGCAAACATTAGAACCCACATCCCTGTAGGTAGGGAGAACGAAGGATGAAACTTTTGTTGAAAGCGGCCAAAATTACTTGAGTAGTTCCAGCGGATTATTTCTGAACAAAGGAGGGAAATAGGGGATAGATCACGGTTTTGCACTTCAAATTTTTCTTTTTTCTTATTGAAATTTCGATTTATTCAATAACGTCACCGCCGGTGGCTGCTTTCGACTCCACCTGTTTTGATCAGTTGCGCAGCAGAAAGAGGATCGCCTGTAATGGAGTGCCCGGCTTCAGGGAAGAGGTTGTTGGTGAGTCTACATTGAAGAAGGTCTCGTAGGTTTGACCGTTGTATGTGGCTTCAAAACGCCACCTCCCGGCCGGGTCGCTGTCGGCAAAATCAAACACCCAGGAACGATTTGCGCCGGAAGAGAACGTGCTGCCGTCCGTGTAAGACCAGGACTTAAATACAGTCCCGTCTGGGCGGTAGATTTTTCCTTGTGTGGGGAGCGCCCCCTGATAATCGCGGTAATAGCTGTAAAAAAGAATCCGGGCCGGTGTGGTGAAGCTCTCCTGAAGATTGGTAACGGTCAGCTGGCAGGGAGTGTCAACGGGCTGGGCCGAGTGGGTCGATAGCTTGTTGATCGCCGAGTCGCGGTAGGGGCGTTGGCTGGCCCATAAAGACCCGGGTTGGCTGGCTGGCCCGGCATAGGGGTCAATCCACTCCGCATTGGAGTAAGTACCGAATCGCATTTCAAAATGTAAATGCGGTCCGCTGGAATTGCCGGAACTGGCCGCCGTGCCCAGATACTCGCCCTGGGCCACCGTTTCACCAATGGCCTTGGTGGTGAGCGAGTTGTAGCGCATGTGGCCGTAGATAGTCAGTCGGCCATCGGCTTGGGTTATCGCCACGTAATTCCACGGATCGTTGTTGCTGCCACCGTCACAGGGATTGTGGTCTGTGGAGTCAACATTTTCCTTGTTGACAATCGTGCCCGCGGCGGCGGCAACCACCTGCACTTCGCCCGCATTCACCTTGTTCCAACTGAAGGGCCAAAGGGCATAATCGGTGCCGTGATGACCGTCGTAGGTCCGGGCGCCGCCGTTGTAATCCAGCACTTGTCCAACAGTGGAATTGTGATCGCCAAAAGCGGAGACCCTGAACCCGGCATAATCGGCAAGGCCTGGTGCCATGCGCAGTGGAAAGGCATACGCTACGGCTTGGGTGAGATCCGGTGCGCCCAATATGGCCTGTTCCCGCAGGGTGGCGATGTTGCGCCGAATCTTATCCAACATCGCTTGCTCTTCGGCAGCAGAGAGCTCATCGCGAGGCTGCTCTCCATCCTCGCCGCAAGTGACCGCCGGTGGGGCGGGTTCATATGGGATGATGGCGTGGGCCGACCCTACCAGCAAAGCGGTGGTGCCGAGCACGGAGAGGGTGAGGGAAAGTGCGCGATTCATAAAAGGTATGCTAGCATAGAAAGGGAACTCTTCACCATAAGAACAATACCTTCAATTAAAAAAGTCCTTGATTTGTTCACGGATCATCTCTAATTTTTAACTCTTATCCAAGGGGCCTCTCTTCCCGATGAGCCGACGCTGGCCCTCGATGATAAGAATCGTTTTATGGTCCTTGCCTGTCTGGAGCGGATCGCCGGACTGGTCATCTCGACGATGATCTTTGTCAGCCACCGGCAGGATGAACACCTCGACGTGTTTCAACATCATCTGCGCTTTGAACCGGGCGGCGATGCGGCCCTCTTTACCATTACCAGCCATTCGCCCGCATCCAGGGGACTTGGCCATTAATCTGACGGGTCCTTTGAGTGAACAGGGTCGTTTGCATTCTGCCGATCCTGCCTGTTGACCCATACTTGCAGTGAGGAGAAGATCATGAAGGCAACCGAGATCACAGAGGGGATTTACCGACTGGGCGTGAACCTGGGAAGTGACAAGTTGTTTGAGGGGATGTGGCCGATGCCGGACGGCATTTCCCTCAACTCTTATGTTATCCGCGGTGAAAAAACCGCCATTATCGACCTGACCGAGGATGTTGATGAAAAACCGGTGGAGTTCGAACGGGAACTGGCCTCCATTCCTCTGCGGGCCACAGATATCGACTACCTGATCATCAATCATATGGAGCCGGATCACACCAGTTGGATCCCGGCCTTTTACCGGAAGAATCCGGATCTGCATTTTTATCTCACGGAAAAAGGCGCGGCGGTGCTCAAGGCGTTCTGCGGTATTGACCGCAATGTCCATATCGTCAAAACCGGCGACACCCTGGATCTGGGGAAGGGGAAGGTCCTGACCTTTTACGAGGCGCCCAACCTGCACTGGCCGGAGACCATGTTCACCTTTGAGCAGTCAGCCGGGATTCTTTTTACCTGTGATGCCTTCGGCTCCTACGGCGCTATTACCGATACCGTCTTTGATGATCAACTGTCATCGGAACAGCACGAATTTTTCATGCGGGAGACCCTGCGCTATTATGCCAATATCATCGGCGGTCTTTCCATGTTTGTCTCCAAGGCCATCGAGCAGGTGCAAGGCCTTGATATCAAAATGGTCGCCCCGTCCCACGGTATCGTCTGGCGTGAAAAACCGTCCGCTATCATGGAAACCTATTCCCGTTTTGCCCGCTATATGAACGGGCCGGCCGAACCCGAGGTGACGGTGATTTGGTCGAGCATGTACGGGAACACGCAGAAGGTGGTCAGCGCTATGGTCCAGGGCGTGCGGGCCGAAGGTTTGCCCGTCCATATCCACCGGGTGCCCCATGAGCATGTGAGCTTTATCCTGGCCTCCGCCTGGAAATCAGCCGGTCTTATCCTCGGCATGCCCACCTACGAGTACCGGATGTTTCCCCCCATGGCCTGGGCCCTGGACATGCTTGGCCGCAAAAAGGTCTGGAATAAAAAAGTGCTGCGATTCGGCTCGTTCGGCTGGTCGGGCGGCGCCCAGCGGGAACTGGAAGTCCTCACTGAAAAGATGAAATGGGACTTTATTGAACCGGTGGAATGGCAGGGGCGCCCTGATGATGAGGTCCTGGCCCGGGCGGAAGCACAGGCCAGGGGCCTGGCCCGGCAGATCAAGGCTGATTTCTCCGGTAAATAAACCTGAAAACGGCAGTTGGATAGAGTGATTTTGCAATAACTTCTTGCATGGCCAGATTTTTCCCCTCACCCCGACCCTCTCCCAAAAGGAGAGGGAGCTTTCCCCCTTCTCCCTGAGGGAGAAGGGCTGGGGATGAGGGGGGCAGGATTTACATTATGAAGTAACCGCCTTTTTTAGGATAAATCTTCCCGCATCGTCCGTTGTTGAAAAAGATCACAAAATTCAGGTGAAAGTTAAGCTGGTATAGCCCCCGGTTTTTGTTTGTTTATTATTGTTGGATTACGTAACATGATTCATCAATAAAAATGGGGCGGTTTTTTCACCATTTTTTAGAGGTCAAACAATTTAAGGGCGGGGGGATCATGAAAAAAATAATCAGCATCGTTGTATTACTTTTGTTTCTGGGGCCCATTTCCGTAAGTGGTAAGGATTTTTCTTGGTTTATGTTTTTGCCCGCTATTACCGGCCATTCTCTCTGCACTAATACTAATGTGACTTGCGAGAATATTGCAGGATGCTATGAAGGAGCATTTACTGATAACTGTCCCGGCTTTGTTGTTGCCGGCAGGATGAATTTTATTTTGAATACGGACTGTTCTTTTAGTTCTTTTTCAAACTATGGAGTCCAAACCAGCGGTGCAATTACAGGTTGTAATGGCTCAACATATACCGGATCAGGGACAACAGATTCCACTGGTTGTGGAGCTTTCTTGCTTACATGCACTGGTACGAAGTCATCCATTGCATGCAATTATACGTATACCAATGGGAAAACAGGTGTCATCCCTAATGCATCATCTGTAGCCTGTAACTAAAATAAAAGTCTGCTTCAGTTATTGTACAGAGTAAGAAATGGGGCGGTTGTAACTTGTGAAACTGGGAAAGTTTGTATTTCAAGACTTGACCCTTATGGGCTTACCTTTATTCCTCCAGGAGAACGACATGAAGTTGATTGCTACTTTTTTGATGTTGATGAGTTTGTCTATTCCCGCCTACGCCTCGGGAACCGATGCGGACCTTGCCGAGATTAAGGCCCACGAAAAGGCGATGAAAGAAAAAAACGCCAGTGATAAAGTTCAGGAAGAAAACCGGAAAAAGCAGGAAGCGGCTTTCATTGCCAAACAAAATGCTCAGACAGCAAGCGCCGTGCGGCCTCTGTTAGGCAAGGCCGCCGAGGGCAAATCCGATGAAGAAGTCATCCGCATGTATGAGGCGAAGGTGGCACAGGACGACAAGAAAACCCCGCCAAGTGAAGACGCTATTCGTGCCCAAGGCGAGGCGGCGACCAAGAATGTGACCGGAAAATCGATGCAGGATATGCAAAACATGTCGGACGAAGACCTCGATAAGATGGAAGCTGAGATGTTAAAAAAATATAACAAGTAAATGCGCAGATATGATTTTTTGTTAACTGGCGCTGAGGATTGGCTCAAGACAGCGACAAGGCTGCCGGTTAGTGAAAATATTTTGAGCGCAGACTCTCGGGTGTTGCACCTGTTTCGAATGACTCTATTTTCGCAAAGTAAATCCTTGTGTTTCAGTGCTCATCGTTGTAACATTGTTATAATAAGCTTGGAGGTGTAAAGATGAGAAACGTATTGCGCAAGGTGGGAAATTCACGTGGGGTGTTGATCCCTGCCGCCTTTTTGGCGGAGTGTGGCGTCGGCACGGAAATCGAGATGCGGCAGGAAGGCCGTGGGCTTGTTATTGAGCCGGTCAAGACCGTGCGGCTCGGGTGGTTTGACGGCTATCAGGCTGAAAATGAGACGGATGCGTGGGAAGAGGAGATGGCACTCACACCCGTTGAAAGTGAGGACTGGCAGTGGTAAGGCGGGGCGAGGTGTATTGGGTGAATCTTGACCCGACGGTGGGGTCGGAGATAAAAAAAACACGTCCGGCCCTGGTGGTTTCCCCTGACGATATGAACGCGGCGTTGCCCCGAGTGATTGTCGCCCCCATTACCAGCAAGGGACAACCGTTAGGATGCCGACCTGAGGTCGTCCTTGACGGCAAGCCTGCCCGGATTTTACTGGACCAGGTGCGCTGCGTGGACAAAAAGCGTCTGGCCGGTAAACTCGGGGAGATTGAGCTGGCCTTGTGGCACCCGATTTTACTGGAAATGTTGGCGTGAGCAGTTGTGGATAAATTTCGTTTAGTTAACTGGATTTAACTTGCCGACTTGTGTCGCTGAAAGCTAAGACTGAAGAAGGATCTTAACATCTTGGAAGCCTGACCCCGTGTCTGTTGCGCTGAAAATCTCATTTTGCTCTGATCCTATTTTTTATGTACTGCCATGAACTGCTCCTTGACCCATGATGGCGCGCGTCATACAATGTGCCTATGATTAAATCGTTCAAGTGCAAGGATACGGAAAAACTTTTTCATGATGTCGAGCCAAAGCGGTTTAAGGCCATTTCGCGGAAGGCGCGGATGAAACTGGAGATGCTCAATGCAACCGTTTCCCTGGAGGGGTTGAAAGTGCCGCCGGGGAACCGGCTGGAACCGCTCAAAGGGGATCGAAAGGGGCAACACAGCATCCGCATTGATTCCCAATGGCGCATTTGTTTCCAGTGGCTGGACGGGAACGCGCATGATGTTGAGATCGTGGATTATCATTAAGGAGCTAATCATGGCAAAAAAAGTACCACCAATCACTCCGGGCGAGATTCTCTTCGAGGAGTTTCTGCAGCCGATGGGTATATCGCAGAGCCAACTGGCCAAAGATATCCATGTGTCGGCCAATCGCATCAACCAGATCGTCAGGGGAAAACGCGAAATCACAGCCGACACCGCCCTGCGCCTTGGCAAATACTTTGGTATCGAGCCGGAATTCTGGCTCAATCTTCAGCTCCGCCTCAATGTGAAAATTGCCAGGGAAAAAACAGGCCAACAGATCGAAAGGGAAGTCAAAAGCTGCCAGCCCCCGGCAAGTGGTTCTCACCGATTCCCAATCTGAGAGGGCGCGGGGTGATAGCGACCCTGTGCAATCGTTACTGAAAAAACAAGAGAGGTTTGGTGCCTCTGGAATAGGTCGCCGCGAGGTGGCTTGCGGTGAACCTTTCCATGGTAATCAAAAAAATCCTTGTGCTGGGAGTCCTTCAGCCACGCAAACAAGAACACGCTTGTGTAAGCGTGTTCTTGTCCTGTAATAAAAGATAGTTATAACGCGAAAGAAGAGTTGCGTATCCTGTCCCCCGAATTACTCCCCCGAATTACTGTCCAAGGGATAATATGAAGACAATAGATAAGTTTTCTCGACAGCTTCAAGAAATCACGAGTAAAAATGGGGCGTTGAATGTCCGCTTGTTCGGCTCCATGGCCAAAGGGACAGCTACTCCCTCCAGTGACCTTGATCTGCTTGTTGATCTGGCGCCGGGCAGGGATTTGTTTGATCTTATCGGCATGAAACAGGAAATTGAGGCTCTTACCGGCTTGAGGGTTGATATTGTTACCGAGCGCAGCTTGAGCAAACATCTTCGGGAAAAAATTCTTCATGAAGCCAGGCCATTATGAAAGAAGAATGTGGGAAGGGGCCCGGATTTTCGAAAATAGGGGGCCCCTATCTGAGAAAAGGTTGCGTATACTGTCCCCGGAATTTCTGTCCCCGGAATTTCGTCCCCGGAATTTCCTGTCCCCGGAATTTCCCCCTGGGTTTCTTCTTTAAAACTTAAGGTTAAGAGGTATTCTTAATGAGTTATTACGTCTTTGGCTCTCATTTGTCATATCCAGATTATCTTCAAGAAAAATCTTTTAGCGATGATATTGAGAATGTGACGCGGCAAGCCGGGCGGGAAACGGCCAACCGGATTTCGATGGAGGTATCGCGCCAGACAAGGGAGGTCATCGCCTCGAACGAGGCCCTGGCCAACGAGCATATCCAGGCCCTTGATGCCTCCACTGATCGAATTACCGGTGCGCTCGATGCTTCAACTGATCGTATTACTGGTGTGCTTAACGAGGGATTCGAGCAGCTCTCATACGGCCTGGACAATATTTCCGCCGGCATTTCCGAGCTGAACGCTACTTTCCATTGGGGTTTCGGCGAGGTTATCGCCAGTCTGGGCCACATGAATGATACCCTTGACGAATTGGTCAAGATTGCCAAAACTCCGGTGCAGACCGTGGCCTTCAACCACTTTGAGATTGCCCGTGACGCCTTTCGGCAGGGATTGTATCAGGAATGTGTTGAGGAGCTTGGCAAGGCGATTGCAGGTGATCACACCTCAGCCGGGTACAAACTCGAATGGCGTTTCCATCAGATGATGGGAACCGTGAGGCTTGGGTTTACCAACGGTGATATGATGCTCGTCAATTTGGCAAAGGCCGAAGAGTCGTTTCTGTTGGCAGCCCGTTACGGCAAGGCAGATTATCCAGAGGATGCTGGCCGGGCGTTTCTTTCAGCCGGTTGGGCTGCCTACTGCCAAGGTAAGATGCCGGAAGCCCTGGCCCACACCGAACAGGCCATGGCGCTTCATCCCCGACTGGGAGAGGCCTTCTTTCAGGCCGCCAAGGTACGAATGGCCCTTGGCCAAGTGGATTCTGCCCTGCCGGTCTTGGGCAAGGCTATTGATCTTGATCGATTTTATGCTCTAAAGGCCGCTGGCGATGGCGATTTTCAGCAACATGACGAACGACTACGTGAGTTTATTGATGCCCTACGCTTGGAGAAATATCATCAGACCGTACCTCATGTCAAAGTGGCGCTCGACAAAATTCAGTTCTGGCGGAAGCATTCTCCAGAGGTGAAGAAGCATGCGGAGGTTGGTCGTTTGGAGGAATTGGTGGATAAAGGTGGTGCCTGGCCGCTGCTTGACATACTGGCTGCAATACAAAGTCTAGATGAGATAATCACTAAGATTGAAGTTGAGGCAAAAGATGCCAAAATATGTCTTACAAGCAGGACACCCAAAATTGTCCGCGAAGTAGTTGTCAAACCTGGTGGTTTTTTTCGAAAGGCTGTTACCGAGATGCGCACTCTTGAAGGAGTTCAGCTTGATGTGCATAATGGCCTTGGTACAAGGATTGCCAGTCTTGAGTTTTGTCCCATTCCTGCCGGCACGTTTATGATGGGCGATGACAAAAAACGTAAAGTGAGTATCGACCACGACTTTCTACTAGGCAAGTATTCGGTGACCAGGGTTCTATGGCATGCTGTGATGGACACCACGAATATGGGGTATAGCGAGGATCATCTGCCTGTTGAAGATATCTCTTTGGAAAAATGCAATGAGTTCATAAAAAGGTTGAACATATTAGCCGGTGGAGAGTGTTACCGGATGCCAACTGAGGCTGAGTGGGAGTATGCTTGTCGTGCTGGTTCAAATGTGGCCTTTTGTTATGGGAGTTACGCTGGACGTTTAAGTGAGTACGCATGGTATGAATCTAATTCTGGAGACCAATTTCATAAAGTTGGGCTGAAAAAACCGAATGCCTGGGGGCTACACGATATGCACGGCAATGTATGGGAATTCTGTCAAGACACTTACTACGATGGCCACGGTGGCTCGTTTAAGACCCCCGCCATTTACTGCCGATCTGGGTATCGAGCGGTAGGTAGCCCCATCAGTAGCAAGCATGGTCTCACCTACTTCGGCTTCCGTCTCCTAAGAGAGATTCACTGATATCTTTGTGAACAGTTCTCCTGATCGTTGGGATGATATCAGGGACGGGTGGAGTTCTGGGGACAGTTTAGGAGTTCTGGGGACAGTTTATGTAACTTTTTTCAGCCAGTTCCAGCAAAGTTGAAAGCCAGGTTTTGAAAAATAACTTGTAGCTTTTTTTACTGGAGATGTTGGCGTAAAATCAGGCAACTGAGCTTGAAGACAAGGCCTCCAGCGTCATTTATTCCAGGTGATTATTCTTGAGAATTTCCAACAATCTTGCATCCCTGATATTCTCCATATCTGTTTTTGAATAAATATCAAGGAGATATATCTTGTCATCTTTTTTGTAAAAATAGATGATCCTGAATCCGCCACTTTTGCCAACGGGAATAGAGGAATTTTGTAATCTTGTTTTATAGCAGTTTCTGCCAAGCTCAACAGCCTTGGCCTCTCCAGTTGATAACTCCTTCTCAAGCGTTTACAGGTCATTCAGAATCAATCTGTATTTTTTTAGGAGATTTTTGACTGCTCTGGCAAACTCAGGGGTTATTATCAGTGTCAAGTTCATCGATAAGTTCCCTGAGAGTTGTTTGCGGAAGGTTTCCGTCCAGCATGGTTTTTAATTCTTTGCAGGATGTATCAAAACTTTCATAGAATAATTTTGATTTTTGATCAGCGATATAGGACTTTATCGCCTCGGTGACAATATCCGTTCTGTTCAGTGAAAACTGCTTCGTCAATTCATCAAGCTCATCGATGATATATTTAGGTAGCCTGAGACCGACCTGCTGTTTTTCCAATTGCGACAAAGTATGCATTGCCCACCTCCATGTGTTTTGTTTTACATTATTATATAATATTTATATACACACGGCAAGCCGATTATTCCTTTTCGCGGAGAGAGTGAAGAGGCTGTTGTCGATTCAAGGGTCGTGAAAAATTACTATTTTTTCTTCCTGGAATTCACAAAGTAACCCTTGACGTAGAGTACGCTTTGTCGTACGCTACGAGTTCCGGGGACAGTTTATGTAACTTTTTTCAACCAGTTCCAGCAAAGTTGAAAGCCAGGTTTTGAAAATTAACTTTTGGGTATTCTGTTGGAGATGCCGGCGTAAAGCAGTTGGGGTGCAAAATCAGGAAATTTAACCTGAAGACAAGGCCTCCTATCGTCGTTTATTCCAGGTGATTATTCTTGAGAATTTCAATCAACCTCGTATCCCTGATATTTTCCGTATCTGTTTTTGAATAAATATCAAGGAGATATATCTTGTCATCTTTTTTGTAAAAATAGATGATCCTGAATCCACCACTTTTACCAACGGGAATGGACGAATTTTGTAATCTTGTTTTATAGCAGTTTCTGCCAAGCTCAACAGCCTTGGCCTCTCCAGTTGATAGCTCCTGTTCAAGCGTTTTCAGGTCGTCCAGAATCAAGCGGTATTTTTTCAGGAGATTTTTGACTGCCCTGGCAAACTCAGGGGTTATTATCAGTGTCAAGTTCATCGATAAGTTCCCTGAGAGTTGTTTGCGGAAGGTTTCCGTCCAGCATAGTTTTTAATTCTTGGCAGGAGGTATCAAAACTTTCATAGAATAATTTTGATTTTTGATCAGCGATATAGGACTTTATTGCCTCGGTGACAATATCCGTTCTGTTCAGTGAAAACTGCTTCGTCAACTCATCAAGCTCCTCGACGATATATTTGGGGAGCCTGAGGCCAACCTGCTGTTTTTCCAATTGCGACAAATTATGCATTGCCCACCTCCATGTGTTTTGTTTTACATTATTATATAATATTTATATACACACGGCAAGCCGATTATTCCTTTTCGCGGAGAGAGTGTTGTCGATTCAAGGGTCTTGAAAAATATCTATTTTTTCTTCCTGGAATTCACAAAGTAACCCTTGACGTAGAGTACGCTTTGTCGTACGCTAAAATTCCTACTCAAGGAGGATGTCATGCAAACACTCACTGCCAGCCAGGCGCGCTCGAACTTTTACAACCTCATTGATGAAACGGCCATAAACCATGAGCCGATAACCATCACCGGCAAACGCAATAATGCCGTGCTTGTTTCGGCCGAGGACTGGGCTGCTATTCAGGAAACCATGTACCTGCTGTCCGTTCCCGGTATGCGCGAGTCTATTGTGGAGGGATTGCAGACTCCGGTCAGCAAATGCGCCAAGGATCTGCCTTGGTGAGTTGGGAGCTCATCTACACCAAACACGCCCAGCAGGATGCACTAAAGCTCTCAGCGGCAGGTCTGAAAGAAAAAACACAAGCGCTCCTAGCGGTTCTACGCGACAATCCCTTCCAAAATCCACCACCCTATGAAAAATTGGTTGGTGACTTATCCGGCGCCTATTCACGGCGCATCAACATCCAGCACCGCCTGGTGTATCAGGTTCTCAAAGATCAGAACGTGGTGAAGGTGTTGAGGATGTGGTCACACTACGAATAGCGTCCCAATATTGATACTGGATGATATCGGGGGCGTACTCGACAATTTCAGTTTTCCAGAAAAAAAAATAAGAAGAGGGGGGGCCGTTACAGGTTCTTGCTCACCAGCTTGATGCCTCTGTCTTCCGGGCTGTTGGTGACGCTGAACCCGAGGCGGCCTGCCAGCTTGAGCATCCGGTCGTTGTCGTTGAGGATCTCTCCCATCATGACCTTGAGGCCCTTGGAGCGGGCTGCATCCATCAGGGCGGTCATCAATTTCTGGCCAAGTCCCTTGCCGCTCATGTTGTCGGCAATCACCAAGGCGAATTCGCAGCTTTCTCCATCCGGGTTGATCGCAAAGCGCGTCACCCCAATCTCGACCTCTGCCCCCTGTTCCGTAGTTACCGCAATCAGCGCTATCTCCCGGCTGTAATCGATTTGCGTGAACCGGATCAGCATCTCGGTGGAGAGATCCTGGACGGTGTGCATGAACCGGAAATATCGTGATTCAGCAGAAAGATTGTGGACGAAGGCCTGTTCGATCTCGGCATCTTCCGGTCTGATCGGCCGGATGGTGATATCCTTGCCGTCCGCCAGTTGATGGTGGCTGACCAGGTGCGATGGATAGGGATAGATCGCCATATGGGCGTAGCGGTCGGTGCTGGGCGGCCGATACTCAAGGACCACCCGCGCGTCTGCGGCGAGAACGCCGTTTTCGTCGACGATCAAGGGGTTAATGTCCATCTCCTTGAGCAGGGGGAGTTCGCAGACCATCTCGGAGACGCGAAGCAGGATACTTTCGAGGGCCTCGATATTGACCGGTGCCATGTGGCGGAATTGGCCCAAGGTCTTGGCGACATGGGTCCGCTCGATCAGGTCCCTGGCCAGAAAGGCGTTGAGCGGAGGAAGGGCCACGGCGTGATCGCCCATGACCTCAACCATGGTCCCCCCGGCCCCGAAGGTGATGACCGGGCCAAAGACCTGGTCATTGCTGACGCCCACCATCAATTCACGGCCGTTCGGCTTGACGATCATCGGCTCGATGGCAATCCCGTCCAGGGCCGCGTTGGGCCGGTGGAGGCGAACCTCGTCAAGAATCTCCTGATACGCCGCCCGCACGGCCTGGGCGTTGCCGAGGTTGAGCCGGACGCCGCCGGTATCCGTTTTATGGGAAATATCCGGGGAGTTGACCTTCATCGCCACCGGAAAACCTGACTGCTCGGCGATCAGCAGGGCCTCGTTGGGGCTGTGAGCAATCATGGTACTCGCCACCGGGATATGGAAGGCCGAAAGCAGCGCCTTCGATTCCATTTCGCCCAGCACCATGCGCCGGTCGAGCAGGGCGGCGTCGATGATCATGCGCGCCCCCTCGACATCGGGCTCCAGGTGATGGGACAAGGGGCCGGGCATCTGCTGCAGGAGCTTTTGGTTCTGGGTGTAGGCGGAGAGATAGGAGAAAACCTCTACTGCCGGCTCCGGGGTGCGGAAGTGCGGCTTCCTGGCCTGGGCAAAGGCGGCGCGGGCCTCGGCGACCTGGTTCTCTCCCATCCAGCAGACGAGAAGGGGCTTGCTGCTCTTGCCGGACAGCTCGATCACCGCCATAGCCGATTCCAGCGGCTTGGTCATGGCCTGCGGCGTCAAAATCACCAGGACGCCATCGACACCTGCGTCATCCAGGCAGGCCTTGACCGCCAGATGATAGCGGTCCGCCTGGGCATCGCCGATGATGTCCACCGGATTTCCGTGCGACCAGCTTGGCGGTAGCGACTGGTTGAGCAGGTCGATGGTTGCATCCGAGAGCGTGGCAATGACGACGCCCAGGTCGGAGGCCCGGTCGGTGGCCATGACGCCGGGGCCGCCGCCGTTGGTAACTATGCCTAAGCGGTTGCCCACCGGACGGAAACCGGCGGACATGGCCTTGGCGGCGACAAACATCTGGGTGATGGTCTGCACCCGCACCACGCCTGCCCGGCGGATGGCCGCATCAAAGACATCGTCGGCGCCCACCAGCGACGCAGTATGGGTGCGTGCGGCCTTCGATCCCGAGCTGTGGCGGCCGACTTTGACCAGGATCACCGGCTTGATGCGGGCGGCGGCGCGGATGGCGCTCATGAAGCTGCGGGGTTTGCGGATGCCTTCAATGTAGAGCAGGATGCTTTTGGTGGCGCTGTCGGTCAGCAGGTAGTCGAGGATCTCGCCGAAGTCCACGTCGGCGGAGGAGCCCAGGGAGACAAGGGTCGAGAATCCGACGTCGTTGCTCTGCGCCCAATCGAGGATCGCGGTGCAGAGGGCGCCCGATTGGGAGATAAAGGCCAGGTTGCCGCCCTTGGCGCCGCCTTTGTTGAAGGTGGCATTGAGGCCAACGGAAGGCCGCATCAGGCCCAGACAGTTGGGGCCGATCATCCGGATTCCGTACTGCTGGGCCTTTTTGATTATTTCCTGCTCCAATGCCAGCCCGGCGGCCCCTGACTCGCCAAATCCGGCGGTGAGGATCACAGCAGCCTTGACCCCATGTCGGCCGCATTCATCAATAAGCGTGGGGACCGACTGGGGCGGGGTGGCGATAATCGCCAGATCAACCGGCTGGCCGACAGCGGCAATGGAAGGGTAGGCCTTTTGGCCCTGAACGGTCTCGTGGCTGGGGTTGATGGGATAGATCTGGCCGTGAAAGGCGCTGTGCAGCAGGTTGTCGAAAACGACCTGGCCGACCGAATCGATGCGGTCGCTGGCGCCAAAGACGGCAACGGACTGAGGCTCGAAAAGCGAGCTGAGATAATGTTTGCCCATGGTTTGCCCGCAGAAAAGGATGAATTGAGAGTGCGCAACGCACGCCCTCTCTCTATTCATAGCAAAATTTCAGAGGATGTTGAAGGAGTATTCGCATGGTTCGATACAGCATTATCCGGAGCCTCTTGCAAAATGATCTTTTCGCCCAACCTCTTCGTTATGCATAAAAATTTTATCCTCGAAATATCAGCTATATGCCTGCGGTAAAATTTTTCGCATGCCTCGATTTTGGACGAAAATCTTCAGTTTGCAAGAGGCTCTCCGGTTTGAAAATTGCAATATCCCCCATAAAGGCCAAATCCCCCCACTCCCTTTCTTAAAGGGGGGACTTTGTGCTTCCTCCTCCCTGAAAAAAAGGAAATCCAGGATACTTCCCATATTGTTACTCCAGCCGGACGATCTTGGGAACCCTTGACTTCTCCTTGGTTTTCCATTAACCCTATCCCATGGCCTACGCGCCATATAGCCGTGCTGCCCACGACATTCATGGCAGGACGGTATGGCAGAGAAAGCAAATTCACATGGAGACCCGGTTACGATGACGACACCTCAGCCCCCCAAGCCCTTATCAATGATTCGCGACTTCCATCTGGCCGACTGGGTTACCCTTGCCAATGCCGTCTGCGGCGTCGGGGCGATATTCTCCACCATGACCTATCTGCAATCCGGTGAAATCTGGCATGTCTATTTTGCCTGCGCCCTGGTGTTGGCGGCCTTGGTATTTGATGTCCTGGATGGCCGCATCGCCAGATGGCGGCAGAAGACGTCGCTGATGGGGCGAGAGCTGGATTCCCTCGCAGATGTCATTTCCTTTGGTGTCGCCCCGGCGATTATCGCCTACGGTTGCGGCATGCAGGGCCTTTATGACCGCATCATTCTGGCCTACTTCGTCGCGTGCGGGGTCTCGCGCCTGGCCCGTTACAACATCACCGCCGAGACACTGTCCGAGGGCGGTGACAAGGTGAAGTACTTTGAAGGAACCCCGATTCCGACCTCCCTCCTCCTCGTTTTACTGCTGGCGGTCGCAGCTGCGTTCGGCGCGGTGCACCAGGATCTCTGGTTTGGGCAAATCAAACTTGCCGGCTTCAGGCTCCATCCCCTTGTTCTGACCTTTGCCCTTTCAGGCTCGCTCATGATCAGCCGAATCCGCATTCCGAAGATATGAAGCTGGTTCTTTTCTACCGCTACCAGCATCCCATGCTGCCGGTAGCGGCCCACTACTGCCTCTTTTCTCCACGCTATCACGGATATCCGGGAATTTTTTACCTTGGAGATGGACTGCCCCAGATTGGCAACTCCACCATACAATGACCGGGCGGTTGATAAGAGTGATTTGGGGGAACGTCACCAGGGCTCATGAAAAAGGCTTGCCATATGACCATGGCAATGACTATAGTCTGGATAAAGCAGCACCAATTCAAGGGAGGAACCATGCAAACGGTCAAGGCGTCGGAATTCAAGGCAAAATGCTTACATTTCATGGATGAGGTCAATGAGACAGGTGAAGGCATCGTGATCACCAAGAATGGAAAACCTGTTTCCATCCTGAAGCCCTATCGAACAGTTCCTTCAACTCTTTTTGGCTTACATAAAGGGACAGTGGAGAGCAAAGACGATCTGATTGCCCCGCTGGACCTTTCCTGGGATGCGGAATGATGCTGCTTCTTGATACCCATGTTCTTGTCTGGCTGGATGAAGGGAGTACGCGCCTGGGCAAAACCGCGCTCCAGATAATCAACGAATCTTTGGCCGCCGGTCAGCTTGGCGTGGCGACCATCTGTTTTTGGGAGATTGCCCTGCTGGTTGAAAAACAACGATTGATCATGAAAACAGAGCTTGATGTGTGGCGATCCGAGCTGTTACAAGCCGGTCTGCTCGAAATTCCTTTGCGGGGGACAACGGCCATCCGTGCCGGTCAACTCCATCTGTTTCAGGGTGATCCAGCCGACCGCATGATTGTCGCATCTGCCATCGAAAATGGCGCCACCCTCATGACCGCTGATGAAAAAATTCTCTCGTGGAGCCAATTCCACCAAAAAATTGACGCCCGTCTGTAAACCAATCAAGCCGCCATATGACTACCTCACATAAGAATTCCCAGCTCTGCCCCAACTGCCGCGGCCTTATCAGCCGTGGCGAAACCGTCTGCCCCTATTGCGGCCTCAAGTCTCCAGGTTCTTGGTGGAAAAACAGTGGGTTCTTCCGCCTGTTCCGTGATCCTGATCTTTTTCTCAAGGGGTTGGTCGGCGTCAACATCGCCTTTTTTGTCCTCTCGCTGATCCTCAGCCCCAGTGGCATGGGCATGGCCATGAGCCCCTTTAGCTTTCTTTCGCCGGATAACCGGGGTCTTCTACTGCTGGGAGCGACCGGCACCATGCCCATTGAGTCCCTGCACCGCTGGTGGTCGCTGGTTTCAGCCAGCTACTTGCACGGCAGCCTGCTCCATCTCGTCTTCAACATCATCGCCCTCCGGCAGATCGGCCCTTTGATTATCCAGGAATATGGTCTTTCCCGGATGTTCACCATCTATACCCTGGGCGGCATCGGCGGTTTTCTGCTCTCCTATCTGGCCAGGGTTCCTTTTACCATTGGCGCCTCGGCTGCGGTCTGCGCCCTGGTCGGTGCGGCTATCTATTACGGCAAAAGCCGGGGCGGCAGCTATGGCCGGCAGGTGTTTCAGCAGGTCGGCGGCTGGGCCTTGAGTATCTTCGTCTTTGGTCTGCTGGTGCCGGGTATCAACAACTGGGCCCATGGCGGCGGCAT
Source organism: Desulfocapsaceae bacterium (assembly GCA_030653035.1). Lineage (GTDB taxonomy): Bacteria > Desulfobacterota > Desulfobulbia > Desulfobulbales > Desulfocapsaceae > UBA2270. Next base: position 33,666 of record JAUSAB010000027.1, on the reverse strand, counting down.
GGCAACAGGCATCCTCTGCGGACTGCTCCTGGGGTACCAGGAAAACCGCCGGGAAATGCTCAATCACCGGCTGCTCGGCGTCGCCTGCGCGCTCGGGACTATCCTGATCCTGTTCTGGGCCGTGTTAACCGCGGTTCTCTACCGTATTTCCTGAACTGCGGACATTGAATCGTTGCTGATTTTTCTCTCTTGCCATGAAAATACAGAATAAAAATTCAAGTGTAGTCTATTCGACAGAGTCAGGTAAGCTCTGTTCCGACTGTCATGAACCGGCCGTAAAGTGCAGTTGCCGGAAAAAACAGATGCCTGTCCAAAGCGACGGCATTGTCCGCCTGATACGGGAGACCAAGGGGCGGAAAGGAAAGGGTGTCACCCTGATAACCGGTGTTCCTCTGGATATTGAGGGTCTAAAAAAACTGGCGACAACCCTGAAACAAAAGTGCGGGAGCGGCGGCAGTATCAAGGAGGGAGTTATTGAAATTCAGGGCGACCACCGGGACATGCTGGAACAGGAACTGGTCGGCATGGGCTATAAAGTGAAACGTGCCGGCGGCTGATTTCTCTCTTGGCTCTTTAAGATTCCAAACCGATCAATTCAGAATTTCTTCGTTTTCCCCTATGGATCAGAATCAACTTTATTATAAGCGCATCTCCGGCGACCTGCAGATAGCCGCCGCTCAGGTGGCGGCCACGGCCCAGCTGCTGGCGGAAGGGGCGACCGTCCCCTTTATCTCCCGCTACCGCAAGGAGGTGACCGGTTCCCTTGACGAAGTCCAGGTCGCTGCCATCCGCGATCAGCTGGCTAGCCTTGCGGAGCTCGATAAGCGGCGGCAGGCGATCATGGAGTCGCTGGCGGCAAGGGACCTGTTAACGCCTGAGTTGCAGGCCGGTTTGCAGGGCGCTGCCGATCTGGCAACCCTCGAAGATCTCTACCTGCCGCACCGGCTGAAACGAAAGACCCGCGCCATGATGGCCATCGAAAAGGGACTGGAGCCGCTGGCCAAGGCAATCTTTGGTGGCTGTGACCAGGGTGTCGCTGTCGCAGCCTTTCTTGATCCTGAACAGGGGGTTGCCTCTGAGGACGAGGCCCTGGCCGGGGCCAGAGACATTATGGCCGAGTGGATCAGTGAGGATGCGCCGATGCGGGCGCGTCTGCGCCGTCTCTTTGCCGACAAGGCGCAGCTCCATTCGCTGGTCGTGAAAAAGAATGAGGAGACAGGCGTCAAATTCCGCGATTATTTTGAGTGGCAGGAAGAGGCGCGCAAGGCCCCCGGCCATCGCTTGCTGGCCATGTTTCGCGGCGAGGACGAGAAGGTCCTGCGGTTGTCGGTCCGGCCCGATGAGGAGCTGTGTCTCGCCATTCTCAAGAAGCAGTACCTGACTCAAGGGAAATTCCGGGAGCAGGTGGCCCTGGCCGTGGCCGACAGCTACAAACGCTTACTGGGTCCGTCTCTTGAAAATGAGCTGCGTGCCAGTCTCAAGGAGCGGGCCGACCGCGAGGCGATCCAGGTCTTCGGCGACAACCTGCGCCAGTTGCTTCTGGCCCCGGCCTTGGGCCAAAAGCGGGTCATGGCCCTTGATCCCGGATTCCGTACCGGCGCCAAGCTGGTCTGTCTGGACAGTCAGGGGAAGCTGCTTGATTACGCCACCATCTATCCCACCCATGGCGCCAACCAGCAACAGGAGGCGGCAAGAAAGGTCAAAGAGCTCTGCCGCTTGCACCAGATTGAGGCCATTGCCATCGGCAACGGGACGGCCAGCCGGGAGACAGAGGAATTTGTGCGCAACCTTGATCTGGGGCCCACGATCCTGATCACCCTGGTCAACGAAAGCGGGGCCTCGATCTATTCCGCCTCCGAGGTCGCCCGCCGGGAGTTCCCCGACCATGATCTCACGGTGCGCGGCGCCGTCTCCATTGGTCGCCGTCTCCAGGACCCCCTGGCGGAACTGGTCAAGCTCGATCCCAAATCCATCGGGGTCGGTCAGTACCAGCATGACGTCAATCAGGCGGAGCTGAAAAAGGGATTGGAGGATGTGGTGGTGAGCTGTGTCAACAGTGTCGGGGTCGAGGTCAATAGCGCCTCGCCCGAACTGTTGGCCTATGTCTCGGGTCTGGGTCCGGTGCTGGGCGCCAATATCGTCGCCTACCGTGACGAGCATGGCCCCTTTGCCTCCAGAAAAGAACTGCTGAAGGTGCCGCGGCTGGGGGCCAAGGCCTTTGAACAGTGTGCCGGATTCTTGCGCATCCATGGCGCTGCAAATCCGCTGGACGATTCGGCTGTCCATCCGGAACGGTATGCCACGGTGACGAAGATGGCCGCCGATCTTGGCTGCACGGTGCGTGAACTGATCAGCAGTCAGGAACTGCGGGACAGGATCGAGCTCAAAAGGTATGTTGCGGAAACACTCGGTCTGCCGACTCTCCACGATATCCTGGCCGAACTCGCCAAGCCCGGTCGTGATCCGCGTCAGGAGTTCACCGTCTTTGCCTTTGCTGAAGGTGTGAACAGCATAGACGACCTGATCGTGGAGATGCGATTGCCCGGTATCGTCACCAATGTCACCCGTTTTGGCGCCTTTGTCGATATCGGGGTGCATCAGGACGGACTGGTGCATATCAGCCAGCTGGCCGAAAGATTTGTGAAAGACCCGGCCGAGGTGGTCAAGGTAGGGCAGCAGGTCATGGCCCGGGTCCTTGAGGTGGATAAGCAGAGGAAACGGATTGGTCTCTCCCTGCGAACTGCGGCTTGAGGATAAACGTCTGATTCCAGCTTGCCTGCAAGCCGGCACCTTCATCAGTTAGTGTCCGTGCACCAGGGCGTCGGCGGGCAGGGTGGCTTGGTGCAGCTGCCACTTTTTTTTCTGCTTTTGCAGGGAAAAATTTACCTGATGGACTTCGTCAAAGAAATCATGCTGGTTCTGGTTGGCGGTCACATGGACCAGGGCGCTGACCTCGGCTGACCCCTTGCCCGGAATATCGACCTGGATTCCGTCAATGGCCACCTGCAGTTTGGCCTGACGGGAGCGGTAGATGATGAGGTAGCGGATGACCAGTTCAGGATCCAGAAGCTCGTGATAGTTGCTTTCCGGCACGTTAACCTTACAGGCCGGGGCAATAAAATCTTTTACCGGTCTCATCTTCAGGGCGAGCTGGATCGGGCTCTCTTCTCCCTCCTTGCCAAGCGCGACCGCAATGGAGCTCAGCGTGCGTTTAATCACCTCCCTGTCGCTGTAGTGGTGAAGGCACCAGCCGGTGATCCCGGCCAGCAGTACGACAACGGCGATAATCATTTTTCTCTTCATCGTTTTCCCTCGTCCTTCACTTGATAAGTCAGAGTTGCTGATCAATATTTCCCGACCCATCACACATTGGGGTGAGCCTCATGAATCTGCTCTTTGTGGTTTGAATCTAAAAACAACTTTGCCAATCAAACACAATTGGATACATTCATCATATCTCCTTGAAATACTTTTTTGCAATTCAAACATTCAGCGCATTGACTTTCAGCTAGTTAGTTTGCTATCGTGATTTAAAAGAAAACCCTTGACATAAAAAATCAAATCTGCTTGGGGGGCAACGGAAGGAAGGTTGTGGTTCTCATGCAGGAAGGTCTAATTTCATTTTTTTTCTTTTTACCAAGGAGCATGCCATGAAAAAACTTATTCCTTTGATTTTATTGTTGACCTGGTGGCCATCTTTCGTACAGGCAGAGTGGGGGGTAAGTCGGATAAAGGAGGTTTCACCTCGTTATCTGACCGAGGTGAATGGTGTTTTCTTTTTCTCCGCCTATGACAGTGTAAATGGCAGCGCCCTGTGGAAGAGCGATGGTACCCGAAGCGGCACGAAGGTTGTTAAAAAATTCGTGGCCGAGGCTGTTGGGACGCCGTCTTTTGAAAAAAAACTTGAGGTGGTGTCTGAAAAAGGGGGGGGAACTCCTCCGACACCCCGAGAGTTGCTTAACGTTGGCGGTACCCTTTATTTTTGTGCCTATGAAATAACCAGTGGTTGGGAGCTGTGGAAGAGTAACGGTACGTTGGCAGGGACCACTATGGTCAAGGATATTTATCCTGGCTCTAATGATGGGGTGAGTGATTCATGCCATCTGGCGTCTATCGGCAGCACCGTATTTTTTGCCGGTATTGATGCCGCTAACGGTGCAGCCCTCTGGAAAACGGACGGTACAGCTGTGAATACGGTCATGGTGGCGGATATCAATCCATTAGTTGGTGCGGGGCCGCCAGAGTACCTTTTTGTTATGAATAATACACTCTTCTTTGTCGGTAATGACAGCAATACTGGCGATGAATGGTGGAAGTGTGAAGGACCGGCTTATAACAGCGTCACCATGGTTAAGGATATTGGGACCGGCGGGGTCGCAGTTGACAGCTCTAGAATTCCCGTGATCTTGAATGGCTATTTTTACTTCCAGGGCAATGATGGAATTAACGGCTACGAATTATGGCGAAGTGACGGGACAGATGCCGGTACAACCCTGGTGAAGGATATTAATATAGGTTCGGAGTCAGGTAGCCCCTGTTATTTCACGCTGGTCAACGGTACCCTGTTTTTCCGTGCCGATGATGGCATTCATGGCCGGGAATTATGGAAGAGCGACGGCACACTTGGCAACGCGACACTGGTGAAAGACATCTATCCCGGCAATACAGATCCTTATTTTGAGCCTTCTGACCTCACGGATGTCAACGGGACCCTCTATTTTGCCGGAGATGATGGCTCCCTTGACGATGGTTCTCATACGAACGACTCCTTTAATAGAGAACTGTGGAAAAGTGACGGCACAGATAGCGGCACGGTTATGGTGAAAAATATTAACCCCGGTCCGAGCAGTTGGCCGAGAGATTTTATTGCTTTTCATGGAGAAGTCTATTTCAATGCTGAAAATGTGACCAATGGGACAGAATTATGGAAAACAGACGGTACTGTCGGTAATGCTACGCTGGTCAAGGATATTGTCCCCGGCAGTGATTCCAGTTGGCCTGGCGATTTTCTGGTTATGAATGACACCCTGTTCTTCGGGGCCACTTATAATAGCAGCGCGCCGGAAGGAACAGGTGACGCCCTGTTCCGGTATGGAGAATTGCTGCATGAGTTTAACTGGCTATTGTTTTTACCCAGTATTACCCACCACCCCCTCAAGTGATAAATACCTTGAGACCTCTCGGCTCACCACTTCCCTGCAGGATTAAGTGTCTCCTGTGGGGAAGTATCCTTTCTGGCTGGTCAGTTGTCGCTCTATTTCTCAGTTGTGTACCAATATTGAGGTTTCATGATACGTTTTGTTAACGGGGAGATGGAGATTTCTCTTGGCGCGCTGTGGTACTTCCGGTAAGAATGCTGTCTTCAGGATAAAGGGAAATTCGTTTCGATTGATATCTTGCGTGATTGATTGCGGTCCTGTCTGATATAGATGGGGTAATTGGCCGGAGAGATTGAGAGGATAGGGTAAAGAACAGCCAACAACAACCTGAACATGCGGGTTTGCCGCGGCCTTGAGGATGAAGAGCGATGAAAAGTATATTATCCGTAGTGGATCAATTAAACTGGGGGGTGGTTGTCGTATTGTGTGCAACGCTTGGGCTGGCTCCATTTTCTCCGCCTCATATTGTCGAAAAATTATCAATGCTCATACGGGGAAACTTGATCAAGCCCTTGGATTGGTTTGACCTGCTCTTGCATGGGATTCCATGGATTCTCCTGATTTTAAAAATAATGGCATCCCTTATCAAAGAAAAATAACAAAACCTGTGAGCGGTACTATGCGTTAAAACGCGCCCTGTCCCTTATCTCTAATGTCGACCTCTGAACGAAGCTTCCCTATGAAGACTGCTTTCCTTGTCCTGACTCTCCTCCTTGTCGTTTTCATTCTCTTGTTCTTTATTCTTGGGCTCATCTCCAGGTCGGGAAAAGCTCCCGGTCTGGTCGCAGGAATGCTGGTGAGATGCCCTGCTACCCCTAATTGCGTCTGCAGTGAGCAAAATGAGGATGCCCTACATTTCCTTGAACCCATTCTTCTTTCGCAAGACATCACTTTTGATCCTTTGCCCATTCTCAAAAATGTAGTGCGAGAGATGGGAGGTATTATTCGGGCAGAAAGTGACGGGTACCTTGCGGCTACTTTTTCATCGGCCATTTTTGGTTTTATAGATGATTTAGAGGTGAGGATCGATTTGACACAAAACATGGTTCATATTCGCTCAGCGTCAAGGGTCGGTTATGGAGATGCGGGTGTTAACAGGAAGCGAAGTGAATTACTCAAAAAACTTTACAACCAGAAGGTCTTTGAGGCGAAACAGTTACTCATGACGACACCCAAAAGCGGCGGGCATGGATTTTGAGGTCATCTCTAAATTTCAGCAATTTATAAATTTTTCAAAAAGGACTAATGTGCCATCACGTGTCCCGTCATGAGGCTATCTTTGGCCGCGCTTTACTTGTCCCGGTCAAATTTGAGCCTAATCCCGCGCGATCCGTGTAGTGTATATTACTATTTTCTGAGTTTCTGATGAAAAAGAGAGATGGGAGCATTCCCTTGAATCTGATAGTGAACAATCTGCAAATTCCCATTGAAAAAGACGGGGTTGATGCCTATCTCAATGCCGTTTCGCAACAGATGGAAATAGGAGTGGAAAATATTTCTGTCGTCAAAATTTTGAGTAAATCCCTTGAACTGAAAAACATTGACCAGATATTTTACAAAATTTCACTCGTTGTAGCGATTGCTGACAGCCTTTCCACCAAGAAAAACTTTCCTGTATACACAGAGCCAATCAAGATAGAGAAAAAGAGAGCAACCATTCAGGAGAGGCCGATTATTGTTGGTTTCGGTCCTGCCGGCATGTTTGCGGCCCTTGAATTTCTTGAGTATGGGATTAAGCCTCTGATCTTTGAACGAGGAAAAAAGATAGAAGAGCGCTCTCTTGATGTGCAACGGTTTATAAAAGAGAGAGTTCTCAACCCTGAATCCAATATCCAATTTGGTGAAGGGGGCGCCGGTTCCTATTCAGACGGCAAGCTCTTTTCCCGAAGAGTCAATAATACGAGCTTTATCAACCGGGTGTTGCAGACCTTTATCAAATTCGGAGCGCCTGCCGAAATAGGGTATATCAGTAAACCCCATCTGGGTACCGATGTATTATGCAAAATCGTCCGCAATATCAGAACCTATATTCTGGAGCGGGGCGGGGAGATCTTGTATGGCTCAAAGATGACAGACCTCTTGGTCTCGAAAGGGAAGGCCATCGGTATCATCATCAACGGGGAGAGGGAATATCTTGCTTCTGCTATCTATATTGCCCTGGGCCATTCGGCTCGCGATACCTTGGCGATGATGCATGCAAAAGGTGTTGCCATGGAGCAGCGACCGATTTCAGTGGGAGTAAGGATAGAGCATCCTGTCGAAACTATCAACCTGATGCGCTATGGTGACAAATATACGAACTTTCCTGGCCTGGGGGCGGCCGCCTATTCTTTGAATTACACCAACCGGCGGATTCGGCGGGGAGTTTATACCTTTTGCATGTGCCCAGGTGGTGAGGTTGTGAATGCCTCCTCTGAACAAGGATTGCTGGTTCTCAACGGCATGAGCTATGCGCGCCGGTCATCACCCTATTCAAATGCGGCGCTGGTGGTGAGTTGTCATGCGGAAGATTATCAATCAGCAAGTCCTCTGGCTGGGTTGGAGTTCCAGAAGGATATCGAGCGCAAGGCTTTTATGGCCGGCGGGGGCAGCTGGCAGGTTCCGGCCCAGAACCTGCTGCATTTTTTAGGTACGAGCAGCTCTGCCGGCCTGCAGCAAACCTCCTATAAGATGGGGGCCGTTGCTGCTGATATGAGAGATATCTTTCCCGGATTTGTGGTTTCGGAGTTGATGGCTGCCTTTAATAAATGGAAAGAAGAGGTTCCCATATTTGTTTCCAGGCAGGCGATATTGCTGGGTGCGGAAACACGGACTTCCTCTCCTGTCCGGATTCAACGCAATGAAAAATATGAATCAGTAAATACCGAAAATTTGTATCCGATAGGCGAAGGATCAGGTTATACCGGCGGTATTACGAGTTCTGCAGCTGATGCGATCAAGGCTGTTGAAATGCATCTATCGCCAGGATAGCCTGAAGGGCTACGGTTTTATGGACTTTTTGGCCCTTCTGTTCCTGTTGATTCCGCTGGAAATGATTTTGAGAAGTGGGGAGTCGATTAGCTCCTCTTACTCGTAAAAGACGCCCTGATGTAAAACATTCCCAAAAACCGACATTTGCAATGTCAGCATAACAGCTTGATTTTAATGGTAATTATATCGTTTCACACTTTGTCCAAGAGGCTTTGCGTCGTGCATTATACTGAAGGAGGAGCTAACTAACTACCCCCTTTTTTGAGAGATCTAAGTCCGGGTAAAATTCTTTCGCGCAGGCAGGGCAAATCCCATGAGAGAATTCAGCCTCAAAGTGGTCTCTGATATACGATTCAATCTGATTCCAGTACCCTCTGTCGTCTCGTATTTTCTTGCAATGGGAGCAGATGGGAAGAAAGCTATTTATGATATTGATCTTTGACTGGGCCAGTTGCAGTTCCTCTGTCCTCTCTACGACAAGTTTTTCCAGATTTTGACGATATCGCTCCACCTCGGCCTCGGCAATCTGCCGTCGTCTGAGATTTTTAACTTGTTGAGAAATAATAAAAAATGATAGGCCGGCAATAGACAACAAAATTGCCAGGGAAATATACAATAATTTTTTCGTGATTTTGGCAATTTCGGAATGAACATCATCCAGATATACCCCGGTGCCGATAACCCATCCCCAAGGCTGAAACAGTTTTACATAGGAAAGTTTGGAAACAATATGCTGCTGGTCGTCATTTAATTGCCACATATAGGGGACAAATCCGCCGCCATCCCTTTGAACAACCTGAACAAACTCGGTAAAGAGATGCTTGCCGGATGCATCGGAAAATGAAGATAAATCCTGCTGTTCCAGATCCGGACGGTAGGGATGCATGATCATCCTGGGCTGGAGATCATTGATCCAGTAATAGTCTTTGTGATCCGGCCCGTAATGCAGTTTCCTGATTTGCTCTTTTGCCAGGTCCTGGGCCTTGGCAAGAGAAATCTTTCCTTTCTTGACCTGGTCATCATAATTCTCCAGAGTACTGAATGCGATGTGTACCAACTCGATCAGCATCAATTGCTTCTGGTGCAGCAGGTTTTTCTGGTAAGCCGGCAGGGCGATACCAAATATGGTAAAGATAAAAAGCAATATGGCAAGCAGCGATGGAGCAACTATCTTGAAAATCTCTTTTGTAGCTAATGAATTCATCATGATGGGGATTTCCATATGAATGTAGGACTGTCATATTGCTCGTTTTTGTATTTCCATCTTAACTGAAAAAACGGAAGAAGACATACGTTGCTTCATTTATAGTTATATATTTATTTGTGGGGTGAATGCGAGGGAAATATGATGCCCCGGAGGCAAGTCTCAGGACATGGTGGATAGATATTGATAAAGAGGTGGGCGGGATTGCAGGACTGGTTTTCATTTTTTACAGGTGAAAACCGTCTTTTAAACCTAAAAACGGCAGTTACTTCATAATGTAAATGCCGTTCCCCCTCATCCCCAGCCCTTCTCCCTCAGGGAGAAGGGTGAAAGCTCCCTCTCCTTTTGGGAGAGGGCCGGGGTGAGGGGAAAAATTTGGCCATGTAAGAAGTTATTGCAAAATCATTATACCCAACTGCCGTTTTTAGGTTAAATTGACCTGATCCGGGAAGTCACAGAGATGCGTCAATAACGAAAAAGCCCTGCAGGATATTCACCTGCAGGGCTTTTTCGTTATGCTCGGTTATAAAGAACTAACCTCGATAAACGGGATAAGTACCTTCACGAAATTCGTTTCAAAAAAGAGGAAACGAATTTCTAAGGTACTAAAAGGTCCGCATCATCCAGATACCGCAGGGACAGGTGTCGGCGCAGAAGCCGCAGGCAATACACTTCTTGTTATCAGAGGTATACTCCCAACTGCCGTCCAGTCCTGATTCGTAGCCATTGGTATGCCCATATTCCAGTTCACGACGGGTGATGGCGCCGGTGGGACAGATGGTCTCGCAAAGATGACAGTCACGGCAGGAGGCGCAGGAAAGACAGCTCTCGGCCTGGGCCTGCTCGGTGTGGATGCGTATATGCTCATCCGGCACATAATGGGTGATGGTCAGAGCCTGCTGGGTGATGGGATGCTGGGTGAAAGGCTTCCACTGCACACCATTAAAGTCGGCAATGATGAATTCAGCCGCGGTCTTGCCGGCTCCCAAGGCGTTGGTAGCCAAGCCAGGTTTTTCAACATCGCCGACGGCCAGGACCTTGGCGTTGGTGGTCAGGTGCGAATCCTGGGTCTTGATCCAGGCCGCACCGCCAACGGTGACAGTCTCAACGGTCTCCGGTAGAAATTTAAGGGATGGCACGTCACCGATAGAGATGATCACTGTCTGGGCCGGAATCAGCTCACCGGTATCCATGACCAGACCCTGATCGGTGACCTCACGGGTCATAACCGGCCAGCGGAAGGTCGCGCCGAGGGCCTCGGCCGCCTCTTTTTCCTTGCCGAATGCCAGTGGTTTCTGGATATCAACAAGAGTGACCTTTTCGGCGCCAAGTCGGTAGGCCTCACAGGCGACATCGCAGCCGACATTACCGGCCCCGATGATGACAACTTCCTTCCCTATCTTGTCAGGAATGGAGCTTTTAGCATTTTTCAGGAAGTGGAGGGCTGGAATTACACGCTCATTGCCGGGGAAGGGGATGCGGCGCGGCTCATGGGTACCGACCGCCACCACAACATAGTCAAAGTTGCTCTGCAGTTCCTTAAATTTTTCTTTATTCATGTCTACACTCAGGTGGACATGAATGTTGGAGGTGTCGAGAAAACGTTTGATTTCCTGATCCCACACGGCCTTAGACAGACGCTCCCAGGGAATAACCTGGGCCAGCTTGCCGCCAATCTGCTTGTCCTGTTCAAAGATATGGGCCTCGACTCCGGCCTGCGCCAGTTGCCAGGCGGCATTCATACCGGCTGGGCCACCGCCGATGATGGCCACTTTTTTACCGATGGGTGCGGCCATAGTTGGTGCCGGCACATTGGCAACGGCACGACCAAGCAGCTGAACGTCAATGGATTCATCAACACCTGAGCGGGAACAGTTTTCCATACACAGGTTTGGACAGACTGCCCCACAGACTGATGCCGGCAGCGGCGTGTAGCGCAGGAGCATCTCGTAGGCCTCGTCGATCTTGCCTTCACGGATGAGGCGCAGACGATCGACGGTCGGGATGTGAACCGGGCAGTAATAGGTGCAAGGGGCTGCCGATTCCCGGTTAGCCCAGAAGGGTTTTTTGCGACGCAGATCGCCGGTAGGCACTGCTTCAATGGGGCTGCGGTCAAGACCAGGGGCTATATCGCGCAGGGGATCTCCACCGCCGAAGGCCTTGTTCCAGTGTTTGTTGCGGAATTCGGCCATGGGCATGGGGCCGGAAAACATCAGGGCCCGCTCCTGCGGAGTAATGGTCAGGAGCATCTGCCATTCGTCGCGAACTGAAAGGGTTGCCATCAGGTCGGTGCGACCGATTTTCTCCAGATATTTGCCCATTCCCTCCATGAGCCACTGCCATTGTTCATCTGTCGGCCGGTCAAGGCGGGCATTGGTTTTAGGATGGGAGCCATCGATCTGGCCGCGGAAATAGATGGTGCCGCCAACCATCCCGACACAGGGGCGATAACCCAGGATATTGGCTGGATTCTTGGCATCAATGCCGCAGACCACAGCAATGCCGCCGCAGTTGAACTCGGCAAAGGAGTCGCCGGTGGATCCGAGTACCCACAGCTCCGGCCTTTGGTAGTCAGGGTTCCACTTGGTCATGGTCAGACCACGGGCGCCGATAGAGCCCCGAATATAAACCTTGCCGTTGGCCATGGCACTGCACACCCCGTTGGTGGCATCCCCCAGGACAGTGATTTCAGCCCCGATATTAAGGTAGCCGACGTCGTCCGATGCTGATCCGTGGCAGATGATGGAGGTGCCGGGCATGCCCATGCAACCCAGACGCTGACCGGCAGGACCTGAGGTCTCGATGGTCAGGCCGTCTGCGCGGTGGAGTCGTATGCCGATATTGTGCTGGCCAAAGGTCTCCAGACTGAGATGATTTGTCTTGTCCGCAGCATCCCGTACCAGATTTTCAAAAACCATGGAACTGATACGATGGCCATTTTCGTCAAGACCTTTTACAACAATCGTACTCACAGAGAACTCCTCAAAATCAGATTTAAGATTTAAATTATTGCGAAAGCTGTTCTTTACAACGTAACACTTGCAACTCTTCGTTCCTTAACAGACGTATCTGATCCCCAACCGATCAGCGGCATCCTTGTCGCTGATACCGAGGGCATCGGACATGCCGACGGGCAGACTCTGGGAGCGGCCCAGCGGCGCCATAATCTTTTTGGCCTCGGTGGAAATCGACATGAACACCTCGCTCACCCGTTCAGCCACCAGATCAGGATCGAGACGGCGATACAGTTTCGGGTTCTGACTGGTAATGCCTTTGGGGCAGATGCCGACATTACAGACGTTGCAGCGGCTCTTCTCGTTGCCCAGACATCCGGTAGCCGCCTGCATGACGTATTTACCGATATGGACTCCAGAGGCGCCAAGCATGATCAGAGCCATGCCGTTCTGGGTCACATTGCCGTTTTTGCCGATACCGCCGGCAGCAAAGATAGGGATCTCGTTCTGCTTGCCCTGGGCCACCAGATCGAGATAACATTCGCGGACGTTGGAGGCGATGGGATGGCCGGTGGCGTCCATGGAGATATTGTAGGCCGCTCCGGTGCCGCCGTCAATGCCGTCAATGAGCAGACCGCCTGCGTAGGGATTACGCACCAGGTTGTTAAGCACCGATTTGGCCGAAGTGGAGGCCGAGATCTTGGGATAGACCGGGACCTTATGACCAAAGGCGGTGGACATGGTCTGGATCATCTTCATGACGCTCTCCTCGATGGAGTAGAGGGTCTGGTGCACGGGTGGCGAAGGCAGATCAACGCCCTCAGGTACGCCGCGCAGACGGGCGATCAGTTTGGATACCTTGAACCACATGAGCAGGCCGCCGTCACCGGGTTTGGCGCCCTGGCCATATTTGATCTCAATGGCTGCCGGGTCGCACTGCATTTCGGGGATGGCGCGGATGATCTCATCCCAGCCGAAATAGCCGGAGGCGATCTGGAGGACGATGTATTTAAGGTAGGGGCTTCTCAGCACCCATGGCGGACAGCCGCCTTCACCGGTACACATGACCACCGGAATCCCCAGCACCTCGTTGCAGTAGGCCACGCCCTGGAGCAGGCCCAGCCAGGCATTGGGAGACAGGGCGCCAAAGGACATGGAGCCGATGACAAAGGGGAAGATTTCACGGGTCGGGGGGATCCAGCCGCCTTCTCTCTGGCGTTTCAGGAATTCTTCCGGAGCAAGGGTCCGGCCGAGGGTGGTGGTCAGGTTGAACTCATGGCGTCCGGCGTCAAGCGCCGGATCGGTGAGCATGGAGATACGGTCAAACATGATCCGGTCAAGCAGATTCGGACCGCTGACATTTCTCCGGCCACCACGGGTCTGGGGCTGCCCCTTCTGGTTGTGGAAGAAGAGGGTGCGGTGCTCATTGGTATTGGGCACCGGCATGATCGCCTCATTGGGACAGACCATGGTGCACATGGAACAGCCGATACAGGTATTGGCCATGTTGGTCTTCTGGCGGATGCCGACAAAGGTGCGGTACTCATTGCCGCGTGCCTTCTTGAGGACGTCAAGCTTCGGCATCCTCTGCCGCCGGTAGGCCAGATAAATAGCTTCTTTCGGGCAGACAGCGGTGCATCGTCCGCAGAGGGTGCACCTGTCTTCCCGGTGCTGGATTATCCAGGGGAGGTCCGTGTAGCCTAAGCTACTTGGGCCAACGGATACGGATCGAGCTGAGACCATATTGTCAGTTCCTTTCTCTCGGGTGGTACAATAATTGTATGTTCACGCATAGGTTGAAAATCAAGGGATGGATCACGGTCGGGAATCATGGCGGCAACGCCGCACATCTCAGAGGCAAAGGCCCAGGCCCCGTCTCTGCCGCCGACGGTGGCAGGCCGCATCTTTTTGTGATCCATGACCAGCAGGCAGCTCTCATCAGGCAGGGTGCCGATAACGGCATTGGGGCCGTCAATGATCAGCCGGCGACAGGCATCACGCAACCCTTTGAGGAAAACGCCCTGGGGATGTTTGTCCAGTTCCGCGTTTTTGAGCGGGGTGATGATATGCTTATAGGCCTGCAGGGGCAGTTTGAGCTGTTTCAGGGTGTAATGGAGGATATGGGCAAAGACCTCGGAGTCACTCTGATATCCCATGTAACCGGGGAAGTGCTTGCCGAGCAGCCAGTCACGGATGGGGACAAAGGCGGTATTCTCGCCGTTGGTCATGGTGGCAATGCCCTGGATGAAGAACGGGTGGCAGGCGTAGAGGTTGATGCCGTAATTGGTGTTCTGCCGTCCTTGGGCCATGCAGACTCGGGAGGTGATCCGGTTGTCATGGAGGGTCAGGGCGTTGCCGATCTCCATGGGCCAGCCCACTTCCTTGATCATGGCCACATCCGGCCAGAAGGAAAAGGCGGTGAGGTCGCTGCCGTGCTCTTCCCCGTTGGCCCTCAGGAACAGGCGGGTGAGCATCAGTTCGTTTTCGATCTCCTCCGTGCTCTTGCCTTCAAAGGCCGCAGGCATCTTATAGACCCGGACAAAATAGCGATAGCGATCCTTGGCCTCGACCATCTCGGGATGGGTTTCAAACTCGTGGTCATATTTCAGCTCATAGCCACGTTGCGCCATGATGCTGTTCAGGCGCTGCCAGGCGGCTTCACTGTGGGCAATCCCGGAAAGAACAGGGTGCTTTGAGTCGTATTTGTAATGCTCAAAGTGCAGCCCGCGCAATAACAGGCCAAGCCCGGAGCCATCATAGCCTTCCTGCATGGCTTCCATGGCCGTGAGAACCTCATAAGGTGAAAAAGGCTCAATGGCGGTTTTCAGGGCTAAACGACACATGTATTGTTCTCCTGATGAATGAAATAAAAACTGCCTGTATGGGCAGAGGTTGAAAGAATACAGTATTGTTGGCTCCCCGAACTGTCAAGAGACAGGAACGAATGAGACTGCTTTATTAATGGTAAGGGAAAAATTTTTACAACGAAAAAAGAGCTCTGTCAAGGCCAAACAAGGGAACAAAGGAGGGGAAAGTAATCAATGATAAATATGGCAGGGAGGCGCTATAACGTGATAGGGATTGCTGATTAGAAAAGATGTCCTGAAGAGATTTGTGTTTTTCTGCTGCATCAGGTAACGTCAAAAGGTTAGGTGATATATTGAATAGGTATGATCCGCGTGATATTCCCAAAAAATGATAGAAAGAATCTGCCTAACACAATATTGACCCATTCTGTCTAATACACTGTTGGCACCAAGAAAAGTGAACTTCGTTGCAGAAACAACCAAGCAAATTATTTAACATATTTTTTTCAAGGAGAAGAATGATAATGATAAATTTAAAAAGATTTATGACTGTTGTTTTTATTGTTTTATTAAATGGTTGTGCGAATAATTATACCTTCAACAATAATTCATATACATCACCAGAAAGTGCTCTCAGTGCTCATAAAGAATTTTTACAAGAAATAGAAAAAAACATAAACTCAGTGAGTTCTACCCCTAAAGGAAATGCAGTCATTATTACACCTTCCAAAAAAACTTGTGAAGCATTAGGCATAAAAAGAACAGGCCAGCCAACAGAGGATATGATTGATTATCTTGGAAAAAATCTTGAACAAGATTTCGGATTCTTCTCTAAATTTCTAATAAAAAGTAATATTTTCAAGTCTGTCACTCCCATTGTGGATGACTTTCCTCTTCAGTATGCGAATAAAGTTAAAAGTGATTATTCTGCCACGATTTACTTAGACATGAAATCACCAAGTCAAATAAGTTGGTATATTATGGTATCCCCTGAAAATATTCCAAAACAACTTAATATTGATAAAATGGCGGAGAACGGGGCTCCAAAAATTCAATCTTGGATTGTCGACGTTAACAACCATCTACAAAAGGGAAGCAAATGAGTAACATTCAAGGTAAGCACAAGGCATTATGTAACAATTTCTCAATAATGTTACTATTCATCCCAGTATTCTTAAGTGGTTGTGGCGCACACAGTGCTATTAACAGAACTGAAAATTATATTAATGCGTGGCCCAATATAACCTATACGTCAAATAAGAATATCGTAATTGGGGTTATTGATAAGCGACCGTATATTGTTAATGGTAACAACAAACCGTCTTATATTGGCCTAATGAGAGGAGGATTTAATAATCCTTGGTATATGAATACTGAGAGTGGAAAGCCGTTAGCAGATGATTTGGTTGAAGCCGCTGCTTCAGGGTTTAAAAATGCAGGAATTAATGCAGAACATGTCAAGCTAACGTTTGATATGGATCAACAGACGATAAATAATAATTTGGTTTTAAAAAAATCATACAAAAAAGTTCTTATCAAAATTAACGAATGGCAAAGTGACACATATCAAAACACTGTATTCTTGTATGATTTAACAGCAGAAGTTTATAATGAAGAAGGGGCAATGGTGGCAGAAGGCACTGAAAAAAATATTAATGAAAATAGAGAAAAACAAACTGTAGTATCCCCAATAGAGGCAAGCCGTAGTGCACTATCAAAACTTCTTAATAATAAAGAAATAATGGCTGCACTACAATAAGTAATTATCCACCAATTTTCGCAACAGGTTTTAAAAATTAAGAATTATCGGGGACAGACCACGTTTGACGTGCTGGCAAACGTGGTCTGTCCCCGATTGTCACCCACAAAGGTCTTACTTCATGAATGAATTTTCAATAGAGATTGCAGCAGAGAACATCGTCGATCATAAAACAAAGGATTATTTTGTAGAGGTGTTACGTTCATTTATCAATGAAAACTATCGATCTGCCGTTGTAATGCTTTGGTCTGTAGTAATTGCAGATCTAGTCTATAAACTACAGTCACTGCGCGACCTTTATCATGACAACACAGCGTCCTCAATTCTTAAATTAATTGAAAATAAGCAGCAGGCCAATCCATCAAGCCCAGACTGGGAACTATTCCTCCTCGACGAAATTAACAAGCGAACATGTCTATTGGAGATTGCAGACTACCAGCACCTTTTAAATCTTCAAAAAATTAGGCATCTTTCTGCTCACCCTGTGCTAAGTAGCGCTAACTTGCTTTTTTCGCCGAACAAAGAAACAGTACGTTCGCTAATCCGTAATGCGCTGGAAGCTGTGCTCTTGAAACCACCAATCTTTTCCAAAAAAATAGTTGACGAGTTTGTGGTTGACGTTGCATCAAAAAAAGACCTATTTCCTGACCAAAAGGGATTAAAGCAATATCTTGAAGCAAAATACTTCAAGATATTGCACCCATCTGTTGAGCACGAGTTGATAAAGGCGTTATGGAAATTTTGCTTTCGCCTATCCAACCAAGATACAGAAGCTGGCCGCGAAATTAATGCCAGAAGTCTTCAGCTCCTGTATCAGCGCAACCCTGTTGAGTTTAGAAATTTCGTAGTGCAGAACAGCGCCTATTTCAGCGAGATCTCACCGAATGGTGCACCCCTCTCGGAATTAATTTCTTTTTTGTCGGAGTGTCCCGCCCTGTATAACGCTCTCACCGATGCCGCCAAGGTTCCGCTGTCTTCATATGCAGAGAGTGACGCAAATCTTTTTGCGGCTGCAATATTCTTGAGCGGCAGCTTCGCAGAACACATTGCCAAGCTTAGAACATTTGAATATAAGCTGCTATTGAAGCTTAGCGATGCGAATTGGAACAATCTCATTATTCAAGCCAAGGAATCCAAACAACTTCAAGAGGTATTCGAAATTGGAATCAGCATGTATTGCGACAGCGGCAGTTTTGGTTTAGCAGACTCGAATTTTGTAAAATTCATCGCTCCGTATGTTGCAGAATTTGATCGTGAACGGCTGATATTACTCCTTAACGGCATAGAAGAAAACAGTCAAACTTATCGCAGGGGTTGTTCGTGGACAGACCATCCTAAAATTGTCGAACGAGTTGTAGGTATTGGTGGAATAGATTTAACTGAATATAGAAATTTCACACGATCATTACCACCTAATGAATGAAATTTGTTGTCTGACACTAAAATTCCAGACGACCGCGTTGAGCTGCTTTCTTTGAGCGTCGATTATTTTTGCGGTCGGCTGAATTTTGGCGTTAGTGACAAGAATCAGGATAGGGGCCAATTAAACCAACCGCAATTAGGACAATATCTTTCGTTTGGTCTTGAAGGGGCGTAATCGGGATAGACCAGGGACAGGCCACGTTTTACATGTTGTTGTCGGAACATTCTTTTAACCAGAAACGAATTTGCAGCGCAGGCCCGTAACAACATAGCGTGGGCACATCTTCCGGAGATCAACGACTTATGGCATTGAAACCGACAATTTATAAATTAAAAATTACCTTGGCAGATACCGACCGGGATTATTACGACACGCTCAATTTAACGGTTGCTCAGCACCCTTCTGAAACACTTGAGCGCATGATGGCTCGTGTTCTGGCCTTTTGTTTGAATGCTCAGGAGTATCTGGTGTTTACGAAAGGACTGTGCGCAGTGGAAGAACCCGATATATGGGCCCGCACCCTGGATGATCGCCTATCATTATGGATCGATGTGGGTGAGCCAACTGTTGACAGGATAAGAAAGGCAACCCGGATTTCGCCGGCAGTTAAGATTTATAGCTTTAATTCAAAATCGGATACCTGGTGGGCCCAGGGACGAGCAAAGTTCAATGAGCTGCCGGTGTCGGTTCTGCAGCTTCCGTGGGGAAGTATCCAGGCATTGGCGGCTCTGGTGAAGCGTAGCATGAATCTTTCCGTCACCATTACAGGCGATACTGCCTATGTCGCCGCTGAACATGCGGAATGTGAGGTGTCTTGGGTGTCATTGCAGGCTGCATAATCAAGTAAATTTGCCAGGGAGAAACAGGGGGCTAGGGCTTGACAGTTGGGTATCTGCAGGCGTAGACTTTTGGTATGGCTGGTAGACTCTTGTCCGCTGCCATTGAAGTGCACAACAGGGCAGGACTGTTGCTGGTTTTTGAGATTGGCTTATTTAAAAACCTTTATGCTGTTTCATGCTGACAAGGAAAGGGGCCGCAGAAACATATGAATGCGCAAGAATACTATGGCCGGGTAATCGACCGGCTGAGAAATTGTTATCAGTTCGGGCATTACGTTATTGCCGCGGGCAATGAGCTGGCGGCAGAGACGCATGAGACCATTTTCCCGGCAATAGCTGCCACTGTCGATCAACTTGAAAAATTTACCCTGGAAAGGGGGCTTCAGGTTCATCTTCCTGTTGTCGGAGAGCGGTCCCGCTCAGTGCTCATGCCGCTTGATATTGAAATCTTTCTTGCAGCCGAGAACTACAAGCTCTATACGGACAAGGAAGCGCAAAAACAACTTTTCAAGCAGATGGTCCCTTCGATGCGCTTTGTCGAGGAGCTCTTCCGGTCAAAAGGCATTCCTTATCTGCTCGATTATACCCCCTCCGGCTGTCACCTGTTGTTCCAAAATCTCATGGGAACGAGAGCTACTGAAGAGCTGCGGAAAATAGGCTTTGTGGAAGGCGATCTCATCAAGGCCTGCAATTACATTGATCCCCATGACATCAGGCGCTGGTATGGTATTTCCCTGGATGCAGCCCATGTGTTCAATGGGCTTGGCAAACTTGCGGAATATATCGGCCTGCTGGCCATGAAGACATTTCAAGGCAATGAAGCCGCCGGACTTTTGCCGGTCACCATTTCCGATAGCGCTGATCACTGTATCAACTTTGACAATACCTGGAGTGAAGGTTCTCCTTTTATGCGGGCCATCCGCAGTCCTTTCAGCTTGCACAAAAAAAACCAGGAAAAGTACGGAAATTATCATCAACCTCCTCTGGTGGATGTCATCGGCACCTACTTTGACGGACAAACAATCATCGAAGCACCCGATATCGATTTTGTATTGGATTGCATGTGGGACCTGGAAAAGGCGGTGGATTATGCCCAGAGATTTTCCGGATTCATCCCGTGTTCGAATGAGACCCTGATTGATTTTATCGCTGAATACAAGGCCTCCGATCTTTTTCTGTTTCACCGTGATTTTGACGGCCAGGAAGACATTCCCCGCGGACTGGCGTTGGAATATGCCAAAAAAGAGGAACACATCCCGGATTGGACCAGAAATATTCTTCATTTCCCCAATCCTTCGGCGCTCCAACCCAAAATGCTTATTGGGTTTGTCTACGATTTTCTTGTCTATGCTCACTGGAAACCGAAACATATTGGCAACATTCTCCGCGATATGTATCAAAATCCGTCATTCAATTGGACCCAGGATTTTTTCAAGTACCCCGCCGAAGAAAAAGCAAATTTTTGGGCCAGGACGTACAGCGCTGTTGCCCTCTGGAAAACCGGCAAACTCCGGGTGCTGTAACAGGCATATGATTAACCAATATAAAAAAGCCCTTCAGGAGCATATCCTGAAGGGCTTTTTTATGTCATCCCAACTACTCTAACAGTAAAGTCCTTGCCTTTCAGCCAGTCTCTCCTGCTACAGATAGAATCATAAATTCCGGGCAACAATAATAGTGATTGCCAGGTCCTGGGCTGCCAGAATCGAGGCATGCACCGTGGCCACGTTAGCATTCTGCAACTGCTGAGTAACGAGGATCTGGTCTGCTTCCATGCCGATATTGTCGGCCATGGCCAGGATCAGATCCGCCATCTCCAGGATGCGGTTGGCCATGACTCCGATATCGGCCGAGAGCTGCAGCATGCTCTTGAGCGAGGCGGAAAGGCTGGTGCTGGATGTTATATTTTTCAGGGCGTCAATGGCGATTACATAACCGTCAACGGCCGTGGTCAGCGAGGTGAGCATGATGGAGACATTCACCAGACTGGTCAGGGAGGTGGTGTTGATGTACATGGTGCTGGTTGCCGACTGCTGGGCGATGGTTCCGTAAGCGGTGGTCACCTTGGCAAGAAAGGTATGGATATCGGTGGCCACCGTAGCAAGCTGTGTCTTCATGGTAAAAGGGTTTAAGATCACTGCCGCCATCTTGGCCGCCAGCAGATTGCCTTCAATTACCAGTTGATTCAAGGTCAGGTCATTGGTACTGGTCTCCACCAGAGAAGTCACGGTCAGCATATTGGTCTGGGTCTGCAGGATAGACTGCTGGGTAAGCTGGATGTTCTCGTTCTGGATCTCCTGGGTGGCAATGATACGATCGGCCATGAGGCCGATATTATCGGACATGACCAGGATCTTGTCCGCCATTTCACCAATGCGGTCGGCCATGGTGCCGATATCATCGGAGAGCTGGAGCATGGCCACAATGCCGTCCTTGATGGTAATGGCCTGGCCGGTCTGCGACAGGGTCTGCAGATCAACTGAGAGGCGAAGGTTTTCGCCGGCAAGGCTCGGAGTTAGAGCCGCCAGTTGATTGAGGGCGGTGAGGATATCCACATCCACCTGCAAGGGGGCGGCGAGCCCCTGGTCAATCTGGGTGATATTGTTGACAAGGTCGCGGGCTGCCTGATTGGCGGCAACCAGCGGGCCGCAGACCGAAGTGCCGGTCAGGGTGATATTCTGGAGCTGGGTATCAAGGGCCTGGGTTTGGGACACCAGTCCATTCAGATCGTCAAGCAGGGCCGCCTGGGAGTCGGTCGGATGAAGCCAGAGGCTGACCGCCATAAACAGGGCAATGATAATGTTCTTTTTCATATTTGTGTCTCCGTTGGATGTCTATGTTTATTTTAAAGGAAGTTTTTTATCACTGTGAGGGTGACACTCTGGGCGGTGAGCAACGAGTTCCCGGTCAGGTCCATATTGGTCTTCTGCAAATCCTGGGTCGTGACAATCCGGTCGCTCATCAAACCGATGTTGTCGGCCATGACGATGATCTTGTCGGTCATTTCCATGATCCGGCCGGACATCTTGCCGATGTCGGCGGTAAGGTGCAGCATGCTGGCGGTGGCATCGGCAAGAACCGGAGTCTCGGTCAACGGCGCAATCTGGCTGATGGTATTGGCGTAGGTCTCCAGCGCGAGGGATAAGGTCTTGTTGATGGTGGAAAGATCGCCCAGCAAGGTCAGGGTGTCACTATTGATAAAGTGACTGGCAGTCTTGCTGTTCTGGTTGATCAGGGTGTAAAGACTCTCAGTGCCGGCAAGCAGGAGTGCGGTCTTTGCAGCCAGACTATCCAATTCCGTTGCCATGTTGGCGCTGGTGAGCGTTGTTGCCCCCATGTCGTTTTCCAGGACAACCGCATCGGTCTTCAAAAGTCCCAAAGTCATATTGTAGGCAATGGAGGAAAGGCTGTCGCTCATGGCCACCATATTCGCCTGGGTGGTGAGGATGGATTGCTGGGTCAGGGCCACATTGCTGTTCTGTAACTGCTGGGTGATGAGGATACGATCAGCCATGGCGCCGATATTACTCGCCATGACGAGGATGCGGTCCGCCATCTCCAGGATCCTGTCGGCCATCTTGCCGATATCGTCTGACAGCCGGAGCATGGCGCTCAGGGCGGCCCGGTATTCGAACAGCTCGGCCACGTTTTCGATGCTGCGCAGTTCCAAGGACAGACGAACGGAATCGGCTGCTATCTCTGTAGTGAGGGTGGAAAGGGTGTCAAGTGAGGTAGTGTCGGTACTGGTCAGAGTAACAGGCACTGTAAGCTTGCTGGTAACCACGGCCACCGAGGCCAGATAACTCTCCATGGAGGTGTTGAGGGTGCCAAGCTGGGTGCAGGTTCCGCCCTGGTTAACACTGATGTTTGCCAGCTGGTCGTGCAAGGCTGTACCCTGGATCACCAGGTTTTGCAGGTCAGTGGTTAGGGTGGCGTTACCGGGGGAAGCTGAAAAAATAAGGGTGAGAGCCAGGATCAAGCCGCCCATGATTTTTTGCATCATTGTAATCTCCAATTGGTTAAGGATTTCACTGTGTCAGTGACAGATAAAAATATTTGCCGCTAAAATATTTATTAACCCCCTTTGTGCTTTGATGAATCCAGAGCTTGTCGACTGAATGCACTCCGGCTCCGGTAAGGCAATTTGGGGTAGATTTTCTGCTTCTTGCTTACTTATTAATACTGTAGTAGGAATGATTACCAATATAATGCTATTTGTTAGCTAGCGCAATAGAAATTTATTGGTAAAATGTGTGTAAATTAATATTTATGCTAATTTGTTTGTGCTTATAAGGCTATTATTTCGATATAGCTTGGGATGTTTTTTCTCTTGACATTAATTTGATAATAACAATAATGAGAAATATAGCTTTCATGAGCTGGCATTTGATTCGATGCGAGGGCATGAGGCCTCAATCAGGAAGAAGGAACAGGGAGAGGAAATATGGAAAACAGCGAAACCGCCATCGCCATTGAGAACAAACAGCGACAGGCGTTTTTTATTGCCGGACTGGCGGAGACGATTCGGGCTCAGAAAATAGCCCAGAAGGATCTGGCAGTGAAGGCGCAGATTTCAGCGGTCACTCTCAGCAAGGTTTTGAATGGGAAGCAGGGATGCTCACAGGAGTGGCGAAACAAGGTCAGCAAGCCCCTCAATATGACAGAAGAAGAATTGGTGAAAAAAGGGGCCGTGATAACCGCGGCCACTCATCCCACCATGCAGGGCGAAGCGCCCGTGTCAGAGAAACTTGTCGCAGGCGTTTTGCCCGAGAATGTAAGCGAGACCACAGAACAGGGGCGTGCACTGCCCATCGAGGAAATCATCCAGGTTATCCGCGACAAATTTCAGGATACCGCAGCAGAGGCGAAAGAGGCCAAGGCCCATATGATCCGTTGTTATGAGGTCTTTGAGGCCCTGCATGACAGCGTGACCATTGTCTCCCCGGACCGGAAAATCATGTATCAGAACCATGCTGCCATGGAGTTTTTGGGAAAACACCATGGCGAGGACTTTGATACGGTTCTGGCCGAGATTGTACCCGACTACTCCCCTTATGAGCTATTACTCAAAAAGACATTTGACCTGAACACCCCTCACACCAAGGACATCAACACCAACAACGGAACATACACGGTCAATATGCTCCCGGTTATGGGCGATATGGGGCGCGTTGATCGTGCCGTTATTGTTGCCAGGCCAGCAAACAGAAATCATCAGGACCTGACTGTACACGCCAGAACCCAGGCCGCCTTTAACGCCCTCGATTTCAGCCTGATTATCTTTGATCAGGATCGGAATCTGGTCAGA
Source organism: Desulfocapsaceae bacterium (assembly GCA_030653035.1). Taxonomy (GTDB): domain Bacteria; phylum Desulfobacterota; class Desulfobulbia; order Desulfobulbales; family Desulfocapsaceae; genus UBA2270. Next base: position 9,243 of record JAUSAB010000027.1, on the reverse strand, counting down.
AAGAACAGGACCTTCTGTAACATGCTCAACCTGAACGGCCAGGAAATCAAAACATTCGACGACCTGCAAACAGTCGCCTCCCGCATGGACAATGCCGGTGAGGTCCTTACCAGGATGTACAAGGTTTTTGACCAGAAGGTCCATATTGCAGGAAAGTGTCTTCACCCTGACGGAAAAGTCCTGTGGCAGGAACTGACCCCACTCTTTGGAAATAACGGGGAATTCTTGGGGGTGGCCTGTCAGTTGCGGGCCTGGACTGGGCAAGAAGCGTAGAACCTCCGTAAGTTCCGGATATACGGTGTCGAACCGCAGACCTACTGATTATGAGATTTACAGCCCGGTATGCTTACTTTGGAGAAAACTCATTACTGCCGGTAAAAGAGGATCTCACCTGTGTGGCAGTGTTGTGGCGGGAAAGCAAAGGTGAAATTCGATTGATAGAGGTGATATCTGAGCATTTGGTTGATAACCAACACGGGTCGAACCAAACGAGTTTTTTGGTTATTCGGGAAAATATTATTGAAATATGGTCTTTTATTTCCTTGAAAGTCCCTTTTTTGTGCCAAAAACAGCGATCTATTGACCTTCTCCCATCATCCCGATGGTTTTGCGGAAGCGGAGCAGCGTGATGCCGAAAAAGAGCGTACCGATGAGAAGAAGGGCAATGAATTGCGGCCATACTACATCCAGGCCTGCCCCCCGATAGAGAATCGCCTGGGCGAGTGAGACAAAGTGGGTGGTCGGCGCTATCTGCATTACAACTTGAATAAAGTCCGGCATGCTCTCGCGCGGCGTGACCCCGCCGGAGAGCATCTCCAGCGGCATCAGAAAAAGCATCAACAGCAGCCCGAACTGCGGCATTGAGCGGGCGATGGTGCCCATGAAAATGCCCATGGAAGTCGTGGCGAACAGGTGCAGCGCGGCGCCGAACAAAAAGAGGACAAGCGAACCTTCAATGGGCACCGCCAGCAGTCCCTGGACCACAAAAATCAGAGAAAAAGCACAGGCGGCAAGCACCACCAGCCCCATGGACCAGATCTTGCTCGTCATGATCTCAAAGGGTGTCACCGGCATGACCAGCAGATGTTCGATGGTTCCATGCTCCCGCTCACGGATCAGAGCGGCGCCGGTGAGGACAATGGACAGCATGGTGACATTGTTGATGACTTCCATCACCGCCCCGAACCATGCCTGTCTCAGGGAGGGGTTGAAGCGCGCCCTCAGTTCGAGATCGACCGGTGGCGCAGCAATCCGGCGATAGTGCTGGCTGAACTCAGCGACTTCGCTGGCGATCATGGTTTGGATATAGCCGCTGCCGGTAAAGGCTTGGGTCATGCGGGTCGCGTCGACATTCAGTTGAATCGTTGGTTGTCTCCCTGCCAGCAGATCGCGCTGAAAGTCCGGCGGGATGTTCAGCGCGAAGGTGTCAAGGCCGGCATCCATCCGGACATCCATCTCGGCTTGGGTAATCATCACCGGCGGGATGAAATGGGGAGGATAAAAGGCGTCAACGATACGCGCCGACAGCGGCGACCGGTCTTCGTCAACGATGGCGATCGGCGCCTTGTTGAGGGTTTCCGGCATTGCCGTGGCCCCCGAGTAGATCGCAACCGTGAAGGCAAAGACGATCAGCACCAGCATGATCGGGTCACGGGCCAGACTGCGCAGTTCCTTGATGCCCAGTTGTCGGATGTTGTCGATCCTCATATTCAGGTCTCCTGTTTCCGCAACAACAGCACGCAGAACCCTATCAACAGCGGAACGGCCAGGATCAGCGGAATGAAGGACGCCTGCAGATCCGCGAAACCAAGGGCCTTGGAAAATGTTCCGCGGACGATGATAAGGAGATAGGTGGTGGGGTAGACGTTCCCGATCATCCTGCCTATCCCCTCAAGTGAAGAGACCGGGGAGGTCATGCCGCAGAACTGGACGGCAGGCAGGATGGTGAGCACGGCCGTGCCGAAGATGGCCGCAATCTGGCTGCGCACAAAGGTGGAGAATAACAGGCCCATGGCGGTGGCCGAGGTCACGTAGAGCAGGGCTGCGGCGGATAAGGTGAGAAAGCTCCCCTTCATCGGTACGCCGAAAACGGTCACTGCCAGCAATGATAAAAGCAAGAAATTTACCATTGCCAGCCCGATATAGGGCAGCTGCTTGCCGAGCAGAAACTCAAGTCTTGTCACCGGCGTTACATAGAGGTTGACGATGGAGCCAAGCTCTTTTTCCCGCACCACACTGAGCGCGGTGAGCATCGCCGGAATCATCAACAGCAGCATCGGAATCACCGCCGGCACCATCGCCACCAGACTTTTGACATCGGGGTTGTAGCGAAACCGTGTTTCGATGTTGATCAGACCGGCGGAGCGGGACTGACCAAGTTTGCGCGCGGCCATGTCGGCCAGCCAGTGGGCATGCATCCCGCGCACATAGCCCTGAATGGTTTCGGCCCGCTGCGGCATGGCGCCGTCGATCCAGGCCCCGATCGCCACCGGGGTGGAACGCTCCAGATCGCGGGCAAAGCCCGGGGGTATTTCCAGGGCCAGGCTGATCTCGCCACCCCGCATGCGCCGGTCCAGCTCGGCGTAATCGGTAATCGGCGCATGTTCGCTGAAATAACGCGAGCCGGCAAGATTGAGTACATAGTCGCGGCTGGCCGCGGTCTGGTCGCGATCGAGCACGGCAAAGGAGAGGTTATCCACATCCAGGGTGATCCCATACCCCATGATCAGCATCAAAATGACGCTGCCGAGCAATGCCAGTGTCGCCCGGATCGGATCCCGGCGCAGCTCCAGCGCTTCGCGATGGCTGTAGCTGAGCAGACGGCGAAGGTTGAAGCCGATTTTTTTGTCAGGGATGATTGCGTCGGGTGATGGTGGTGGGAGTGGCGGTGAGGGAGGGGCCATTGCCACGGTTGCTGACAGCTCCGGGGTCTTACCCTCGGGCACTGCGTCTTCCAGGTAGCCGATAAAGGCCTCTTCCAGTGTTGTTGTCCCGCTTTTTTGCATCAGTGCGGCGGGCGTATCGCTGACCAGCAGTTGTCCGGCATGCATCAGTGAGATGCGGTCGCAGCGTTCGGCCTCGTTCATGAAATGGGTGGAGATGAAGATGGTGACTCTGTCGCGGCGGGCGAGGTCAATCAAAATTTGCCAGAAGGCATCGCGGGCAATCGGGTCAACCCCTGAGGTGGGCTCGTCAAGGATTAACATCTCCGGGCGATGGATTAACGCCACCGCAAGAGACAGACGTTGACGTTGCCCAAGGGGGAGGCTGCCTGGCAGCGCAGTCATGACCCCGGTCAAGCCGAAACGGGTGGACATCTCATCGACACGGCCGGAGATCTCGCCTGCGGGCACGCTGAAAAGCCGGGCATGCAAGGTCAGGTTCTGCGCCACGGTCAGTTCGGAATAGAGCGAGAAGGACTGGGTCATGTAGCCGACCCGCCGCCGGGTTTCAATATCCTTGGGGTTCACCGCCTGACCGAAGAGCCAGGCCTCTCCTTCGCTTGCCGTCAGCAGACCGGTCAGCATCTTCATGGTCGTGGTCTTGCCGCAGCCGTTGGAGCCGAGAAAGCCGAAGATCTCGCCGCGGGCGATACGGAAACTCACCTGGTCCACCGCGGTGAAGTTGCCGAAACGCATGGTCAGGTCCTTCGCCTCGATCGCGATCTCGTCGTCATCGGATGCGCGTGGTGGGATGCGTACCGCTTGGTGGCCGGCGCGCTTTTCTTCCGGCAGCAGCGCAATGAAGGCGGCTTCCAGGGTGTCGCTGGCGGTGCGCTCCAGCAGTTGCCGAGGGGTTCCGGTGATCAGCACCCGTCCGGCATCCATGGCCACCAGCCAGTCGAAGCGGGCGGCCTCTTCCATATAGGCGGTGGCCACCAGCACGCTCATGCCGGGTTGCCCGGTGCGGATACGTCCGATCAACTCCCAAAACTGGCGGCGCGAGAGCGGATCGACTCCGGTGGTGGGTTCATCGAGAATCAACAGATCGGGATCGTGAATGAGCGCACAGCAGAGTCCGAGCTTTTGCTTCATGCCGCCGGAAAGCTTGCCCGCCGGGCGGTCCCGAAAAGGAGACAGGCCGGTACTCGCGAGCAGGTCGTCAATGCGCCGGTGTCGCTCGCCCCTGTCCTGGGCAAACAGGCGGCCGAAGAAGTCGATATTTTCGAATACCGACAGCGTGGCGTAGAGGTTCTTGCCCAGGCCCTGAGGCATGTAGGCAATGCGCGGACAAACAACTTTCCTGTGGCGCGCGTCGGCCATGTCACCGGCCAGCACCTCGATCTGACCGCTCTGAATGACCCGGGCCCCGGCGATCAGCGAGAAGAGACTGGATTTGCCGACCCCATCCGGCCCGATCAGACCGACCATTTGTCCGGCCGGCAGATCGAGGGTGATGGCGTCAAGGGCAAGCGTCTTGCCGTAACGCAAGCTGACGTTGGTTAAACTCGCGACCGGCGCGATTCCTGCCGCAACAGAGGAAGGAGACGCCTGGTCACCGGTCATTGCGGCAGCCTCGCCCGCAGGGCGGCTGGCCACTCAATCTGGGGATCAAGCCGGACATAGGCCATGCCCGGCAGGCCGGTCTTGACAGTATGAATATGTTGCTTGAGAAGCTCTGGGGCGATTTGCGCCTTGACCCGGAACATCAGCTTCTGCCGTTCGCTGGCGGTCTCCACGGTCTTGGGAGTAAACTGGGCGACGTCGGCGACAAAGGAAACCGTCGCCGGGATGACATACTCCGGTGCGGCATCAAGCACCAGGTGCACCTCGGAGCCGATCGCAACCCGGCCGGCAGCGGCAGTGGGGAGGAAGAAGGTCATGTAGACATCGCTCAGATCGAGCAGGTTGAGGATCTTGCCGCCGCCGGCGACCACCTCACCGGGCTGGGCGATGCGATACTGTACGCGACCGTCGCGGCTTGCCTTCAAGGCGCTGTCGTCGATGTCTGCCTGGATGCGCTCAATCGTGGCCTGTGACGCCTCAATATCTGAGAGAGCCTCTGTCTCCTGAGATTTGGCGGTGGTGATTGCGGCTTCCGCCGCTGCGATCTGGGCTTGCGCCGCTTGGACTGCCGCTTGGGCGCTCAGGGCCTGGGCCTGGGCATCGTCCAGCTCCTGAATAGAGATGATGCCGGAGCGAGCCAAGGATTTGGATCGCAACAACCGTTTTTGGATGGCATCAGACTCTGCCTGGCGTTGTGCCATCAGCGCCAGGTCGGCGGCCTTTTCGCTCTGGCGCTGCTTCACTTGGCTTTGGACGGTCTCAACCCCACTTTGTGCCTTCCGCAGATGGGCTTCGGCCTCACGGCGTTGGGCGTCGAGTACCTCGGTATCCATGGTCGCGACAACCTGCCCGGCGGTGACAAAATCCCCTTCCATCACCAGAATAGCCTTAACCCGGCCTGCCGTCTTGGCGGCGATATCAATCTCAACCGCCTCAATGCGACCGTTGCCGCTGCTAAAACTATCACCCAGCCCTTTTGGCTGGAGGTATTGCCAAAACCAAAAGGCAATGCCGGCAGCGACGATCAGCATGCCGATTATGAAAAACAACTTTGAGTGTAGTCTCATCTCGGCAGTTCCCCTTTGATTGACAGAGTCTTCATATTATCGGCTGTTCATGGTGCGGTCGGGCAGGTGGTGGTACTTGACTATATGCCCGTCAAAAAGGCAGATTTCTATTACTCTACTCACATAAGGCTTTAGCAATTGCTGTGAGCAAGGTTGAAGGATCGACCGGTTTCTGCAGGAAGGCCTTTACCCCCAGGGCACGTACGTGTTCACCAGTGAGACTTTCGCTGAAGCCGGAACAAATGATCACCGGCATCCCGGGTTTGAGTTGAAGTGCCTTGACGGCCAATACCTCGCCGGTCATTTCCGGCATAGTCTGATCGGTCAGCAGCAGGTCCCAGGCCTCCGGGTTCTGCTGCAAGGCGGCCCAGGCCTCTCTACCGTTGGCAAAGAGATCGACTCGGTAACCAGCATCGGTCAGGAAACGGCTGATCATGTCACGGATTAAGGCCTCGTCGTCCACCACCATAATCCGTTCATTGGCCCGCGCCATGGGAGGAATCGGCGCGGGTGCAGCTTCCGTTACCGCCTCGTGGATTATAGGCAGATAGACATTGAACGTAGTTCCCTGTCCAGGCTCGCTGTAAACGGAGACCCGCCCTTGGTGCTCCTTGACGATACCGTGGACCACGGCTAAGCCAAGACCGGTGCCTACACCCTTTTCCTTGGTAGTGAAATACGGCTCAAAAATTCTGGACAGGGTATCTTTGTTCATGCCACAACCGGTATCGCTTACCGAAAGTTTTAGGTAACGGCCAGGTGGTACTTCAATACCGCTGTCAATGCTGGCCTGATCGATGTCGGTCTCATGCAGGGACACGGCCAGTATCCCTCCCCTCTCTTTCATGGCGTGATAGGCGTTAGTGCAGAGGTTCATGACCATCTGGTGGATTTGAGTGGGGTCGGCCAGAATCGCGGACTGGGAGGCAATGTCCTGACGGATCTCGATGGTGGTGGGAATGGAGGCGCGCAAAAGCTTCAGGGCCTCCTTGATAACCAGAAAGGCCTGGAGGGGCAATTTTTCCTGCTGCTGCCTTCGACTGAAGGTTAGTATATGCCGAACAAGATCAGTGGCCCTGTCGGCGGCCTTGCGGACCTGGGTGAGGTCGTTGTGTAAAACCGGATTATTGGTGGTCTGCATCAGGGAAAGATCGGTAAAGCCGACGACGGCGGAGAGTATATTGTTGAAGTCATGGGCTATCCCGCCGGCGAGCTGGCCGATGGCTTCCATCTTCTGCGCCTGGCGGAGCTGGTTTTCAAGGGCCCTGCGCTCCGTAACATCATTCAATACGGTTACAGACATATCATTAAGGGGGCGGGTTACGATTTCTACTTGCCGCTGTGTGCCGTCCTTGCAGGTTATTTTGTACTCACGAGTCGGAGTGGCCCCTTCTGTACGCAACGCCTGCGCGACGTCTTCATACCATTGAGCCAGACATGATTCCCGATAGGCTGGGTCAGGGAATGCCAACAGCGCCCAGTCCTCGATGGAAGGGGTGTCTTCCAGGGTGTAGCCGTACCGGTAGGGAAATTCCCGGTTACGATAAAGAACACGGCCGTTTGTATCGGTGATGGCCATAGGGACAGGCGAAAATTCGATGGCCTGACGGAACCGCTCCTCCGATTCGCGCAGTTTTTCCTCAGCCTGCCGTATGGCGGTGATGTCATGGGCAATGCCGAGTACCCCGATGAGCCGCCCTTGCTCATCGAGCATGGGAGTTTTGATAGTTTCCAGAATCTCCCGGTGACCGTCTTCGGCAAAGATAACCTCTTCCTCATTGTGGGATGGTTTGCCGCTAGCGATGGCTTCCCGATCTTTTTGACGGAAGAAGTCCGCCAGTTTCTTGTCAACAAAAACGTAGTCCGTTTTCCCAATAATGTCTGCCTCTTTGGCTCCCAAAAAATGTTCCATCCTCCGATTGCAGGCCATATACACCCCGTCAGGACTCTTCAGCCAAACCAGATCGGGGATGGTGTGAATCAGGGTTTTCAGGTGAGCCTCGGTTTGCCGGAGATTTTCGCGTTCCTTCTCCAGTTCGTGTACCTTTTTATCCAATTTTCGGGCCAGGGCCTCGAGTTGCATCGCGGTGAGCTCCTCGGCTGTTGCTAAAGGTTGCTCCGGCACATGGAGACGTTTTTGCTGGTGTTCATTGATGATTTCCTTGATAGCAAGGAACAGATCTTCCGGTGCCATGGGTTTGATCAGAAAGTGAGACGCCCCCAGGGACATTGCCAGTTTTTCATCCTTTGGTTCAATGAAGGTGGCGGTGTAGAAGACAAAGGGGATTGTTCGCAACCGTTCGTCGGTTTTTACTTTGCGGCACAGTTCGAAGCCGTCCATTTCCGGCATCATGATGTCCGAGACAATGAGATCGGGTGGCGAAAGATTGGCTTTTCCCAAGGCTTCGACGCCATTGGCTGCGCTGTCAACAGCATATCCCTGGCTGAGAAGGACTCGTTCCAGTAGTATCCGTGAGTTGTCGTCATCCTCGACGATTAATATTTTCATGCTTGTTCCGCCCCCCCTGTCACTTGTTGAATCTGGGAAATAACCCGCATCGGATCGATGGGCTTTTCGATATAACCGTCACATCCGGCCGCCAGAAGTTTTTCGCGATCACCCGACATGGCATAGGAGGTCATGGCGATTATCGGGATGGAGGCGGCGACCTCAAAACTACGGATTCTGACTAAGACCTCGCGTCCATCGATATCCGGGAGTTGGATGTCGAGGATAATGAAGTCCGGCGCATTATGGACGGCCATTTCTACCCCCTCCATGCCGGTAATCGCCTGAATGGTTTTGTATCCCGCCTTCTCAAGAAGCCGCATGATCAAGACCATGTTGTCTGGATTATCTTCGATAATGAGTGCTGTTTTCATCGTCTGTCCTCTGTGGTGTAACTGTTAGGCGCTCTTCGATAGTGAAAAAGGCGAGTTTGAGCAGGACGTATTGTTCAAGCCTCAGCCACTATCGGCAAAGCTTTTGGCCACGGTGAGGGTGAAGGTGCTGCCCTGGCCAATCGTGCTCTGGACCGCAACCTTGCCATGGAGAAGATCGGTGGCAATTTTCCGGGTCAGGTAGAGTCCCAGCCCTGTGCCGCCGACCTTAACGCGCAAATGGGTCTCCAAACGTTCAAAGGCCTCGAAGAGCTTAGGAAGGTCACTTTCAGCGATGCCGATACCCGTGTCGGTGACGGCAATGGTAACCGATTCCTCCTGCTCGCAGGCGGCCAATCGCAGTCCACCCTTTTCCGTAAACTTGACTCCATTACTCAGCAGGTTGATAAGGCACTGAAGGAGCCGTTTTTTGTCTGTGGTCAGCAGTAAACCGTCAGGTATGTCGATATCCAGCGTCAAGCCCTTTTCCTGCAACTGTGGCTCGATGGCGGATCTTGCTTCATCGATAACCGTCTGCAACGAAATTTTCTCCGGGTAGGTATCAATTCTTCCGGCCTCGATCTTGGAGATGTCGATGACATCGGTAATCAGCGACAAAAGGTGCTTGGCCGACTGGTAGGCCCGGGAGAGGTTGTCTTTCTGTTCCTCGTTCAAATCGCCGGACAGGCCCTGCAAGGTCATGCCCGTAAAACCAATGATGGAGTTCAGCGGGGTGCGCAGTTCATGGGACATCGAGGCAATGAACATGGACTTGAGCCGGTCAAGGTCTT
>JAUSAB010000025.1 GCA_030653035.1 Desulfocapsaceae bacterium | reverse complement strand
GATGGATGAGGTGTGTGGAAAAGATGAATCCCTATATTGTTACCCTGGTTTTGCTTTGTTGCAGTAATGTCTTTATGACCTTTGCCTGGTATGGTCATTTGACAAATATGGCGCATCGAACATGGATTGTCGCGGCCTTGGTGAGTTGGGGGATAGCCTTGTTTGAATATCTGCTTCAGGTTCCCGCCAACCGCATTGGCCATCAGGTCATGAATGTGGGGCAGTTGAAGATCCTGCAGGAGGTCGTGACCCTGGCAGTCTTTGTTCCTTTTTCGCTGTTCTATGTGAAAGAAAAGCTGTCCCTTGATTATCTGTGGGCCGGGATGTGTCTGCTGGGTGCGGTTTTTTTTCTGTTTCGTTCCCGGATCATGGGGGCGTAATAGGTCAGTTGTCAGTGGCAAGGTAAATGAGAGGCGAATTGCGGAGAGCAAGACCTTGAGGAGAAAGGTGGTATGGCACGATTTCTGAAAAAGAACAAGGCGAGTCTGTATCGGACACCGGGTTCTGTTATTTTTGTCGGCAGTCAGAAGATGGAGCAGTCCAGGGTCAGCGTTATGGATTATGACCAGGGAAGTCTACGGGAGCTTGATCTGAAAAAGATTGTCGAGGGTGAACGATTCAAACAGACCGATAGCGTCACCTGGATCAATGTTGACGGGGTGCATGACACCGATTTGATCACGGAGATCGGCAGGACTTTTGATCTCCATTCCCTGATCCTTGAGGATATTGTCCATACCGGACAACGGCCCAAGATGGAGGAGTATGATGACTATCTCTTTCTGGTGGTCAAGATGCTGCGTTTTGATAAGGATCAGGAACAGGTTATTGGGGAACAGTTGAGCATGGTGCTTGGCCCGAACTTTCTCCTTACCTTTCAGGAGCAGTCAGGTGATACCTTTGAACCGGTGCGGGAGAGGATTCGCCGGCAGAAAGGCCGGGTCAGGGGGGCAGGAATTGATTATCTGGCCTATGCCCTGCTCGATACCGTCGTTGACAACTATATCTTTATCATAGAGCGATTGGGAGAGAAGGTAGAGGATCTTGAGGAAGAGGTTCTTTTTGCTCCCAGCCAGGCGGTGCTGGAAAAGATTACCCGTTATAAAAGGGAGATGAACTATGTCCGCAAGGCTGTCAGGCCGTTCAGGGAACTGATCCTGCAGTTGAACTCACTGGATTCGGATCTGATAAGTGATAAAACCGCTCCTTTTCTCAGGGATATGCAGGGTCTGGCCCTCCAGTCGGTTGAGATTATCGACACCTATCGCGAGATGCTTTCAGACCACTTGAATATCTATAATACCGGGGTGAACACTAAGTTAAATGAAATCATGAAGGTGTTGACCATTTTTGCCGCAATCTTCATTCCTTTGACCTTTATTGCCGGGGTTTATGGGACCAATTTTGAATATTTTCCTGAGCTGCATTATCGATACAGTTATTTTATCTTCTGGGCGGTTCTGCTATTGGTGGCCTTGGTGATGATCAGATTTTTCAGGAGACGCGGCTGGTTATAAGTCCCTTGATGGTATTGACACGGTCGGCAGGTCTTGGGTATAATATAATGTTATGCTGTAAGTTTTTTGCAAGAAGAGAGTTGTCGGATGATGGGCGAAAAAATGTGCAGAGATGCTCCCAAAAATATCCATGGAGAATGAAGGTGGAGAGATTGAGCAGGGACACACATTAATCATTTCAGCGGAGAGTATATCTCTGTTCATTGTGTCAAAGGAGGTACATTTGTGCGTTTACCAGGATCAAGAAAGAAAGATGCCTTTTACGAATTACTGGAACAACAGGCTGATGCGGCGTTTCGAGCGGCAAAGGCGTTTCAGGTGTTGATTCACGATTTCGATAATCGTATCCAACATGCGGCCAGGATTAAGGAGATCGAGAGCGAGGCCGATCTTATTACTCATAGTCTTGCTAACTTGATCGACTCCACCTTTGTCACCCCGCTGGACAAAGAAGATCTGCATGCCCTGTCCAGTCAGCTGGATGATGTCACCGATTCCATAGAGGCCTGCACTGGTCGTATGGCGCTGTATCAGTTCGTCGAGCTCCGGCCGGACATGGAACTATTAGTGAGCCAGTTGGTGCGGATTGCTGAGGCCACGCTGGGTGCGGTCAAGGTTTTGCGCACCCGTCCAGGTCTGGAAAACATTCAGGGTATCTATAAACACATTCACGACATCGAAACAGAACATGACGGAGCCTTTCGCAGGGCCTTGGCCAACCTGATCAACGCCCCGGATGCAGACCCGATCAAGGTGATCAAGTGGAAGGAGATTTATGACCGGATCGAAGCAGCCGTGGATAAATGCGAGGATGTTGCCCGTACACTTGAAAGCGTGGTCGTGAAATATGCATAGTCTGACACTTCTTCTTGTACTGGTGGTGGTGTGTACCTTACTCTTTGATTACATTAATGGCTTTCACGATACGGCCAACGCCATTGCCACCGTGGTCTCCACCAGGGTGCTCTCCCCGCGCAACGCCATTATCATGGCGGCGTGTCTGAACTTCGTGGGCGCACTGTTTTCTACCCATGTAGCGGTTACGGTGGCCAGCGGTCTTGTCGATACAGCCCGTTTTCGATCTGCTGATATTCACCAGCCGGCAGTGTTCGCCGCGAAACTGAAAAACCAGGCCGATCCGGTCTCGCGTTTTCTGGCAGAGCAAAGCTCGCCGGAAACCCAAAAGCTCTTTGCAGGCTATGCCGCGGATTCCACTCCCACACCAGAGTTGCAGGCCGCTCTGGTAGAGGACCTGAACCGCATTATCACCCGTACTGATTTCTACTCGGCAGAGCGGTTCGCAGGGATCACCCTGGAGGAGAAAACAGTAGAAAGGGCGATGAAAATCGCCAAGCTGAAACCGGCGGAACGGGCCAACACCAATCGTGCCCTGCTGGAAAAGGCCTATGCCGCAGAGCTCGGTTCAAACCAGCATGGCTTTCAAGTGGTGATTCTGGCTGCTATCGTCGGTGCCATTGTCTGGAACCTGCTTACCTGGTACTTCGGCATCCCCAGTAGTTCCTCCCATGCCCTGATCGGCGGGTTGTGCGGTGCGGCCATTGTCCACGGCGGTCTGCACGCCGTTCTCTGGGATGGCATTGTCCGTAAGGTACTGATCCCGTTGGTGGGTTCTCCAACCATGGGTTTTCTCCTTGGTTTTCTGATTATGACCATCATCTACAAAACCCTTTCTCATGTGCATCCTGGCAAAGTAAGTGCGACCTTTCGCCATCTGCAACTTGTTTCCGCCGCGGCCATGGCCTTTACCCACGGTCTCAATGATGCCCAGAAAAGTATGGGTATCATCACCATGGCCTTAGTCAGTGCGCGCATACTTTCTGAACCTGTCGTGCCGACCTGGGTGGTGCTGTCCTGCTCTACAGTCATGGCACTGGGGACTTCCGTGGGCGGTTGGCGGATCATCAAGACCATGGGCCACAAGATTATCCGCTTGGAGCCGGTCCACGGCTTTGCAGCTGAAACTACCGCCGCCATCGTCCTCTTTGTGACCAGCCATTTCGGAATGCCGGTGAGCACCACCCATACCATCTCGGGCAGTATCTTCGGCGTGGGTGCCAGTAAACGCCTGTCCGCCGTGCGCTGGGGGGTGGCACAGACCATGGTCATGGCCTGGGTTCTGACTCTTCCCGCCGCCGGAATTGTCGCCGCACTTGCCTATAAGCTGTTCATGCTTCTCGGCCTTGGCAGATAGAGCCTTTCCTTGATCGTCTGCTACTCCCCAGACGTCTCTGGCGATTAAGTTGGAGTTCCTTTCCACCCCTGACGTTTGCGGCTCAGGGGTGGAAAGATTCGCACTGCAAATGTAGCCTTATCCCTTCTGGAATCTGGTCATAAACTTCTTGTCAATCCAGTCCTTGATCCAGAAGGCCATCCTTCCCGTAAAAAACAGCCATTTTTTGCGCAGCACCCCTTGTCCATTCCCCAGATTGAAGATCAGCAGGTAGTCACCGCCGGGATCAAAGGGCATGAGCTCCTCACCCTGGAGAGAGGCCTTAAGGTTATAAAAAAGGATGGGATTTTCCCTGACCGCATAGACACCGACCTTGTCGAGTGGACGGGGGTCAAACCAGATGCAGTCGCCGCCGCCAAAGATCTCTGGGTAGTCAGGGCTTTGCAGATAGCGATTGACCAGCAGGCCGCCATCCGGGCCAACGGCCATCCCTGCCTGGCGAAAAAAAGAGGAGGGGTGGACCCCGGTTGCCAGGATAATAAAATCAGCGTATTCCGTGATCCCGCAATCAAAGATAAGGATGTTGTCTTGGATGCTCTTCAGATAGCCATATTCATGGATGACCACCCCATTTTCTTCCAGCAGATGCTGACTTTTGCGGCGCACATTTTCTGGAAACCTGGGCATAAACCGGTGGCCGGCAAAGAGAGATACCTTTGTTTTGTGGCCGGTTCTGCTGACAAGTTGTTGGATATTTCCCGCTATTTCGGCCCCGGCGGGCCCGCCACCGATAACGGCAATAGTCACTGATTGCTGTTCCGCCTTTTTCTTGATCTGTTGCCGGGCCTCATAGAGGCGTTCAATGGGTTTTACGGTATAGGTGGTGGAGTCGTCTCCAACAATCTTTGGGAAAGCGATACTGCTGCCGGTATTAAAGGAGACCACATCGTAATGCATGCTGTGGCTGGAAGCCAGGTCCAGCCGACGGCAGGCAGGGTCGATACCGACAATGGAGTCGCAGCGAAAGACGCCGCCTTGTTCCTCAACTCTTTGTCTGGTGGCAAAACGAATGTCGCTTGGCTCGTAGGTTGCGCCCAGCATCCCGGGGCCCATGCCGGAATAGTAATGATACTCGGAAGGCCCGATGACGGTTACGGTATGTCCCAGATCACGCAACATCCTGATGTTGGCCAGGGTAACCATGTGGGCATGTCCGCCGCCTGCCAGAACCAGATGCTTTCCCATTTTTCGCTTTCTCCTTTATGGTTTATTGGTAGTTACCCAAGTGTTTAGGTTGAAGGCTGAAGACCGAAGTGTGTTAATCGCAATGCTCGGATCAGGTCAGCATATCAAAAATGCCGGCATTTTGTATGATTGCGCATTCTTTATTCCTAAAAACCTTCAGCCTTCAGTCTATCTACCTGGGCAGTTACTATTCTTTGAATAGATGAGTGTCTTGAATATTCAAAACACCAGGAATCAGCTGATGGCTTTGGTGACAATTTCCCGGTCAAAATAGTTTATGGCCATACCCGCATCGACCACCAGGGTCTGAGCGGTGATGCCTGAAGAACGTTCCGAGAGAAGAAAAACGGCGATATCTGCTGCCTCCTGGGTGGTCAGGGCCTTTTTTCTCAGGGTGGCCTTTTCGGCAAAGAGATAACTGTCTACATAGCCAGGAATGCCGGCGGAAGCAGAGGTCTTGAGCAACCCTGGGGCCACTGCGTTGAAGCGGACAGTGGAAAAAGCGGAAAAACTCTTGGCGAGAAAGCAGAGAGATGAGTCGAGGGCTGCCTTGATCGGTGCCATATAGCCATAGTTTTCGGCCGCCATCCGGGTGGTGGAGATGGAGATGGTAACCACGGAGGCGTTGGTGGACAGCAGGCCCTGAAAATGGTTGCAGATGGCAATCAGGGAAAAACAGGAGATGTCCATGGCCTGGAGAAAATCCTTTTTTACGGTGGCATGAAAGGGCTGCATGCCCTCGGAGTAATTGGCAAAGGCAAGGGAGTGAACCAGGCCGTTAATGCGTCCGCCCGTCTCGGCCTGAATCTCCGCGGCAATTGCATCCCGGACGCGGATAATATTGTTTTCGTCTTCTACGTCGCAGATAAAAACCGGGCATCCGGGAAAGAGGCTGCGCGCTGTTTCCTGACGAGCTTGGGAACGGACCACATGGATTACCCGAGCCCCCTGGTTAAGCAGGGTCTTGCCAATGGCACAGGCAATGGATTTTTTATTGGCCAGCCCGAAGATGACAAAACATTTATCAGTAAGATTGAGAAAATCCATGGTGAAGTCCCGTAGAAGCGGTTATTTTTTTGAGGTGTTTATGAAAGATGGTCCTGTGATTGGAGCTTTCTGAATCAGAATACCCCTTTTTGCGTCTTTGTTTCAATGATTGAATTTTCCCCATACATCATATCGCCGATTGGCATCATTCATTCCTGCTATCCGGAAAAATTTGGCATTCCCCGGCAGCCGGGTCTGGTCACGAGCAGCAGCGGTAGTCTGGAGTTGTTACCGCCCTGGAACCGCGAAGAGATGGTCAAGGGGTTGGAGGCCTTTTCGCATATCTGGATCCAGTTTCTGTTTCATGAGGCGGTGGCGGAAGGATGGCGCCCCACGCTCCGTCCGCCCTGGTTGGGCGGACAGAAGCGAGTGGGGGTTTTTGCCAGCCGCAGTCCTCACCGGCCTAATCATCTTGGGATCTCTGTAGTCCGGCTCACGGAGATCAGGAAAGAAAAAAATGGGCTGTTCCTGGATATTGCCGAGATCGACCTGCTCGATAAAACACCGGTTATTGATATCAAGCCCTATGTCCCTTACAGTGACAGTGTTATCGCGGCCAGTGGCGGTTTTATTCCCTCACCTGAATCAGTGACGCGGGAGGTGGTATTTACCGAGGCGGCCGCGCAATATTGCAGCGACTATGAACACCATACAGGCCGCAGGCTCAGGTTATTGATTGCCGAGACCTTGGGGCAGGATCCACGGCCGGCAAGCCAGCGTCATCAGATCCGTGAGTATGGAATGGCTCTTTGGGATGTGAATGTTCGTTGGCAGGCCCATGGGGAGCATTTTCTGGTGCTGACGATTGAAAAGAGTGAGGCCGGCGAGAGATGATGGATCAGGGTTGGATAAATTCAGAGAGCGTGCAGTAGACCCGGCCGCCAATATCGTAGCTGCTGGTGAGAGTATTGTACTTGAGGCTGCCGCCTTTAATCGATACTTTCTTGCCAATGAGTTTGGTGGGCCCGGGGCAATCGGCTATTTTTGTCTTGTCATTATAGTGAAGCAGGTCGGTGTAGATTTCGTATTTATCCTTGGGCTTTTTGATCACGACATCATCAATGAGGCTGAGCAGGCTGGAGTTCTTGTCGAAGATACCCTTTTTGGCGGTGACGTAAGTTTGTTCTCCCTGGTCACTGATGATGGTGGCATTGACATCTTCCATCTTGAATTCATTGGTTGTTATACCTGTCATGGCCCGTGTGGCAAAGAGATCAAGGGTTGTCTTCCCATTATGGCTCTGGGTGATATGAACGGTATTCATGGTAAAATCATGGGCGTCTGGTCGGTTTTGGGCCAGGGCCGGGTCGTAGCCGCCACGGGGGGAGAGAAAGGCGGCCAGTGGTATTCGCCACAGAGGGAAGGTCAGCAGCAGGGCAAAGGGAACCAGCCAGATAAAGTTTCTGCTGTTCAGGAGTCGTTGCGAAATGACCAGTGTGTTTTTAATCATTTCGTTACGGCTCCTTACGCAGAGCGGGGATGCTCCAGTGTCGCTCTCTCCATGAGGTGGACGCCCGAAGGAAGCACACGTGGGGTGTAGAGAGCGACTGCCGTTTTTGCCATTCAGAGGGTGCCATTATTTTTTTAAAACGGTTTCTATGCATATTCATCGACTCATATAGCTTTGGAGAAGTTCCTGATACCGCCCTTTGGCCTCAAGGATCAGGTCGCAGATCTCCCGGACGGCGCCATGACCGCCTGAGTGTTCAGTGGTGTAGTGTGCGGCTTCCTGTACTTCGCGTACACCATTGGCTGGGGCGGCGGCAAATCCGGCGCGGGTGAGGAGGGCCAGGTCGAGCCAGTCGTCCCCCATGTAGGCTATTTCAAAGGGTTTGCAACCTGATTGCTTGAGGATTTCCTTGTAGGCTTCTACTTTGTTGCCGGCCCCCTGATAGACATAGCGCATCTTCAGGTTGGCACAACGCCGGGCCACGGCCTCGGAACTGCGGGCGGTGATTACTCCAAGCTCCACACCTGCTTCTTGCAAGAGGCGCAGGCCAAAGCCGTCCTGGGTGTTGAAGGCCTTGGACTCCTGTCCCTCATGGGAGTAAATGAGACTGCCATCGGTGAGCACGCCATCTACGTCGAGGAGCAGGATTTTGACCGGCCTGGCTTTGGAAAGTGCTGCCAGCCAAGCCGCACTGCGCACGGGTTTGGAAGGTTGGCTTCTGGCTATGGTGCGGTAGCCTTCAAGGATTTCGCAATCAGAAGGGTATTGGCCAGGTTTTGTGGGGGGGCAAGAGTCAGGTGACATGGGAATCAGGGGACATGGGGGTTAAGCCGTTGTTAAAAAGATAACGTAAAGGTTAGGTGCGCGACGTGCCGGTGCTGGCAAAGACCAAATCCAGCATTTCGCCGCTCTCGCTTGACCAGATTGGTCAGGCATAACATCGGAATGTTCAATTAGGGTTCCAATACATGCCATCCTCCGTGCTGGTGCAAACAGATCGGATCAGCATTTAATAAAATGAATTCAACAACGGGAATGCCCTCTACGCCAAGGGTAACCAGCGGCGGCCACTGAACTACGACGCGAATAGCGCAACCGTTGCTCCCCGCCGTCAGGTTGACCCAATTGTGTGTGCCCGGCATGGGCATGATCTTATGAGGTGAAAGTCCTCTGTACATATTCCAGGAAGGAGACAAGTTGTCACCTTTTAAAAGTACTAGCCGAAGGCAAGGGCGGAAGGGCGACCGACCGTCTGGAAGAAGCCGGAG
>JAUSAB010000019.1 GCA_030653035.1 Desulfocapsaceae bacterium | reverse complement strand
GTATGAAAAAAAATATTGCCGGTATCTGTCTGACCTTTTTGATTTTGACTTTTGGAATGCCTGTTTTGCCGGTGAGTGGCGGGCAGGAAGCGAGTGTTGTTCTGCAGCAGACTGGTTTAAGTGTGACCGGAGGGCTGGGTGCGGTTACTCTTTCCCTGCGTATTGTCGGGCCGGATGGATCGGTGGTGTGTGATCTCAGCAGTGATGGGGGGCCCCTGAGCTGGAGTGCCTCCGGGATGCCGGATGGGCAGTATTCCTATGAGGTGCGCCAAGGTGTAGTGCCTCGACGAGTTCGCAGTGAGCAACAGGCTGGTGGGTTGGGAGAACCTGCCGCGCCAGCTTCAATTAGCTCCGGCGGCTTTTTTCTTCAGGGCGGTAGTTTGATATTGCAAGAGCGTGAGGGGGTGGGGATTTTTCAGAGCATATCCTCGGGTGTCAGTCGCGCTCTTGCCTCGGTGGGAGATTTTCTGGTGACGCCGGTATATGCGGATGTGGTCCATGCTGATGATGTTATTATAACCGGCAGTGAATGCGTGGGGTTCGATTGTTTAACCGATGGGACTGAAAGTTTTGGTTTTGATACATTGCGGTTGAAGGAAAATAATCTCCAGATTCATTTTGAGGACACCTCTGCCACAGCCGGTTTTCCAGCTAATGACTGGCGGATTCTTATTAACTCTTCCGCTTCCGGCGGGACCTCCTATTTCTCTGTTGAGGATTCCACCGCAGCAACGCGTCCTTTTACCATTGAAGCCGGGTCTGCAACTAATTCACTTTATGTGAAAGGTTCTCGTGTGGGCCTGGGCACGTCTCTCCCTGTGTTGAAACTTCATCTGGTCCAGGGTGATACCCCTGCTCTCCGTCTTGATCAAGATACTTCAAGCGGCTGGACAGCACAGGTCTGGGATGTAGCCGGTAATGAAAGTAATTTTTTTGTCCGGGATACGACCGGTGGCAGTCAACTTCCCTTTCGCATTCAACCCGGCACTCCCACCAATACAGTTACTCTTAAAAATTCAGGATTTGTTGGAATCGGTACCTGGGCACCAGAGCATACCTTACATGTGGTTGGTGATGCTCTGATAACCGGTAATTTAGAATTAGGAAGCAGCCGTTCCCTGAAAAAAGATATCCGATTTCTGGATACGATAGATGCTTCTGCAGCCTTGGCCGCCCTTGAGCCTGTTCGGTTTCATTACAAAACATCTCCTGATGAGGAATCTTTGGGTTTCATCGCAGAAGATGTGCCGGATCTGGTTGCCACCAAAAGTAGGAAAACACTAAGTACCATGGATGTGGTGGCGGTGCTGACCAAGGTGGTGCAGGATCAGCAGGCGACTATTGCCCGACTGGAAAATTCTGTAAATCAGTTGGAGAAGAAGGTCTCCAGACAATAGTTTACTGCAACAGGGGAGGGGAATATGGTACTTCGAATTATGAGGATCCTGGCAGGTGCGTGCTTCTGCCTCTTGCTGATTCTTCTGAACGCAGAGGCAGGAGAGTTGATTGTCCATAATGGAGGAACGGTGACCATTAAGTCCGGCTCGGTGTTGTTGATGAATTGTAATAAGTTGACTATTGAAGAGGGTGGGAATTTTATTGTGCAGGGTGGAACACTCCTACAACGTGGCAAGCTGAGAGTAGAGGCTGGTGGTCACTATACTGTTGAGTCCGGCAAGGTAGTACAATGTCATGCATTTTATCTCATTCCTGGCGTGGAAGGACAGGGGGCAGTTATTTATTTATGACCTGCCGGTGGATAGATGCCTTGATGTAAAAAAGGCCAAGGGAGATAAAATGAGAAGAGCCTGCTGGAAATTTCAGCAGGCTCTTCTCATTTTTTGTGATATTAAAATGCGTTCCGGCTTTTGTCATTGAGAGTTAAAAACAGGGTGAGCTCATTGATATGGCAAGCGGCTTTTGTCTACAGTGTTTATTGTGGGAGCTTTAGATGTTGGGTGGAACTCTTTCGTGTCACTCTGTAGTGTTTGCTTGCGGCATGTTTCTGTATTAATGGGAGAATGGGTTGACGGATAATAAATTGGCCAGGAAGACCAGTTCAATCAAGCAGATGGTGAGGCCATCGGGTGCAGCCCCCGTGTCTGCATTGGGCGGCGGGACCATTCTGCCCCTGCCTGCTTCGCGGGAAGAGTGTGTGGCGCGCGGCTGGGATCAGGTGGATGTGGTGCTGATCAGCGGTGATGCCTATATCGATCACCCCTCCTTTGGCATCGCCCTGATCGGCAGGTTGCTGGAAAGCCATGGCTACCGGGTAGCCATCCTGGCCCAGCCCCGTTATGACCGACTCGATGATTTTCTCCAGTTTGGCCCGCCCCGGCTTTTCTGGGGGATCAGCGGCGGGAATCTGGACTCCATTGTCGCCAATTATTCCGGCAACGGCAAGGTGCGCACTGAGGATGCCTATTCGCCGGGCGGCAACCCCTGGCGTGATGGTGAGAAGGGCAGGACCAACCGGCGCCGGCCTGATCGCGCCAGCCTCATCTATGCCAATCTGGCGCGCGCCGCCTGCAAGGGGGTGCCCATTATCCTCGGCGGGGTCGAGGCCTCGCTGCGTCGCTTTATTCATTATGATTATCAACAGGGGAAACTGCGCGCCTCGCTCCTGACCGATGCCAAGGGTGATCTGCTTATCTACGGCATGGGGGAGCGGGCGGTGGTGGAGGCCGCTGCCCGTCTGGCTGCAGGCAAAGGGCTTGATGGGATTGCGGGCAGCTGCGAGCGTTTGACCGAGGCGGAGTTTCAGTCACGTTTCCCCGATCTTCCGCCAAAGGGTAATGAGACCTGTTTGATCCTGCCTTCCTGGGAGGCGATAGGACAGGATAAACGGCTGTTCATGGAGGCGGAGCGGATGATTGACAGCCATGCCCGCGGCTGCCTGCCCAGCCTGCTGGTGCAACGCCAGCAGAGTGCTTGGTTGATCCAGCATCCGGCCGCGCCGCCGCTGACCACGGCCGAGCTGGACCAGGTCTATGAGTTGCCCTACAGCCGTAAACCCCATCCGGCAACCCCGGATATTCCGGCCTATCGCATGATCTGTCACTCGCTGACCATTGTCCGCGGCTGCTCCGGCAACTGCTCCTTCTGTGCCATCACCCGCCATCAGGGGCCGATCATCAGCAGCCGCAGCCCGCAATCGATCCTGCGCGAGGCCAGGATCGTCAGCGCCATGGACAATTTCACCGGCGTCATCAGCGATCTGGGCGGCCCCACCGCCAATCTGTATCGGGCCAGTTGCAAGGTTGGTTCTTGTCGCAAGCATGATTGCCTTTATCCGAAGATCTGTCCTAATCTGCAGGTGGACGAACAGGCATTCCTGAACCTGTTACGGGATATCTCTATGATAGCAGGGGTCAACCATGTTTTTATCTCCTCCGGTCTGCGTATGGAGTTGCTGCTCAAGACCCCCCGCCTGCTCCAGGAGATTATCCGCAGCCACACCCCAGGGGCCATGAAGATCGCCCCGGAACATACGGAAGAGCGCGTGTTGACCCTTATGCACAAGGAGTCGCACCAGCAGTTGGTTGATTTTCTGCACCAGTGTCGCCAAATGGCGGCGGGGATTGGCAAGAAGATCATCTTTACCCCCTATCTGATCTCCTCCCATCCCGGCTGTACGGCCAGGGATACCGAGGCCATGACCAGTAAGCTCCGTGCCCTCGATCTGCATGTCAAACAGTTTCAGGACTTCACCCCGACCCCCGGCACCCTGTCAACCGCCATGTATGTCACCGGTCTGCATCGGGACACGAATCAGCCCATCCCGGTTGCCCGCAACCAGTCGGAGCGGAAAGAACAGCGCGGCATGCTGGAAAGGCAGATGGTACGACCTGAACAGCGGGGGAAGCCAACGTCAGTGATCAAAAAAGATTCAAGCAAGAGAAGAGTGAAAAAATAAGAATGGTTATCATTGTCTCTTTACAAAGAGTGAAATAAGAACCATAATATGCGACATGTTCATCAGAAACCCGAAAGGATAACATTCCCATCTTATGGAGGAGATCGTTATGTGCCAGGAAGTAAACAGAAATTGCAGTTGTGGAAAGGAAAAGGTTTCCTTGCATTTGCGTGATAATATCATGAGTCAGGAGGTTATTGATCGCCTGTTCTGTCCGTCTTGTTCGGGAACGGTTGCTTTTGTCCAGGAGAGTATGGTTGAGGACAACGGCTGGGTTATTGAATATGATATGGATCTGGCCCGGATGTATGCCATTGCCAAGTTAGGTGTGGAGCCGGCTCAGGTGCAGCCGGGATTTGTCTTTGATGAAGGGTATGTTGCCTGGCGGGAGATGTATCCGGGTGAAACCAGGGATATTGCCGCTGAGCGGGAACGGATTATCTCTATGAAGGAGAAAAATCCTCAAGAGTATTTGACTGCCATTACTACCTGGGCTGTGGACAGGATAGCCCGTTTAAAGGCGGATGGGTGGCGGAAGGCGAAACGCGCGTAAGGGCGATTCTTTGATTTTAGGGGCCGTTAAGAAATAACCTTTACTCTTTATCCATTTCTTTACGGCCCCTTATTTCTACTTTGTCACATTAAAATGTCATATAACATATTGAATTTTATTGCATAATATGCTATTATCTTTTGCAGAAACAGTAAGGAAAGTAATCCTTCCATTCATTGCAAAAGAGGTAAAAATGAGCCACATACCAACCCCAAAAAATCCAAACTGACAGGAGAAAAAAATGACAGCAAACGACCACTCACGGACCTTGCCATCGCATTTTGTCATTTCCATGAACGATACCAAAAGTTTTTCGTCACCAAGACTCGTTCAGTTGTCACGCAGTCGCGCCAATATCTGAGCGGACTCTCGCAAACTGTTCGCAAAAATATAGAACGGATGACCGAAGTCGTCCCGGAAACGGAATATCAATCGTTGCATCACTTCACGACCCATTCCCCCTGGGAGCACCGTCGGGTGATGGATCAGATTGCGCTTGACGCAGATCGTCTTTTAGGGGGCAGTCCTGACAGTGCTCTTGTTATTGACGAAAGCTCTCTGCCCAAAAAAGGGAGAAAATCTGTCGGCGTTGCCCGTCAGTGGTGTGGACGACTCGGCAAGGTCGACAATTGTCAGGTTGGCGTTTATGCCTCGCTGGTTCTCGGGTCATCGGTAACTCTTGCAGATTATCGTCTTTATCTTCCACAGGAATGGATTGATGATCGCAAACGATGCAAATCTGCCGGTGTGCCGGACGAGATAACCTTCAAAAGCAAATCGCAACTGGCCCTTGATATTGTCCATCATGCCCGATCCATCGGCATACGATATGCCTGGGTTGGGGTTGATGGTGGATACGGCAAGGAGCCACAATTTCTTAAAACCCTTGACGACCAAGGCGAACAGTTTGTTGCCGATGTCCATAAAAATCAATCCATTTATCTTGAAGATCCTTGTCCGTACATCCCTGAAAAGCAGGGTGCCAAGGGGCGACATCCTTCCTTACACAAGACTGATACTCCCCCAATGACAGTGGCCAAATGGGCATCCGAGCAACCGGAAAATGCCTGGCAACGAATAACCACCCGTGACTCCACGAAAGGGCGGCTCCAGGTGGACATCCTCACTCGGCGAGTCTGGGTGTGGCTCGATAAAAAACAGTGCGTCCGCAAATGGCATCTTATGGTCAGGCGCGAGTGTGACTCTCAGCAGACTATAAAATACAGCCTTTCCAACGCTCCGGCAGAGACTTCCCCTGAACGGCTTGCCTACATGCAGGGGCAACGTTTTTTTGTTGAACGCTCCTTTCAGGATGCCAAGGGGACAGCCGGCATGGATCATTATCAAGTCCGGGGCTGGCTGGCCTGGCATCATCATATGACCATGGTGATGATGTCTATGCTCTTCCTGTTGGAAACCAGGACAGAACAGAAAGATTCGTACCCATTGCTCAGTTGCCCTGACATTGCTG
>JAUSAB010000065.1 GCA_030653035.1 Desulfocapsaceae bacterium | reverse complement strand
CGGTAACCTCTCATAATAACTCCAAAAAGGACGCACAATGAAAACAATGTCTACGTCACTCCTGGTAGTGAAGAAGGCAAAATGGATGCAAGTGGGCCTTGTCCTTGCGGTTGTTTTGTTTTTCCCGCACCAAGATGCGATGGCAGGTCAAGCTCCGGTAAACCTTGGGTGGGCAGATTCTTTCGCGGCTCTGGCTGGTACTACAATTACCAGCACCTCTGGCGGCACGATTAATGGAAATGTCGGAGTGTGGCCAGGCACTACTTTTGTGGTTGGAGCTCAGCCCGTAAAAGTGAACGGGACGGTATATCTGGGCAATCCTATTGCCAAACAGGCCCAAGGGGCCTTAACTGTTGCCTATAATGATGCCGCTGGACGGACACTCAATGTGATTGTCTCCGCGGGAGAACTCGGTGGCAAGACCCTGGCCCCTGGCCTCTATAAATCTGCACCGGGTTCGTTTGACATAACGTCAGTAGATCTTACGCTCGACGCCCAAGGCGACCCGAATGCTGTCTGGATCTTCCAGATGGCGTCCACACTCGTTGTGGGCAATGGCCGGCAGATAATTCTGGCCGGCGGCGCCCAGGCCTGCAATATTTTTTGGCAGGTCGGCAGTTCAGCGACTCTGGGAACGACCTCTGTCGTCAAAGGAAACATCTTGGCATTGACTGCGATCTCAGTCAAGACCGGTGCAAGGCTGGATGGCAGAGCGTTGGCACGGAATGCCGCGGTTACCTTAGACGCCAATACCCTTACAAAGCAGCCGCCACCAACTACCCACATATTCACTGATCAACCCTGGCGTTTATTATTGCTGCATAAGAGAAATATGTAAATGATGGGGCGGAGTCCTTCTGATATTTAATCGGATACTATTCGGGGAATGGGCGGGAAAAAAGACTGAACAAAGCAGTGATGTGCCGCCATTGACAGGTTGCAGTGGCTATGGGTGCAAATTGAAGAACCCGTATTGATAAGGAGGTCACAATGATGAAGCGACCATTAATGTTGTCCGTTTTAACCATTGCGCTGTCTTTGTATGCTGGGTTCGTGGTGGCGGCTGACCTAACGTCGGTCGGAGAAAATGCTCAAAGAGAACAACAAGAGCGCATCTATGGCTATCAACTTATGACGCCACAAGAGCGCATCGAATATCGCGATAAAATGCAGGATGCAAAAACTGCTGAAGAGCGAGAACGAATTCGCAAGAAACATCACAATGTCATGGTAATACGAGCTAAAGCACGTGGTGTGATTCTTCCTGCTGAACCTCCTATTAGGGGTGGCAATATGGGAGCTGGTGGCGGGCGGGTACGCTGATCGGGACAATGCTATTTAACACTGCGGCGTCTTCGCACCTGGAACCTTAGATCAATTAAAAGTAAAAGGCCGAACATCAACTAACGAGGAATAGAGCCGATGATGATCATGGTCAGAACAATCATAAACGTGCTTCCGGAAAAACAAAAAGAAGTTTTGCTAACCTTGCTTTCATTGATTGAGCTGCCGGAAAAGGAAAAGGGTTGTCTGAGCTATGGTATCTTTGCTGATATCGAAGACGAAAATGTCTTCAACCTGATTTCGGAATGGCAGACTCGTCATCATCTGGACCGTCATATACGATCCGATAGATTCAGCGTGTTGCTTGGAATAAAGAGCCTTTTGAGTGAACCATTGAAAATTCAAATCGTTACGATCTCGGGTTCTGAAGGGATCGAGGCTGTTAATACCGTAAGAAAAAGAAGTTGATTCATAAAAAAATTAATGCAGAGAGGAGGCTGGTGATATGAAGTTTTCTGGCAAAGCAATACCGGCGCTGTCTTCCGAATAATTGAACCAAAAGAAAATAAACCGATTTGTTAAGCACACGACTGATTGGTGCGTCAGGTCATTCGTGACGGTCGTAGCAAGAGGAGGTATTCAATATGAGCGATGAAAGCAAGATCAAAGGCATGGGATCGATTCTGCATGGGCAGGGAGTTGCCTTCCGTGTGTGGGCGCCTCATGCGCAACGAGTATCCGTCATCGGCTCATTCAATGATTGGGATGGCGCCAGGCATCCCCTGCAAGCGGAGGAGAATGGCTACTGGTACGCCAATGTGGCCGAGGCTCATGTCGGCGATCAGTATCGGTTTCTCCTGTCCACACCGAACGGCGAATTCAAGCGTATCGATCCCTATGCCCGTGAGGTGACGAACTCAGTGGGCAACGCCATTGTTCATGATCCGGGCTTTGACTGGCAAGGGGACGATTTCCAGCTTGCGCCGTGGAACGAGCTTGTCATTTACGAACTGCATGTCGGCACCTTCAACGATCAGGAGGACGTCAACCATCCGGGCAAGTTTTCCTCGGTGTCGTCGCGTCTGGGGCATTTGAAAAAGCTCGGTGTTAATACGATTCAGGTCATGCCGGTGTGTGAGTTTGCAGGAGAGCGTTCGTGGGGGTATAATCCCGCCCATATTTTCTCGGTGGAGGTTGCCTACGGTGGCCCGTTGGCCTTTAAAAAGTTCGTCAAGCGCGCCCATCAGGAGGGTATCGCGGTGGTTCTGGATGTTGTTTATAATCATCTGGGTCCCGGCGACCTCGATCTTTGGCAGTTTGACGGCTGGAGCGAGAACAATCGCGGCGGGATCTATTTTTACAATGACGACCGGGCCAAAACACCGTGGGGAGAAACTCGGCCCGATTACGGACGCGGCCAGGTTCGTCAATACCTCCTCGATAATATTCTGATGTGGTTTGAGGAATACCACGTTGACGGCCTCCGCTTCGATTGCACCCAATTCATCCGCACCGTCGACGGTTCCGACGCCCAGGATCTGCCTGAGGGCTGGAGCCTGCTCCAATGGATCAACGACCAAGTTGCGCAGAAATACCCCGGCAGGATCACGATTGCTGAGGATCTGCAAAGTAATAAGTGGCTCACCAAGGATGTTGGTGCCGGCGGCGCCGGGTTTGGCTCACAGTGGGATGCCATGTTCGTCCATCCCATCCGCCAGGCGGTGATTACCCCCGATGACGAGCAACGCTCGCTCGCCGCCATCCGCCATGCCATCAGCTACCGCTATAACGATGACGCCTTCGACCGGGTCATCTACAGCGAATCGCACGACGAGGTGGCGAACGGTAAGGCCCGTGTTCCCCAAGAGATCAGCCCGAAGGACCCTAAAGGCTGGTATGCGCAGAAACGTTCGACGCTGGCCGCCGCTATGGTCTTTACCGCTCCCGGCATCCCCATGCTTTTTCAGGGGCAGGAATTCCTGGAAGGAGAATGGTTCCGTGATACGGTCCCTCTTGATTGGGATCAACGTGATGAGTTTCATGGCATCGTTCGGCTGTACCGTGATCTCATCCGGCTCCGGCTCAACCGTGACGGATTCACGCGCGGCCTCTGCGGGCAGTCCACCCAGGTCTATCATCTGCACGATGAACGGAAGGTCATCGCCTTTCACCGTTGGGACAAGGGCGGACCGGCGGATGATGTTGTCGTCGTTGCCAATTTCTTGCATGAGCCTCAAGAGGGCTACGTCATCGGCTTCCCGGCTGCAGGGATCTGGAAGCTCCGCTTCAATAGCGATTGGCACGGTTACAATGACGATTTCAAAAACCATCCGAGCACGGACGTTATCGCCGAGGCGGCCGACTGCGACGGACTACCCTGGCAGGCAACGGTCTCCATTGGCCCCTACAGCGTCCTGATTTTTTCGCAATAAGTTCGTCAGGTATTTAGAAGCCGTTATGAAATGAGCAAGGCTGTTTTTGCGCATTTCATTGACGGATTCTTATGCCGCTTCAAAGAAACTGCCAATCATTACCGGCTGTTTCTTTGAGTGGCGTCTGGCCGATAACAACATACAAGGAGCCGCTCCGGGCATTAAGATGGCCATGTTATTTTTTTACAGCGGCTTTGTCGCAGCGAAGAGCCTCAACATCTCTGTCAAAAAAGGAGTGGAATATTGAAAAAATATGTGATTGCCAACTGGAAGTGTAACAAGGGAAATGAAGAGGCCCAACGCTGGTTTGAGGCGTTTGCCAGACGTTATCGTCCGGTGGAGGGACTTACCATCATCGTTGCCCCCTCCTTTATCTGCTTGCAATCTCTCGCGCACACACTCAAGACCTTGGGCCTGAAAAATGTGTCCCTTGCCGCCCAGGATATTTCACCTTTTCCCAAAGGTTCCTATACCGGGGCTGTGGCCGCCGATATGGTCAAGGATCTCGTTGAGTATGTCATTCTTGGCCACTCCGAACGAAGACTCTATTTTCATGAAACCGTGGATGATGTTGCCGGAAAGATGAGCGAGGCGGTGGACGTCGGCCTGATTCCTATTATGTGCGTCGATCAACCCTATGGCGCTTCTCAGCTCCTGGCCGTAAACGACAGTGACAGCAAGGAAATGATTATCGCCTATGGCCCGGTCGATGCAATGACAGCGAGGATTCCCGAGCCACCCATACAAGCTGCCGCAACAGCTCGTTCTCTTTCCCGGATTTCACATGGCAGACCGGTTGTTTATGGCGGTTCCCTTGAGCCACATAATGTCAGTGATTATACACAGCTACCAGAACTGTCAGGGCTTTTTGTCGGTCAGGCCAGCCTGGATGTGGATTCTTTTCTTGCTATCTGTGAGCACATGGCGAAGGGCATGGCGAAGGGCATGGAGAAAAAATAGGCTGTTTGTACAAGGCTGAATTTTATCGGCAATTCAGCCTTGAACCTGCCGGAGGCAAGAAATAGATGAAAAATGCCAAGCCTCTCTTGTTGATTTTTTTGTTTCTCTCCTTCTTGAGTCTCGACAAAGGCTGTGCGAACTTGCCGAACGTCTCTCAAATAATTGATGAGGCGCCGACGTCCCAAAACCATCCGCAAATCCTTTCATCCAAGGGATTGCTCTCCCCCTCCCAAAGTAAGGCCATCATTGAACGGCTGAAGCGATCAGTCAACCCGACGGACATTCTGGAACGCCATACTGCCGTGGTAGAATCGGTCACCGACAGTCCGCTGACCAAGGGGAACAAGGTCACACTGCTTGCCGATGGCCAAGCTGCCTATGCCGCCATGTTTTCCGCAATGGAGAAGGCCAAAGATCTTATCAACCTTGAAACCTTTATCATTGAAGATGATGATATCGGCCGCAGATTTGCCGATTTGTTGCTCAAAAAAAAGGCGGAAGGTGTCCAGGTAAATCTTATCTATGACAGCGTGGGCAGCATCAAGACCCCCGCTTCTTTTTTTCAGCGTCTGAGCGATGGTGGAATTCAGGTGGTTGGATTTAATCCGATAAATCCCCTGGAGGCTAAGGGGCAATGGGCGCTGACCCACCGCGATCACCGCAAGATCTTGATAATCGACGGCACGATTGCCATTATCGGGGGCATCAATATCAGCGAGGTCTATTCGAGCCGTCCTTTCGGGAGAAAGAAAACCGGAAATACGCCGATTCACTGGCGTGACACAGATATTCAAGTTGAAGGACCGGCCGTAGCTGAGTTCCAGAAGCTCTTTCTTGACACCTGGCTGAAGCAGAAGGGGCCGGATCTTTCCAGCCAGAACCATTTCCCTGAAATGAAGGCAGAGGGAAATACCTTGGTGCGGGTGGTTGGCAGCACCCCGGGAGAGGACAACAGGATTCCTTTTATTATCTATGTGTCGGCCATCACTTTTGCCGAGCATTCAATTCACATAACAAACTCCTATTTTATCCCTGACGACCAGATCGTAAAGGCCCTTGTTGATGCTGCTGGGCGCGGTGTTGATGTAAAGATCATCCTCCCCGGGATCAGCGATTCAAAGTTGGCATTATACGCCCAACGGGATCATTATTCCGAGCTTTTGCAGGCGGGAGTGAAGATCTATGAGCACAGTACGTCCATGCTCCATGCGAAAACCGCAGTGGTTGACAAGGTCTGGGCAACAGTCGGTTCAACCAACATGGATTTCTTAAGCTTGTTAAACAATGACGAGGTGAATGCGGTTATCTTGAGCAAAGAATTTGCCGTGGAAATGGAAAAGATGTTTGCCCGAGATCTTGCGGATTCAAGGCAGATTCACAGGGATGATTGGGAAAAAAGACCTCTGCCGCCCAGGGTCAGAGAATGGTTTGTAAATTTATTCATCCAGTGGTTGTGAAGTATTCGCCTCATATGATTTCCTCGGAACCAGAGAGAGCGGGAAAGGGGTTATATGTGACCATCGGTTACATGCAACCCCTTTTTTATGGCCGTCAGCAACTTCCTTTCACAAACATTTCGACCAATTTCCTCATGAAAATCAGGATGATGATGATGTGGTAATGCGTGTTGGCAGCATGGCACAAAAACTGCACTTATAACAGTGCTGAACAAGAAGTATCTGTTAAGGCGACTGATGAGCCTATTGTTTTCTTTGGTTCTTCAGTTAATTTTTTTACTACAAATTTATAGAGAGGATTAACCGCTATGAAAAAGAGAAATGTCTTTATCCCCTATTTGGTCCTTCTTCTGTTGGTTGCTCCTCTTGCGGCCTGTTCAAACAAACACGAAAGTAAGGGAGAGGTGATTAAGAAAACAACAACGACGATTGAAAGGCCTGTAACTGAAGAGATACAGACCACCACCACCACGACTGAAAGGAAATAATTGATCGAGTTAAGCCTGGTCAAAGTTCAGCAGCTTACAGGCAATGGCTCTGCGGGATTCAATTATATGGAAAACATCATCAGAGAGCAGTTTTTTGGTGTTGAAGTGTACGAGGCGATAGTGAGGAATTTCACAAACAAAGGAGAAAGTCATGAAAAAAGTAATACCATTTGTATTCACACTGGCCGTTCTGGTTATGCCCTGCGCGGTCTTTGCCCAACAGGCAATAACAACAGTCAACACAAGTACGACAACAGAAACTGCGGGGACGATCAGCGAGTTTAGCCCTGATAACATAGTGGTGAGGTCGGAAACCAGCTCATCCCCGATACAGTACAACTCTACGAAAAGTACAACCTACGTTGACGATATGGGGAATCCTGTCTCCATCGAGACCGTTAAATCGGGTCTGCCGGTGACGGTTTACTACACCCGTGAAGGTGATCGCATGATTGCCAACAAAGTGGTAGTACGGAAAACCACGACGAGAACGATTGAAAAACCAGCGGTCGAAGAGCGGACCAGCACCACAACGAGGACGATCGAGACTAAATAAGGTGGTCGAGCCAGGACAAAGTTCCTAAGCCTGCAGGGAATTGCCCTGCGGGCTTTTCATCGTTGGTGGATGAAACAGTGTTCGACTGATCGCGGCAACTACCCGGTAAAAGAAAGAATAGTGGGGAGGAACAGATATATTGTTCCCGTATTTATTGCCGTTTGCCGTCAGATAAATGTGTTGAGGTTATGGCTATGTCAGACATAAATGTGGAAACCCAATTTCTCTTTGCCAACGATGAACTGCATCAGCGAATCACGCTGCGGGAAGAGGAATTGCGGAAACAAGAGAGGATAGGGGAGGCGTTGCAAGATTCCGAGAAGCGCTATCGACGACTCTTTGAATCAGCCAAGGATGGTATCCTGATCCTTGATGCCGATACGGGCAAGGTGGTTGATGTCAATCCTTTTCTGATGCAGTTGCTCGGCTATTCTTATGATGAATTCTGTGGGAAATATATCTGGGAAATCGGAGCGTTCAAAGATATTGCCGCCTCCAAGGACGCCTTTAATCTTCTGCAGGAGAACGAATATATCCGCTACGAGGATTTGCCGCTGGAAACCAAAAATGGGCAACCCGTCGCTGTCGAGTTTGTCAGTAATGTCTATCTGGTGGACCACAGTAAGGTGATCCAGTGCAACATCCGAGATATCACCGCCCACAAGCGGGCCAAGGCCGAGCGCATACGGTTGATGGCGGCCATTGAGCAGGTCGGAGAGGCCATTGTCATGACCGATGCCCAGGGGATCATCCAGTACGTCAACCCGGCCTTCAAACAAGTGACCGGCTACCGCGGCAGGGAGGTTGTCGGCCAGAATCCGCGCATCCTCAAGAGTGGGAAGCAGGATGAACTCTTTTACCGTAACCTTTGGGATACCATCTCCAATGGTAAAACCTGGACGGGCCGGATGGTCAACAAGCGTAAAGACGGGTCTCTCTATACCGAGGAGGCGACGATTTCACCGGTGCGCGATGCCCTGGGTCAGATCACGAACTACGTGTCCGTCCAACGGGACATTACCGACCATCTCCGGCTGGCGGCCCAGTATCAACAGGCCCAGAAGATGGAAGCAGTGGGTCTGCTGGCGGGAGGTGTGGCCCATGATTTCAACAATATGCTCAGCGTGATCCTCGGGTATGCGGAATTAGCTTTACTCAAAGTCGATTCGGGCCAGTCGCTGCGTACCAATCTTGAGGAAATCATCAAGGCTGCAGACCGTTCTGCGGATATGACCCGGCAATTACTGGCCTTTGCCCGCAAGCAGACAATTATTCCTGTGGTGCTTGACTTGAACCGGGCAGTGGGGAGTATGCTCAAGATGATTAAAAGACTCATCGGCGAGGATATCGATCTGGCCTGGATGCCCACAGCAGACCTGTATCAGGTCAAGATGGACCCTGTCCAGGTTGATCAGCTGCTGGCCAATCTTTGTGTCAACGCCAGGGATGCCATTGCCGACGTCGGCAAGGTCACGATTGAAACGGGAAATGCTGTCTTCGATGAGACCTACTGCGTTGATCATCCAGGGTTTATCGCAGGAGAGTATGCGTTGCTGGCTGTAAGCGACGATGGCTGCGGCATGGACAAGGAGACCATCGACCAGATTTTCGAACCGTTTTTTACGAGCAAAGAGATAGGCAAGGGGACCGGTCTGGGGCTCGCCATGGTTTATGGTATTGTTAAGCAGAACAACGGATTTATCAACGTCTACAGTGAGCCGGGAATAGGAACAACCTTCAGAATTTACCTGTCCCGGCATGTTGGGCCAGCTTCTGATATGTCGCGGGAAAAGGCAGCGGAAATCCCTCTGAGCCGTGGTGAGACAGTGCTGTTGGTGGAGGACGAACCGGCGATTCTGAGTATGGGTAAAATAATGCTGGAACAATTAGGATATCTGGTGCTGGCTACGGACAGGCCGGGCGAGGCCATCAGGATGGCCGAGGAACACGCGGGTGAGATACAGCTTCTCCTCACCGACGTCGTCATGCCGAACATGAACGGACGAGATCTGGCAGTACGATTACACTCTCTTTACCCCAGCATGAAAAGTCTGTTCATGTCCGGCTATACAGCCGATGTAATCGCCCACCGTGGGGTACTGGATAAGAGTGTGAACTTCCTCCAGAAGCCATTTTCGTTGCGGGACCTGGCCGTCAAAGTACGGCAGGCACTGAAAGAAGTTGAAATGGAGATTGGCAGCAAGAAGAGCTGAGTGCGGCGCCTGGTGCTTTGTAAAGACGTGCCAGATCGTGGCAATTATGTCATCCTGAAAACGGATAACCACCTTAAGACATGAAAAATAAACCTGAAGACATTGCTGAAAAACTTCTTGGCGTACCCTTGTCATCTTTGGACGAGCTTACCAAGAAGGTTGTTCAGCATATTGCGGGACGCAAGCACATTGCCAGAAACATTGCCAGGGAGTCTGAGGCAAAGCCAACTCTGGGTCAGCGCGCAGCAGATGCGGTTGCGACTTTCGGAGGCTCATGGACATTCATAACTATCTTTGCGGCAATCATGGTTGTCTGGATTGGCTTGAATTCGTTCATCCTGATTAAGCACGATAAGGCTTTTGATCCCTATCCTTATATTCTACTCAACCTCTTTCTCTCAATGCTGGCCGCCATTCAGGCACCTATCATTTTGATGTCGCAGAACAGGCAGGCAGAAAAAGACCGGCTCAATGCGGAGCATGATTACGAAGTCAATCTGAAGGCAGAGCTTGAAATCATCCTGCTGCATGAGAAAATGGATTTATTGCGAGAGAGTCAGTGGGACGAACTCCTGGCCATCCAGACGAAACAACTCAAGTTGCTGGCGGATTTGACAGAGAAGAAGATCGCGGCTGAATACACGTAGTTCATTGGAACCACCTCATGACTATGAAAAGCGTATACCGAAAACAGGCCATTTCCCTCCCTCCAAAATCTGACAGAGGAGAAAGAATCCTTGTCAAAAAAAACAGCTAATCCTGTCATTCTCAACACTTCCGCAGACAAAGTGGAAGACATCACCGAGATCCAACGCCAGGAGGCTCTCCTTAAAACCGGGGCCTTGCAAAATGCGATTTTCAATAGCGCCAACTTTTCCAGTATTGCCACTGACGCCAAGGGCGTCATTCAGATCTTCAACGTCGGCGCCGAACGCATGCTGGGCTACGCGGCCGATGAAGTGATGAACAAAATCACCCCGGCGGATATTTCAGACTCGCAGGAAGTAATCGCACGGGCCGAGGCCTTGAGCGTCGAACTCGGAACCCCGATTACGCCGGGATTCGAGGCCTTAGTATTCAAGGCCTCACGCGGTATCGAGGACATCTACGAGCTGACCTACATCCGCAAGGACGGCAGTCGCTTCCCGGCGGTGGTATCGGTCACGGCCCTGCGTGACAAGCAGAATAGAATTATCGGCTACCTGCTGATCGGCACTGACAACACCGCACGCAAGCAGGCCGAAGAGGCGCTTCTTAAAGCGGGTGCCTTGCAGAACGCAATTTTCAACAGTGCTAATTTCTCAAGTATTGCCACTGACGCCAAGGGCGTCATTCAGATCTTCAACGTCGGCGCCGAACGCATGCTGGGCTACGCGGCCGATGAAGTGATGAACAAAATCACCCCGGCGGAAATATCCGACCCGCAGGAAGTAATCGCACGGGCCAAGGCCTTGAGCGCCGAACTCGGAACCCCGATTACGCCGGGATTTGAGGCCTTGGTTTTCAAGGCCTCACGCGGCATCGAGGACATCTATGAATTGACCTACAGCCGCAAGGACGGCAGTCGCTTCCCGGCGGTGGTGTCGGTAACGGCCCTGCGTGACGATCAAGATGCCATCATTGGTTACCTGTTGATCGGCACCGATAACACCGCGCGCAAGCAAGCGGAAGAGGCGCTCCTTAAAGCGGGAGCCTTGCAGAAAGCGATTTTCAACAGCGCCAATTTCTCGAGTATCGCCACTGACGCCAGGGGTGTCATTCAGATCTTCAACGTCGGCGCCGAACGCATGCTGGGCTACGCGGCCGCAGACGTGATGAACAAGATCACCCCGGCCGACATTTCAGACTCGCAGGAAGTAATCGCACGGGCTGAGGCCTTGAGCGTAGAACTCGGAACTCCGATTACGCCGGGATTCGAGGCCCTGGTGTTCAAGGCCTCACGCGGTATCGAGGACATCTACGAGCTGACCTACATCCGCAAGGACGGCAGTCGCTTCCCGGCGGTGGTATCGGTCACGGCCCTGCGCGACGATCAAGACGCTATCATCGGCTACCTGTTGATCGGAACTGACAATACCGCACGCAAGCAGGTCGAAGAAGAACAGAAGAAACTCGATCAGCGTCTGCGCGACTTCCAGTTCTACACGCGCTCTCTTTTCGAATCGAACATCGACGCGCTGATAACTACTGATCCGTCCGGCATCATTACCGACGTCAACAAGCAGATGGAAGCGCTCACCAATTACACTCGGGACGAGCTGATCGGCGCGCCGTTCAAGAAATACTTCACCGATCCGGAGCTGGCCGAGGCGGCCATCAAACTGGTGCTGAACGCAAAGAAAATCACCGACTATGAGCTTACCGCACGGGCCTGGGACGGCAAGGAAACAGTGGTGTCCTACAATGCGACCACCTTCTACGACCGAGACAGGAATCTGCAGGGGGTGTTCGCCGCCGCGCGCGACGTCACTGAGCGCAAACGTCTTGACCAGGCGCTGCAGGAAACAAATGTCGAGCTGGAGAACGCCAGGATCGTGGCCGAAAAAGCCAATTTCGCCAAATCGGGATTTTTCGCCACGATGAGCCACGAGATCCGCACGCCGATGAACGCCATTATCGGCCTGGCCCACTTACTGGTGGGCACCGAACTTTCACTTCGGCAACGCGATTACCTCATGAAAATACTGGCATCGTCAAAGTTGTTACTGACTATTATTAACGATATTCTCGACTTTTCGAAAATGGAGGCCGGAAAGCTGGAGTTGAGCCCCGTGCCGTTCAGGATGGATACAGTCCTGCACGACCTCGCCACCATCATTGGTGGGACAGGCCAGGCCAAGGATATCGAGATTTTGTTCTCGATAGCGCCCACTCTGCCGACCACCCTGATCGGCGACGACCAGCGCCTTCGTCAGATGTTGATCAACCTGGTCGGTAATGCCGTCAAGTTCACAGACCAGGGTGAGGTGAGCGTGCATGTCGAGCCGGTCGAGGTGGACGACCAGCGGGCAATCCTGCGTTTTCTGGTACGCGATACCGGCATCGGTATGAGCGAGGAACAGATATCCCGACTGTTCCTCGAATTCAGTCAGGCGGACAACTCCACCACCCGGCGTTATGGCGGCACCGGCCTTGGACTCGCCATCTGCAGCCGCCTCGCAACCCTGATGGGCGGCACGATCGAAGTCGAAAGCGAACTCGGCAAGGGCAGCATCTTTTCCTTCACCGCCAGCTTTGCCCGCACGTCGGCGGAATATGACCATGATGATGTTTTTCTGCACTGCGCCGCGGCGTTGCGCGACCTTCGGCTTCTTATAATCGACGATTGCGTAATGGCCACAGACAGTCTGTGCGCCTATGCCAAGAGCTTCGGCTGGCGGTGCACGGCCACGGCCAATTTCGCTGACGGCTTGGAGCTGATGGTTTACATGGCAACTGAGGGGACGCCTTTCGGTATCGTGCTGCTCGACTGGCGGCTGCCGGGACTGGACGGACCGGATGCCATCTTCCGTCTGGGGGCGACCACCGATCCGGCCGCCCAGATCGTGGTCCTGACCAATGGCTTCCACTTGGGCGATGATTTACGGGACCTGGTGGGCACCGGATTAGTCACCACCTTGAGCAAACCGTTAACTCCGTCGATGCTGTTCGATGCAGTGGCGACTGCCCTTGGTTACCAACCACGCAGCGCCACTAATCCGGTCTACGATCCGTCATCGGCAAGCCTGATCGACATCCGGATTCTTCTCGTCGAGGACAATTACATCAATCAGGAAGTCGCCCGCACCCTTCTCGAACGGGAGGGAGCCACCGTCGTCACCGCCGGCAACGGCCACGAGGCCCTGGAGCTCCTTGCCCTGGATGATACTGCCTTCAATGCCGTGCTGATGGACGTACAGATGCCGGGAATGGACGGCTATGAGGCATCGCGGGCGATACGGGCACAGCCGCGCTTCGCCTCTCTGCCGATCATTGCCATGACCGCCAACGCCATGACCGGCGACCGCGAAAAGTGCCTCGCAGCCGGCATGAATGACCATATCCCCAAGCCGTTCGATCCGGCCCACCTCTACGCGACGCTGGCCCACTGTCTTGGCCGGCAGGCGCCGAATCATCCGCACGACGAGCCGGTTGCCGGTACACCTTCCTTACGCATTGAGGGTATTGACACCGTGACCGGTCTATCCCGAGTTCGCGGCAATGTCGAGCTTTATGTTTCGCTGCTCGAATCCTTCCTCACCAAGAATGGAGAAGTCGCGGCCACGCTGGATCAGGCGATCGTGGGGGGACAGTTTGATCAGGTTCGCCAGTTGGTTCATGGCGTCAGGGGAGTGGCTGCCAATCTTGGCGCCGACGCCCTCGCTTCGACGGCAGCGGACCTGGAGCGGGCCGCCCGAGAGGCTGTCAGCAATGGCCTTGGTGTGGAACCGGCGGCGGTCCGAGCGGCATTCGACTCTTTTAAGCCCTGTCTTGCCCTGGTACTGGCCGAACTTGGCGCCTACTTCGCCCACCACCACAAGGAAATCAAGCTGACGGTATCCCGGCCACCCGCCGATCCGGCCCAGACACGGCAGGCCCTCGATCAGGCAGCAGAGTTGCTGGGTCAGGATCTGGCGGCGGCAATCAGCTGTCTCAACTTTATCGGCGCGGATCTGGAGCAATCATCACTGGCAACAAAGTATCGGCGTCTGCGTCAGGAGGTAGCGGACTTCGACACTGAACTTGCCCGGCAGACCATCGCGGAGATCCTGAACGACCTACCAACCACGACAACGGAGACCTGAACGATGCCTGACAACAAGAACCCTTTACCCCCGAAGACTCTGACTTCAGGGGAGAAGTCTCTGATACTGGTAGTGGACGACGCGCCGGAGAACCTTGGGATTCTTTTTGAAGCCCTTAAAGACGACTACACGGTTATTGCGGCGCGTAACGGCGTTAGAGCCCTGCAACTGGCTACGACGACACCGATGCCGGACCTGATTCTTCTCGACATCGTCATGCCCGAGATGGACGGCTATCAGGTGTGCGCCCGCCTGAAGGAGAGGGAAGAGACACGCTCCATTCCCGTGATCTTCCTGACCGCCCTTGAAGACGTGGAAAGCGAGAATCATGGCCTGAGTCTGGGGGCGGCAGATTTCATCCGCAAACCGATCAACCCCACCACCCTGCACTTCAGGGTTAAACTGCACTTGGGGTTGCTTCAAGCTCGTCGATGTCTGGAGGAACAGAACCGTCAACTCATCGAGGCTGCGCGCCTGCGCGAGTTCGTCGAACAGATCACCCATCACGATCTGAAAGGTCCGCTCAACGTTATTATCGGTGTGCCCCATCTGCTGTTGAAAAAGTGTGAATTCACCGATTCTCAGCGAAATCTGGTCAAGACGATTGAGAAAGCGGGATACAAGATGCTGGAGATGATCAATAGATCACTCGATCGCTTCAAGATGGAGGACGGCAGTTACGATTTCCGGCCCGAGCCGGTAGACATCCTCTCGGTCATGCTCCGGGTGCTGGACGAGGTGGCGCCGATGGTAACCGCCAAGAACCTTCAGGTCGCTCTCCGAGTGGACAACCAGCTTCCAATGGAAGGACAGGAGGTCATGGCAATGGCGGAAAGCCTCTTTTGTCATTCAATGTTCTCAAATCTGGTCAGAAATGGTGTCGAGGCGTCGCCACACGATGATATGATCAACATAGGATTTGATCGCAGGACTGATGTAACCATATCAATCGACAATGGCGGGGAGGTTCCCGAGGAAATTCGCAAACGCTTTTTCGACAAGTTTGTGACCGCAGGAAAACAGGATGGCACCGGGCTCGGCACATATTCGGCCAAACTGATCGCACAGACACAAAGAGGGACTATATCCCTTGACACGTCGGTCGCGGGCCGAACGTGCATCAGGGTGACCCTGCCGGCGGGCGAAGAGGGCCGGGACAAACTAACGGCGGCGTAATAATAAATAGGTAAACCACCGGCTCTGCTGGTGGGTACTTACTGGTTCGACAGGCTCACCACGAGCGGGAAAAAGCTAATAAATCCAATTAAGATACCGTTCACCCTGAGCTTGTCGGAGGGTATTACCGGAGTTTTGCAACAGGCTCAAGAGGTTAAAAAATACATGAAAAATGGGCTTGCAGTATGGACAAGTTGATGCGGAAATTGTTCGTGGGTGTTCTTCTGGTGCTGGCCGCACATTCGGCCTTGGCCGGTAATAATGCAGGGCAGGCCTTTTCTCTCTGGCCGGATACCGGGCAAACGAAATGTTACAATGATTCGGTCAGGATTCCCTGTCCGGCGGAAGGGGTCGACTTTTATGGTCAGGATGCGCAATACAACGGTCCGGTCAGGTCCTATACGTCACTTGCTGGCGGTATGGTCCAAGACAATGTCACCGGTCTGATTTGGGAGATGAAGGAACACATGGATAGCGTCGCCGATTACACAAATCCCCATGATGCCGATAATACCTATACCTGGTGCGATACCGATTCAAACACCAATGGTGGATATGCGGGAACCTGCGGCGCTAACGATACTACGGGCTTTCTCTCCGCCCTGAACATGGCAAATTTCGGCGGTCATAACGACTGGCGGCTGCCGACCATCAAGGAACTGGCCACTCTGGTTGATCTGAGTCAGTCTGTTCCAGCCATTGACCCCGTCTTTGCCGCCACCATCCAATCGTCCCATTACTGGTCTTCAACTACCAACGCGCAGAACTCTCAATACGCGTGGCTCGTCCAATTTCCTTATGGTTCCAGTGATAGCCTTAACGGTAAAAAATCGTCTGACCATTATGTGTGTGCGGTGCGCAGCGGTCAGTGAACTTGGCAGGTTCTCAACTTTAGGGGCCGTTAAGAAATAACTATTACATTCATATCTATTTCTTTACGGCCCCTTATGCCGTTTGTGATTTGAGAATGTTATAGTTATTTATTTCCAACGGCTTAGTCCTTTCGACACGGCAAAGGGAACTGCGGGCTTTTTCTCCTTCCCTGGAACGACGATACCGGATCATCTCTGGCCGATGTTTCAGTGCCTCTGTGTAAGTGAAAATGTAGAGAAGCTTAAGCACAGTATGAATATTTTTGTTGCATAGCGACGAAATTTTTACAGAAAAAGGAGTATGAGTATGCAAAAGTCTCTCGTTATTGTCATGCTCGTATGTTGGCTGGTACCCTTGGCTGCTCAGGCGGCTTATGTTGACAATGGCGCTACGTTGACCGATACCGTCACCGGTTTGGAATGGCAGAAGGCGACCATGGGCCCTATGACCTGGCAACAGGGTCTGGCCGCCGCCGAGAATTTGATCCTGGTCGGAAAATCTGACTGGCGTCTGCCCGATAAAAACGAGTTACGCTCTCTCGTAGACTACAGCCGCTATTCACCAGCTATAGACCCGGTCTTTTCCGCGACCACTAAACCTTCCTATTACTGGTCGTCTACTACCTTTACGAATAGTCCTTATGGCGCGTGGCTCATCCATTTCTATAATGGCAACGTCAACTACGACAATAAGTCAGCTGCCTATTATGTGCGTGCCGTTCGCGGCAGGCAACCTGGGACATTAGGGTATTTGACCACTCAGGTACGTCCGGATCCGGTGATTCCTGATGCCAATACAAGGCGTGGCCGAAAGGCTGTTGTCCTCACTCATGGTTGGAACTCCAATGTTCAGGATTGGGCGGTGGGCATGGCCGCCAAGATATGTATGGAGGTGGGCGGGACGGTTCCGGAAACTGATCCGCTATTCCGGTACGCTAATAAACTCAGCAAATATTGCAGTACTCCGGAGTGGGACGTATTTGTCTATGATTGGAGGACGGCGGCTGATACCAAGGCGCCATGGAGCGCATGGGCGAATGCGGTCGAGTACGGGACGGCTCTTGGTATAACACTGGCAAAAAAAGATTATACTCATGTGCATCTCTTGGCGCACAGCGCTGGTTCCATGTTGATCGATTCAGCCAAAAACTGGTTACGAAGGTTGCCTGGTAAGCCATTCATCCATTTGACGTTCTTTGATGCCTATGATCCTTTCGCGCAAATAAAAAATGGCGTCCAGTTATCTGCCTATGGCCAAGGTGCCGATTGGGTGGATAATTATGTTGATAAAAGGCCAGTGGCTGCATTGTTCGGCACCACAGACATGGGTGGAACTCAACTCCTGATGCCTTATGCCTATAACGTGGATGTTACTCAATGGGATATCAGGCCGGCACCTGATGACCCTTATAATGCAGCGCTGTCCCGCCACGCATGGCCGCATCTCTTTTATGCTCAGGAGACGTTCATGGCCATGGCCTTTGATCTTGGTTTTGCATTGTCACGGGAAGCGGGAAAGACGGTCCCTGGCACTAACAGACAGAAAAAAACAGTTTGCACCCTTCCGAAACGGATTGCCGGGACCACGACCCTGGCCTGTGAGAGCGTAAAACCAGTTGCTGACCTTGGAATAACTCCGGATAAAATATATACCATCGGCGATACCAGCGTAGTGTTGAAGGAGATAATAAAGTCGGTGACCGGGGTCGTGAATTTTATTAATGACCCTAAAACCGGACTTATTCAATATTGGACCTTTCAGACCGGCTCTCCCGTTTGGGCAAAGATGGAACTGGATATCAAGGAGCCTGTTAACGCCCTGACCTTTGATTATAAATTTCTCTCAGCGACTGGCGC
The DNA here is from genome assembly GCA_030653035.1 of Desulfocapsaceae bacterium. Lineage (GTDB taxonomy): Bacteria > Desulfobacterota > Desulfobulbia > Desulfobulbales > Desulfocapsaceae > UBA2270. The sequence goes on along the minus strand of JAUSAB010000065.1, from coordinate 22,587 downwards.
TGAAGGATATTTGACCGTCTTTGTGGACAATAATGTTGTCGGCTCTCTTGATGAGCGTCATCTGAAGTCTGCAGGGGCCCATGCCGGCAAGCGTATGTATATTGGCGAGCTTGAGCCTGGTATTCATGCATTGGCTGTTCGTGTTGATCCCTATACAACCGTTCAGAGTTCAGTGCAGCTGTCGAACCTCAAACTGGTATATGTGAAAAGAGAGGCAATATTTCCCCCGGAAATGTAAGGGGCCTTCCGCCGCTCAGAGAGCACTGATAGAGGTTGGAAACATGGACACCGATGTTTTGATTCTAAACATAAGTGTCAGAGTAATGTGAGCATTGATGGGTTATTGGGGAATGAACCCCGGCTCTTGGTTGTTTTGCGTATCTCTGGTGAAATAAACTGAGAAGAGGATGTTTTATTCGGCAGTTTCTGCTTCTTGTTTGTTTTTTAATTTTAACGTGTGGCTTCAGTCATGCTGTTGGCTGAAACTCCAAACTTCAGTCCATGACAATAAATATAAAAAGATCATTTTGCGTCTTTTGGCTCGTTTCTCCGCAAAAGTCTCATGCCAGTAATTGAAAGAACTTTTTTTCGTTAAAAATATCCGTTTATTTGTAAACCAGTCAATGGATATGGTATAATAGAGTCAATGCCTTTAACTTAAGCAGCGATTAACTATTTGAAAAAATGGATAATAAGTCTAATGAGTCTGGGGGAGATCCGTCAACGGTGCAATCTTGTGCTGAAGTTTTTGATAACATCATGGGTTCGGTTCGTGAACCTTTAGTGGTGCTTGATGCTGATTTGAAAGTGGTAAAGGCCAATTATTCTTTTTACCAGATGTTCAACATCAAGCCAGACGCGACAGAGGGGATGTTGATTTATGATCTTGGCAACCGGCAATGGAACTTTCCGAAGCTGAGAGAACTGCTGGAAGAGATCGTTCCCGAACATGCCGTATTCAATGACTTTGAGGTGGAACATACCTTTGAGGCCATTGGCCGCAAGATAATGCATTTAAATGCCAGGAAGATTTATACCAAGACGAGCCACACTCAAATGATCCTTTTGGCCATTGAGGATGTGACGGAGTGGGTAAAGCGGAAAAGAGATCTTGAGCAGCTTGTGCAAAAGCGCACGGTTGAACTTGTCGTTGCCAGGGATGAGGCGGAAAAAAGAAAAGAAAGAGCGGAAGCCGCTTTTGAAGAAATAAGAGGGCTAAAAGAGCAACTGGAAGCGGAACGAGCGTATCTGCAAGAAGAAATTAAACTGGAACAGGATCATCAGAATATTATCGGTCAAAGTGATAGTCTCAAATACGTCCTTTATAAAGTTGAGCAAATTGCCGCCAGCAATACCACTGTATTGATTCTTGGTGAGACCGGAACCGGTAAAGAGTTGGTCGCTCGGGCTATTCATGACTTGAGTTTGCGTAAAAACCGGACTCTGGTAAAAGTTAATTGTGCCGCCCTTTCTGTAGGCCTCATCGAAAGCGAATTGTTCGGTCATGAAAAAGGTGCCTTTACTGGTTCGCTGGCCAAGCATCTTGGGCGATTTGAGGTTGCTGACGGCGCCACTCTTTTTCTGGATGAAATCGGCGAATTGCCGTTGGATCTCCAGGCAAAGCTGCTGAGAGTGCTCCAGAATGGCGAGTTTGAACGGTTGGGCAGCTCTCACACCATCAAAGTTGATACCCGAATTATCGTCGCCACCAATCGAAATTTAGAAGAGGAAGTCCATAAAGGTCGTTTCCGTGAGGATCTCTGGTACCGGTTAAATATCTTCCCGATTACCATGCCGCCGCTTCGCGATCGCGCCGATGATATTCCCTTTCTTGTGAATTTTTATGTCAGCAAGATTGCCAGGCGGATGGGTAAGACTATTGAAATCATTCCGGCAACCGTAATGGAGGCGTTGCAGGAGTATCACTGGCCAGGGAATATCCGGGAGCTGGAAAATGTCCTGGAGCGGGCGGTGATCAACTCGTCGGGTCCCAAGCTGCGCTTGGTGGATGACCTCAAAAAGCCGTGCCGGGATTTATCGCCAAGCACAAAAACGTTGGAGGCGGTCGAGCGAGACTACATTATGCAGGTGCTTGCGCAGACCAGATGGAAAGTAAGCGGGAAAAACAGTGCGGCTGAAATCCTTGGCCTTGATCGCAGCACTTTACGCGCCCGTATGGGTAAACTCAATATCCGGAAACCATAGATTCCCATCCCCATAGAGCGGGACTGCATCTATCAAATGCAAGCCGCTTTACCTGAAACTTGACCGGTGGACCTGGCCACGGTCTGCGAGAACGAGCTCAGGATGATCAACGAGATTGACCGGCTAAGGATTAAGTTCGATTCGCCTATAAATAAACAATTGATTATCCGACGTTCTTTGTTGATCGTTGGGGGTACACCTTGTATGATGCCTGAACCTACTCAAGGTAACTGCACAGTTGCGTACCTTCTTGTTGATCTTTTAACCTAAAAACGACAGTTACTTCATAATGTAAATACCGCTCCCCCTCATCCCCAGCCCTTCTCCCTCAGGGAGAAGGGAGAAAGCTCCCTCTCCTTTTGGGAGAGGGTCGGGGTGAGGGAAAAAAGCTGGCCATGCAAGAAGTTATTGCAAAAGCACTCTTTCCAACTGCCGTTTTTAGGTTAAACGATCAATTTTAGTGCAGACTTTCCCCCATAAGTAACATAAAAAAAATGACTATCAACACTGCCCGCATGCAGGCGGAAGAGGTGCTGCTCAAGGCCGGAGCCCTGCAGAGTGCGATTTTCAACAGCGCCAATTTCTCGAGTATTGCCACTGACGCGCAGGGCGTTATTCAGATCTTTAATGTTGGTGCCGAGTGCATGCTGGGCTATACGGCCAGCGAAGTGAAAAACAAGATTACGCCGGCCGATATCTCCGATCCGCAGGAAGTGATCGCCCGTGCCGAGGCGCTCAGCGTCGAACTCGGAACCACGATTGCGCCGGGTTTTGAGGCCTTGGTGTTCAAGGCCTCACGTGGGATCGAGGACATCTATGAGCTGACCTACATCCGCAAGGATGGCAGCCGCTTTCCGGCAGTTGTGTCGGTTACGGCCCTGCGCGACAAGAAGGACGCCATCATCGGATATCTGCTGATCGGCACCGATAATACCGCGCGCAAGCAGGTCGAGGCAGAACGCCAGCATTTGCTTGAGATTCAGGAAGAGACAAACAAACAACTACAGCAGGCCAATGTCACCTTGCGGGAGAGCGAGGAAAAGCTGGCGGTGACGCTCAACTCTATTGGTGATGCCGTCATCGCCACTGATGCAAAAGCACGGGTGACACTCCTCAATCCCCTGGCCGAAAAGCTTACCGGTTGGACGCAGGCGCAGGCCGACGGTCACCTGATAGACGAAATTTTTCATATCGTCAACAAGGAAACCCGTCGACCGGCCACGATCCCGGTCATGGAGACCTTGGCGCAGGGCACAATCCATGGCCTGGCCAACCACACTGTGCTGATTGCCCGTGATGGGACGGAGTGCGATATCGCCGATAGTTGCGCCCCCATTCGCGACCGCGACTCCCAGGTGGTTGGAGCCGTACTGGTGTTCCGCGATGTCACCGGAGAATATGCGGCGCAACAGATCTTGCGCGACAATACAACCCTGATCCAGACGATTTTGAATACCGTAGTCGATGGTATTGTCACCCTCCATGCCCACGGTGGCATCGTCGAGACGGTGAACCCGGCCGCTGAGCGCATGTTTGGCTATGCTGCCGCCGAACTCGTCGGACAAACCTTCAGTCTGCTGATCCCCGAACTTGATCAAGACCGACGCAATGGCTCGCTTGAATATTACAGCGCGAGCGAAGAGGCCCGCGCTATCGGCCTTGGCCGTGAGGTTGTCGGTCGGCGCAAGGATGGCACTATTTTCCCGTTGGAGATAGCGGTCAGTGAGATGTGGCTGGGCGGTCAGCGTTATTTCACCGGCATCCTGCGTGATATCACCGCCCGCAAGCAGGCGGAAGAGGCATTAGTCAAGGCGGGAGCCCTGCAGAACGCGATCTTCAACAGCGCCAATTTCTCGAGTATCGCCACTGACGCCAAGGGCGTCATCCAGATCTTCAACGTTGGCGCCGAGCGCATGCTGGGCTACACGGCTGCCGAAGTGATGAACACGATTACCCCGGCCGACATCTCAGATCCGCAGGAGCTGATTGCCCGCGCCCAGGCGCTCAGTGTCGAACTTGAAACCCCAATTACGCCGGGATTTGAGGCCTTGGTGTTCAAGGCTTCACGTGGGATTGAGGACATCTACGAGTTGACCTATATCCGCAAGGATGGCAGCCGTTTTCCCGCAGTCGTGTCGGTCACGGCCCTGCGGGACGAGCATGGAACCATTATTGGGTATCTGCTGATCGGCACGGACAACACGGCCCGCAAGCAGATCGAGGCCGAGCAGAAGCAACTCGGTCAGCGCCTGCGCGACCATCAGTTCTACACCCGTTCCCTGTTTGAATCCAATATTGATGCGTTGATGACCACTGATCCAGCCGGTATCATTACCGATGTCAACAAACAGATGGAAGCGCTCACTGATTGCACGCGTGACGAATTGATCGGGGCGCCGTTTAAAAATTACTTCACTGATCCGGAGGGGGCTGAGGCCGGCATCAAACTTGTGCTGAGCGAAAAGAAGGTCACCAACTATGAACTCACCGTGCGCACCAGGGACGGCAAGGAAACGGTGGTATCTTTAAATGCCACCACCTTCTACGATCGGGACAGGAGGTTGCAGGGCGTGTTTGCCGCGGCGCGTGACGTTACGGAGCGTAAAATTCTCGATCAGGTGCTGGAGGAAAAGACCGCCGAGTTGGTGAATGCCAAGGCGGCAGCGGAAAAAGCCAATATCGCTAAATCGGATTTCCTCTCCAATATGAGCCATGAAATTCGCACCCCGATGAACGCCATTATCGGCATGTCCCACTTGGCGATGAAGACCGAGCTGACACCGCGCCAGCGCGATTACATCAAGAAGATCAAAAGCTCCAGTCGGCATCTACTCAGTATTATCAACGATATTCTTGACTTTTCGAAGATCGAGGTGGGCAAGCTGACGATCGAATACACCGAGTTTGAGCTGGAAAAGATGCTCGATAATGTGGCCAGCCTGATGTCCGAGAAGACCTCTGCCAAGGGGCTGGAACTGATCTTCGACATAGACAAGAACGTACCGCCCGTTCTGATCGGCGATCCGCTGCGGATGGGGCAGATTCTGATCAATTACTGCAATAATGCCGTCAAGTTCACCGAGCATGGCGAGATCGACATCGTCGTTCGTCTCCAGGAGCAGACCGATGAGGATGTGCTGATCTATTGCGCGGTGCGCGATACGGGCACCGGCCTGACGGAGGAGCAGATAGGGCGGTTGTTTCAGCGATTTGTGCAGGCCGACGCCTCAACCACCCGCGAATTTGGCGGCACTGGTCTCGGACTGGCCATTTCCAAGAAGCTGGCCGAACTGATGGGCGGAGAGGTGGGCGTCAGCAGCGAACCCGGCAAGGGCAGCACCTTCTGGTTTACGGCATGCCTCGGCAAGGGCGTCGGCCAGCCGCGTAAGCTCGCGTTGTCGACCGGTATGCAGGGCAAGCGTGTCTTGGTGGTAGATGACAACGAGAACGCCTGCCAGATGCTGGGCGACCTGCTTGGCAGCATGAGTTTCAAGGTTGATCTGGTCGAGTCGGGCCAGGCGGCCATTGGCGCCGTGGATCGTGCCGAGGCGCAGGGCATGCCTTACGAGATCGTGTTTCTCGACTGGAAAATGGAGGGCATGGATGGCAACGAGACGGCTAAACGGCTGAGGGAGCTGCCACTCAGTCGCATGCCGCACATGATCATGGTGACCGCTTTCGGCCGCGAGGAAGTGATAAAGGCTGCGGAGGGGGCTGATATCACCGATGTACTGATTAAACCGGTCAGTCCCTCGGTGCTCTTTGACAGCGTGATCCGTATTCTGGGAGGCGTCGACGATGGCGTGCGCACTGCCGGGGATACGCCGACTGATACCTTTATGCAACTTTCTGCCATCAAGGGCTCCCGTGTCTTACTGGTGGAGGACAACGATCTTAATCAGGAAGTGGCAACCGAACTGCTGCGCGATGCCGGCTTTATTGTCGATCTGGCCGAGAACGGCCAAATTGCGCTGGACAAGGTCAGGGCCACTGATTACGACATCGTGCTGATGGACATGCAGATGCCGGTGATGGACGGGGTGACAGCGACCGTGGAGATCCGCAAGGAGGCGCGCTTCAAGGATCTTCCGGTGGTGGCGATGACCGCCAACGTCATGCAGGGCGATCGCGACCGTTGCATGGCGGCGGGCATGAACGATCATGTGGCCAAGCCGATCGAACCTGAAAACTTATGGAAGGCGTTGCTGAAATGGATTAAGCCGCACCAATCAACAGCCGTCGCCGTCGAGGCAAAACCGCAGGTGGTGGTTGATGTCGAACTGCCGTCCGGCATTGAGGGGTTGGATATGGCCGATGGCCTGCGCCGGGTGCTGGGCAAGAAGCCGCTCTACCTTTCGATGCTGCACAAGTTCGTGGCCGGACAGAAATCCGTCGTGGAGGAAATCCTCAAAGCGTTGGTGGGCAATTCCTGGAATACAGCGGAGAGGCTCGCTCATACGCTCAAGGGTGTTTCCGGCACCATCGGCGCCACCCGTTTGCAGCAGCTGGCGGAAAGGCTTGAGATGGCGATCAATGAACGGAGTTCGCTTCAGGAGATCGATGCCCGGCTCGACGAGTTGAAAATGGTGCTTGAAACTCTTATCTCCCAACTGGAACAGCAACTGCCGGTGGAACGGGTCAAGACGGCCGGCACGGTCGATCCGGGAAAGCTCAAGGTGGTCTGTGACAAGCTGGCGGCAATGCTGGCCGACGACGATGCAGAGGCCGTTGATGTGCTGGATGCAAACACGGAGTTGCTGCACGCCGCCTTCCCCATCCACTATCGCCGGATTGACGACGGTATCCGCTCGTTTGACTTCGAAGCGGCACTCGCAGTTTTGCGGGTTGCTATTGGGACATTGGCCTGATTATGGATGGAATCGATTTCACTGAAAGGGCGACGATACTGGTCGTCGATGACACGCCGGAAAACCTGACCCTGATGAACAGTCTGCTCAAGGACGACTATAAGGTGAAGGTTGCCAATAATGGCGAAAAGGCGCTGAAGATTGCGGCGTCAGACTCGCCACCGAACCTGATCCTGCTTGATATCATGATGCCAGGCATGGACGGTTATGAGGTGTGCCGGCAGCTCAAGAGTGCCCCCCAGACGATGAACATCCCGGTGATCTTTCTCACTGCCAGGTCTGATATGGAGGACGAACAGAAAGGGCTGGAACTCGGGGCGGTCGACTATATCATCAAGCCGATCAGCCCGCCCATCGTCATGGCGCGCATAAAGAATCATCTGGCGCTGAAGACCCTGGCCGAATCCCTGCGGAACCAGAACACCTTTCTTGAACGTGAGGTGGCCAAGCGCACAGCCGAACTGGTTGTCGCCAGGGATGAGGCGGAAAGCAGAAAAGAAAGAGCGGAAGAGGCCCTTGCCGAAACAATCCAGTTAAAAGAGCAGTTGGAAGCGGAACGGGCCTATCTGCAGGAAGAAATTCAACTGGAATTCAATCATCAGAATATCATCGGTCAAAGTGATAGTCTCAAATATGTCCTCTATAAAATTGAACAAATTGCTGCCAGCGATACCACCGTATTGATTCTTGGTGAGACGGGAACCGGTAAGGAACTTGCCGCCCGGGCTATACACGACTTGAGCCTGCGTAAGGGTCGGACTCTGGTAAAGGTAAATTGCGCCTCCCTGTCCGCCAGCCTTATTGAAAGCGAATTGTTCGGTCATGAAAAAGGGGCGTTTACCGGTTCGCTGTCCAGGCATCTGGGGCGATTTGAGGTCGCCAATGGCGCCACTCTTTTTCTGGATGAAATCGGTGAATTACCGCTGGATCTCCAGGCGAAACTGCTGAGAGTCCTCCAGGAAGGGGAGTTTGAACGGTTGGGCAGCTCTCTTACCATCAAAGTTGATGTCCGAATTGTCGCTGCCACCAATCGTGATCTGGAAGAGGAAGTCCGCAAAGGCCGCTTCCGTGAAGATCTCTGGTACCGGTTGAATATCTTCCCGATTACCATGCCGCCGCTTCGGGAGCGGTTGGATGATATCCCGCTTCTTGTCGATTCTTTTGTCAAAAAGATTGCCAGGCGGTTGGGCAAGACCATTGAAGTCATTCCGGTGGGTGTGATGGAGGCGTTACAGGAGTATCCCTGGCCCGGAAATGTTCGGGAACTGGAAAATGTCCTTGAACGGGCAGTGATCAACTCCTCGGGCCCTAAGCTGCGTCTGGTTGATGAACTCAAAAAGCCGTTTAAGGATGTATCTGCAAGCCCAAAAACTTTGGAAGCGGTTGAGCGCAATTATATTCTGCAGGTGCTGGAGCAAACCAGGTGGAAAGTAAGCGGAAAAAATAGTGCGGCTGAAATCCTTGGTCTTGACCGCAGCACCTTGCGTGCCCGCATGGGTAAGCTCAATATCCAGAAACCATAAATTTTCATCTCCACTTTTCCACGGGGAAATAAAGGAGGTTTGCTTGCTTTATTCTCGGATCTTCTCATCAGGGGTGGCACCTTTGAGACGATTAACTTTCAACCTCAGCAGGAGGAAACATTATGCTCACAATCAAAGGGAGTCATTTCTGACCCATGTTATTGACAGGGATTGCCACGAGAAGTTTATGTGCATCAGGGAGTACGTTGTCAACCTGTACACAGATGAATTGGCCGACTTGGCCGCGCAATGGTATCAAAATCAGGGAGAAATATAGTCATGACAGAAAAATTACAAATTTATAAGTGTGAAATTTGTGGGAATATTGTGGAAATGCTTCACTCAGGTGATGGAGAGCTTGTCTGTTGCGGGGCGCCGATGAAACTGTTCAAGGAGAACACCGTAGACGCGGCAAAAGAAAAGCATATCCCCGTGATCGAAAAGATCGAGGGTGGTTTCAGGGTAAAGGTCGGGAGCGTGCCCCATCCCATGGAAGATAAACATTATATAGAGTGGATTGAAGTAATTACCGACGACGGCAGGGCATACCGGCAGTTCCTCAACCCCGGAAAAGCACCGGAGGCCGTCTTCAAAATCGACGCCAACAAGATAACGGCTCGAGAATATTGTAATTTGCATGGTCTGTGGAAAGGATGAGCATGTTCGAATTATTCATTATTCCAGTTCTAAATCAAGCGTTCACTTTGTCGGCTGCGCTACACCGCTCCTCACCGTACTCATTGTACTGCCTCGTCGCTGCTCGCTTGCCTTCGCGTGCTCATCTTGATTTAGAAATGGAATTACATTTCCAGAGGGAACGCTATGAATATTTATGAATATGCCATGCAGATGGAGCAAGATGGGGAAAGGTTTTACCTCCTCCTGGCCGGCAATTGTCAAGTAGAAGGTATTGCCACTATTTTTACTATGCTGGCCAACGAAGAGGTGAAGCACTACAATACCATTGCCCACCTACAAAAATATGCTGGAAATTCTCCGCTGGTGAAAACAACAGTCTTGGAGAATGTGAAAAATATTTTTATTAGAATGAAAGAAGAAAAAGCCGATGTGCGCATTGATTCGTCTGAGCTCGAATCATACCGAAAAGCAATGGTCATTGAGGAGATGAGTTGGAAGTTTTATCTCGACAAGGCTGCCAATGCTGATGAGGAAAATGTAAAACAGATATTTTTGCGTCTTGCCGGCGAAGAAGAAAAACATTTGCGGATAATGGAAAATATCGTCGAATTCGTTGCCAGACCGGAGCCGGGAAATTGGCTTGAAAATGCTGAATGGCATCATCTCGATGAGTATTAAGTGTAAGAAGGGGGCTATGGTGAACATTGGCAAATATAGAAACTATTAACAGAGGGAGGCCGGTATGAAAAAGGAATTTATTCTGGTAGCGGCATTGATGATGACAGGAGGTTTGACCCTGGCCTATGCAGTGAATGTAGATAAAGGGAAAACCCTTTTTGAAAGCCCGAGCCTTGGCGGTGGTACCACCGGCAAAAGCTGCAGTACCTGTCATGAGGGCGGGAAGAACCTGGGCAGTGACTTGTTCGAACGCAAGCAATTCACTATCATGAAGATGGACAAGAAAAGTCTGGCTGAAGTTATCAATATCTGCATCGAAAAACCCTTGGGCGGTGCCGCCATTGACAGCCAGGGCCAGGATATGAAGGATCTGATCGCCTACATGAAAACTTTGGTTGGCAACCAAGCCGGTAACAAAGAAAATGCCGAAAAAAAATGAAGAGTGCTAAAAGGGCACACACGAACTCAAACATCATTTAGAAATACCGGGTGCCAATGCCTGTATGGAAAACAAGCAATGTGTTTCCCTGGGCCTTGAGATTGATCAGCTCAAGAAGAATATTGAGGGGCAGCAGTATTAGCTTTTCGTCATCAGAAAGAGGGGATTATGGGTATGGATTATTCCATCAAGATCGGAGGTGAAGCCGGGCAGGGTATCCAGACCATTGGCGATGCCCTGGGACGTGTATTCACCCGCTCAGGGTATCACGTTTTTTCCCACCAGGATTATGAATCACGCATCCGTGGTGGGCACAATTTTTACCAGATACGAATTTCAGATCAGCCCCTTACCGCTTCCAGGAACAAGATTGATATCCTCGTGGCCCTTGATCAAGAAAGTATCACCAGCCATGAGCACGAACTGACAAGCAATGGCAGAATCATCTACGACGCTTCAACGCTCAAGTTAAAGAACGAAGGCCCTGCCTTTCTTGAAATTGCCTTCGAGAAATTGGCCATGGAGCAGGGCGGCGACAAGATCATGGCCAATACGGTCGCTACCGGCGCAGTGTTCGGTATGCTCGGGATGGGACTGGATATTTTTCTGGAACTCATTGCCGATACGTTCAAAAACAAGGGTGATCAGATTGTTCTTGCCAACAAGAAGGCCGCGCAGGCAGGGTATGAGTACGCCAGACAGCATTGCGACAAATGCGTCTTTGCCGTTGCCATTGATGAAATAAAACAGCGGATGCTGGTCGGGGGAATCGAGTCCATTGCACTCGGAGCACTTGCCTCGGGATGCAAATTTTATTCGGCCTACCCCATGACACCGTCTACGGGTATCATGAACTATCTTGCGTCCAAAGAGGAGGAGTTCGGTGTTATCGTCGAGCAGGCCGAGGATGAGATTGCCGCGATCAATATGGCTCTCGGCGCCTCCTATGCAGGGGTGCGCGCCATGACCGGCACCTCGGGCGGCGGTTTTGCCTTGATGGTGGAAGGACTTTCGCTTGCCGGTATGACCGAGACTCCGATTGTAATCGCTATGGGCCAACGGCCAGGCCCGGCGACCGGTTTTCCGACGCGGACAGAGCAGGGAGATCTTGAGTTTCTCGTCTCTGCCGGGCACGGCGAATTCCCTCGTGTCATTTTTGCGCCCGGAACTCCTCAGCAGGCATTTTATCTCACGAACAAGGCCTTTGATATCGCCGAAAAATACCAGATTCCCGTTTTTATCCTCTTTGACACCTATCTTGCCGATTCCCAGTGGACTTTTGACAGCTTCGATCTGGGCCCGTTGCGTTACCATGATTATCGCCTGCGGGGAGACACCTTCAAGAAGCAGCACCATTATAAACGCTATGCCTTTTCCGACTCAGGTATCTCCCCCCTTGCAGTTCCCGGAGACGCCGGTCATGTTGTGGTCGTTGACAGCGATGAGCATGATGAGGAAGGGCATCCTGTCGAGGATGCCGCCGCCAGGATCAGGATGGTCGAAAAGCGTCTCTTCAAGAAACTTCCGCTCATCAAGGGCGAGATTGCACCACCAGAGCTTTACGGAGACCACGAGGCGCATGTCATCCTTACCGGGTGGGGCTCAACTTATGGCGTGATGAAAGAAGTTGTCGATGAGCTGGGAAAAACAATGAGTATTGCCATGCTTCATTTCAGTGAGGTGTATCCTCTGCCTGACCTTGCACGTTTTGACTATGTGGCATTCCTGCAGAAGGCAAAACTCTCCTTGTGCATTGAACATAACGCCACCGGCCAGTTTGGACGGATCCTGCGTGCTGAAACCGGTTTTATGTTCAAGGCCCGAATCCACAAATATGATGGCAGGCCGTTTACGGTTGAAGAACTGATAGGAGAGATCCATGGTCACCTTGGAAACATATAGAGGCCAGATTCCGGCATGGTGTCCGGGGTGCGGCAATTTTGCGATCTTGAAGGCGTTCAAGGATATGCTGGTTGAGCTGCAACTGGAACCCCACCAGATCACCGTAGTCTCGGGGATTGGCCAGGCGGCAAAGCTGCCGCATTATACCAGGTGCAACACCTTCAATGGTCTGCACGGCAGGGCCTTGCCGGTGGCAACGGGGATCAGGCTCGCGAACCATGCCATGCCGGTGATTGTCACGACCGGTGACGGCGACTGTTATGGTGAGGGCGGCAATCATCTCCTGGCCGCGATTCGCAGAAATATCAATGTGAAGCTCTTTGTCCACAACAATCAGATCTACGGGTTAACCAAGGGGCAGCCCTCTCCCACAACCAGCGAAGGAACCAAGGCTAAAAATGTCCCCTCCGGCGTGATTTCTGAGCAGTTTAATCCCATGGCCCTGGCTGTGGCCATCGACTGCGGTTTTGCGGCCCGGGCCTTTGCCGCCGACACGGAGCACCTTAAGGGCCTTATGAAAGAGGCCATGAATCACCAAGGATTTGCGCTCATCGACATCCTCCAGCCTTGTGTCACCTTCAACAAGGTTAATACCTACGAGTGGTATCGTGAGCGCGTGTATCACGTTGAGCCGGAGTATAATCCTGAAGACCGCCTGGCGGCATTTTCGAAGTCGCTCGAATGGGGTGACCGCATCCCGATCGGTGTCATCTACCGGAATTCCCGGCCTGCCTTTGAGGAGCGTGTCCCGATGATAGCAGCCGGGCCGCTTGTGCATCAAGGTTTCAACTCATCAAGGATCGAGGAGACGCTTAAGGAATTTTATTGAGAGGTTACTATTACTCCGACATATAACGAATATTAACATCTTAAAATGAGCACCAAAAGTTTGGATATCTGGCATTGAACATCCGAAAGAGACGGTATTTCTTCCTATGCTCTTATCGGTATGCCTCTTGGAATAACAACTACCTATGCAAAAAATGCGGCAATGATTGAAGCCCTGCTGACTCCTAAGCATTTCGGTTCTGTCAGTTTTTTCAGCTTACCCCTCTCTGAATCTTATACACCCCATTCTCTGGAGCATTCCTTCAGGGAGATCCGGGCCCACAGATTGATTTGTAATATTGGCAATCCAGTTTCCCCTCACTGCCGGGATTATTCTCGGAAGTTCTCAGCAATACCTTTTGGAGAATTTTCTATCCTGTACCGGGTTCCTCCCGAACAATTATTTATGGAATAGGTGGCGGGTATCGCCGCAAGAATCCGTCAATGCTCAGGATAATAAAGAATGGCCCATCCCGTTTGCACGGGATGGGCCATTCTTTGGATCTGTTTTCTTGTTGCTCTTTGCTCTTGCCTAAAACTGGAAGCGCAAGCCTACGCCCAGACGAGTCGCCTGGCTGGCAATCAGATCATCAGCTTCGCAACGTCCTTCGACAAAGAGTGAGGTTTTCATCTTTCCCGGTTTCTCATAGATGAGATATCCTATATTGACAATCAGATCAATATTATCATCCTCTCCGGTCCAGAAACCAACGCCGGCACCAACGAACATCTTCTCGGTTAAATAATAATTCAACAGGGCATCAGCCGTGAAGGCGCTGCCGCCGTCATACCCATCAACTCGGGCAAAACCACCGACAAGGCCCATTGCGGAGAGATTTTCAGTCAAGAAAAATTCATAACCACCGCGGGCAAAGACGTAGCTGGCTGGATCAAATTGATAAGCAAAACCGATATCGGCCACTGGTCCACCCTTATGCTGGTCCACTGTTACTGTTTGGGCAATTTTTGCTTGGGCGCCTTTATCTTCAATCACCACAGGGGCGACAGGAACAACAGGTTGGGGAATCCTGCTGATATTCCTTAAACTCAAATTGCCGCAGATAGCGGGAACAATAAATTCGTAGCGCTGTCCATTCTTGTCTATGGAAAAACGGTAGGCATCAAAGGACGCTTTGCCACCCCAAGTTACGTCCTTGAGTACGGAAACCGGACCGGATGTCTTTTTCCGAAAGAGCATCCAGCCAAATTGTTCCCCTGGTGCAACTTTGATGAACTCAACTTTTGCAGTTGGAAACTGGGCCATGAAATCTGGAAACAGCTCTGCATAGCCTGAGTTGGTAAACCCTGTCTGGAGGTCGGTGCTCTGTTTTTTAACCATGGTCCGAAGATCTGCCTCAGAGGTCATGGCTGGACGATAGAAGGGATGATTTCCCAGATGTTTAAGCGTTACGGCGGCAAAGGCTGGGGACGAGCACGTCATAACCAGGCATACACCTACCAGCAATAACAATTTCTTCTTCATTTTCTCTTACTCCTTTTGTTTCTTTTCGTGCATCTTTTCCATTCTCCCCTGATGGGGCCATCGTCATCATTTTCTCACACACATTTTCTGGCTTGAGCCGTTGTTCAATCTCGATTTTCTTCGACTAATGCCATCAGAATCCCAGAGACAAACCCAGGCCATAATATTCAACCTTGTTGTTGTAAAACTGACCGTGCGGATCAAATCCCTTGTACCATTCGGCCATGAGACGCAAACGGCGCTGTCCAGGGTTGGGGTGACCGAACTCGAGGCCGGCCTTGACACTGCAATCGTTGGCCCATTCATGCTCCTCCAGGTTCTTCATATCCACCCCGGCAATCGGCCTGCCATTCAAAATAAGTGGGGTGCTGCCGCGATACTCAATTCCCCAGTGGGCGCTGAGCGGCTTGAGATCACTCGGTTCCTTGTGGAGAAGGTACTCACCGCCGCCGTACACCCGGAATTCATGCCATTCGTAGGAGTAGATGAGTTCGGTGGCTTCGTAACTGAGGTTGATTCGATCCGGAGGATTGGCGCCGAGGAGTAATTCATCCCCCAGATGTGAGCTCTGGTGATAAAGGCGGAAGCGGAGCGAATTGTCGCCATATCGGTAGGTGACGGGAATGCCGATGGTGTAATCGGCATTGATGAGATCGGAGGACTCGTTGTCCATGTTGAACTGGGCGAAGAGGGCGCCTTCTACGTTCAGTTGCAGGCCGTCCCCTTCACGACTGCCGAAGAACCGATACAGGCCGAATGTCTCACCGAAACCGACTGCTGCCAGGGTGTAGTCTTCTCCCAATGATCGGAAGTTGTCGAGGCTGACAAAGAACCTTGACTGCTTTGGGTCGGCAATGAGTGATCGGAACAGATCGCCGGTGGGAAACACCTTTGCTTGATTGGTTACTCCCATAAAACTGCTTACCGCTTCCGGCTTGCCTGCATCTGCCGGTTTCACAATGATCGTGAGCTCCTGCACCCCGTCGATCGCGCGCAGTTGCTTGTCGGCTGCCTCGCGTCGCATCTGGTCCTCTTGAAACAAGGTAATTGTGGCAACCCCGTTGATTATCTTCAAAATAAAGCTGTCTCTCTTCCAGTGCATGTCCCGCTCAAGGATGGAGGCAATATAACCGGTCAGAAACTCATCACTGACTCTGTCGGCGGCTATCGCCGGTAGAGATGTGAAAATGAGCAGGAGGCAGAGAGAGACGGCACGCAGGCGTATGGTCATTGTATCTTTCATTTTGAGATCCATGGTCAGAGAAGTTGATGGAGTTTACGGGCAAGCTCTTAGACTCGTGAAAAGTTGACGCTGTCTTTTTCAAACTCTTCAATTACTTCATCGCTCAAAGACGGAAGGACTTTCGGTGTGATGTCGATGAACGTTTCGGCGGTTACCAGGTAGTCTTTTTGAGTGGCAAGTTCCTGTTCAAAAGCAAAATGGGCGACCTGCTGGAAAAGATACTGTATATCTGCAGGAGTGAACCCCGATGTCATTTCGACCAGGCGATCCAGATCGATCTGTCCGGTGTTGAGCGTGGAAAGATAATGCTCGAGAATAGTTGTCCTTCCCTCCCTGTCCAATCCCCCAACCGGAATGATGCAGTCAAACCTTCCCGGACGCAGCATTGCCGCATCTAGGTCTCTGATGTAATTGGTGGCACACACCAGTAGTATCTTGTTCTGCTGCTCCTTGAGCAAAGGAATTTGTTTGAGAAACTCGTTGGTAATGGATTTATCAATCCGGTCAGCCATATCACGACTGCCGGCGATCTCTTCAAATTCATCGATAAAAAGGACTACTTCATCAAGATTTCTGGCTTTCTCCATTACTTCCCGCAAGTTGGCACCTATCTTCTCTACCCCGTCCGCCATAAGCATACTGGGTACGATCTCTATGTACCGCCAGGCCAGGACACCGGCTATCGCCTTTACAAAATGGGTCTTTCCCGTCCCGGGAGGCCCGAAAAAAACGATAGCCTTAGGAGGAACAACGCCGTGTTTCAGCGAAAGGCTTTCCTCCATGAGGGGCATGATGATTCGGCGTTGGACCAACTGTTTTGGGGGTTGAGAGTCGGATATGGTATCCCACATTTTTCTGCTGATAGTTTGGGCCCCCATCTCACTGAGAATATTTTTCTGTTGATAGGTGAGGTATTCATCAGGGGCTTGCTCCATGTTTTCCAGGAAATCAATGCAGGCGGTCCGTAATCCTACGTCGCGGCCAAGTTTTTCTGAAAGAAGCCATTTGTGCTTCAATATATTGGACCAGAGGTCAACGGCGATATCCGGTTCAAATTCCACCCCGCTGAGTTCAAGGATTGTATTTGTGCACTCTTCAGGTGATAAGAGTTCCAGAGGGTTATCGTTCATAAAATACCTTTAATGCGAGATTCGATGTCACTGAGTTAATTTAAATCGGCGCGCTTTTCACTATTATCGCCCCTGAGAATAGGTCTTGAACCTATACGACTGTTTGACGGACGTTTCGATGAGGTCGTCAGTCCTGGTTGCGAGTGGAGGACTGTTGAGTCTAAATAACAAAGCTGCAGTTTCCAGCAGTTCAAAACGTTATGATGTTTTTGTCATGACCTTTTCTTCTTCTTTTGGAAAGATTGTCTTTTCTTCCAGATGTCGTTAATCCTTCCTTGTTGGCCTCGCCTCGCTCTTTCAGTTGGGCACTCGAGGTGTTAACTTTTTGTTTGAGATTGTTGATCTGCTTGGCACATTTGATCAGAGCATCGGCTGCAACACTTTTCTGGGGGCCTCGAATTCGGCTAATTTGGGCTGTACCCGTTTCAATTCGGCCTCTATTTTTTGTTTGTAGGCCTCTTTGCTGTTCATAACGTCTTTCCTTTATACATGTTAAGGGCCGGAGGATTTTTTTGGTTTTTTTGACAAGTCGGTCCAAAAGCAAACACCACTACGGTTCCAGCAGTCTGTCAGTCTGCATAGAGTTGCATGCCCAAATTCAGGTCATCTATGCAGACCAGCATGCCAGAGAGATTGTTGTATGGAACCGTTCAGGCGGTCACTTATAGGCGTCGACCTTGAATGACGCGAATCAGAATCACTACGACTGCGACGACCAAGAGGATATGGATAAATCCGCCCATGGTGTAAGAGGAGACAAAGCCCAAAAGCCAAAGGATAACCAAGACAACTGCAATTGTTTCGAGCATTTTTTCTCCTTTTATAGCATAACTTGGCAAATCGAGAATCTGACGGTTCATTGTTTGGAGCGTCAGCCTTTAGCCTTCAAGCTGCATTCAGGAGGCGGTCAGGCCCAACGCTCCTTCATAACAATTCTTTCAACGAGCGGTAATTGTAATCACCCCTGGACTGGACGTCTGGGGCGATGCACTGTCACTTCAGTCGCATGTCATTTTTGACTGATGTTACCCCATTGACCTTCCGTGCGACTTCGATTGCTTGGTTGATATCCGCCTTGGAATTGACGAAACCACTCAGTTGCACAACCCCCTTGAAGGTTTCAACATTGATCTCGTTTGTTTTCAGGGAGGGGGTATCGAGGATTGCCGCTTTTACCTTTGTGGTGATAACAGTATCATCGACATATTCGCCGGTTCCTTCGTGCTTAGATGTTGAGGCGCATCCCACGAAAAAGGTCAACAGGATGATTAAGGAAAAAGCGGAAAAAAACTTTGAATGTTTCATGGTTAAATCCTCCAAATAAGAAAAAATTTAATATTCCTGGCCAGTAAAAATACCAGAAATTCCTGTGTCACCCTTTGTTACCGTATCAGCTTTCTCATGGTTTTAAAAAAGAGGGCGGCAACGAGGTGTTAAGCGAGAAGCGTGATGCTATTCTTTACTGAGCTTATTTAAAGCAATGTTTGTGCCAGATTATTAACGTGCAGTGTTTCATCGCCTATCATCCTTGTTTTTATGAATAATTAGACAAGAAAGCATCTGTCGGGCGGTTATGCATAGCTATATAAAAAGGGTTATATTTGGCCGGTGGTCATATGCAACCATTCCCGGGCCTTCTTGGTGTTGTGGGGTGTAATGTTGTTGGGGGATGCAGCTTGTCTCTTCAACGTTTTATGCTAAAAATCGAAGTATGGGGACGATCTGGGGGCGAAAAATATAGAAAGTGGTTTAAGGATTCCTTGAAAAATTCTCATTAAAATTGAAGCGAGATTTGAAATATTTTTTTATAAAAACAGTGTGTTATGTTATTTTTACGAGAAATTAACATACTGTCATTTTTTAATAGAGCCCAACATGATACAACTTGGATTTCTCGACTTCGCCACTCGCCTTCAACGTATCGACAAGGCCGGTGATCCACTGGAAAAGATCAATGCCGCCATTGACTGGGAGGTGTTCCGGCCAATGCTTGAGAAGGCCAGAAAAAAGGAAAAGAAATCGGCGGGCAGGGGCCAAGGGGTGCTGTCAAGTGGTTGTGTTAATGCCTGACCTGACTCCAGAAGGGGGTACGGCCACAAGCTTGTTTCTCTTACCTGTATGTTCTTTTCGACGATTTAATGATAATCACGCACCTGCGTGTCCATTGTAACAATGCGTCAAAATATTTCCCGCTCAAGGTGTATCTTTCTGCTCGCATCAAAGATGATCTACTGGGACTTTTTTTTCTTATGAAAAATGAAAAGGTTGTACAGGGGTTGTACAAATTCATAAAACCAAAAAAGCGGTTAGGGCCATTTGGCTCTAACCGCTTGAATTTACTGTGGCTGGGGGACGAGGGCTCGAACCTCGATAAGCGGAGTCAGAGTCCGCTTCAGGCACTTTCATATGCCTTCACAAAGTATAACAAAAACATGATTATTCATTGCAAGTATAGGCATTTATGCTGTATGCTGTTTCCTGTAGCTTCATTTAGATTCACACTGCCAAACACAAAAAACGTGGGACAGGTGTGGGACAGAATAGATAAGCGGATTACAGGCAACCATACAGGAGAGCAATATGTTGCAATGGATAAAAGCCAATTCCCCTGGTGTAAGGTTTCGGGTTCACAGTACTCGCAAGCACGGTATCAAATATGACCAGTACTTCTCTATCCGTTATCGCATAGACGGCAAGGTTAGGGAAGAGGGGTTAGGATGGGCGACTGAGGGCTGGACGGAAAAGAAAGCAGTGGCCGAACTGGCGGAGCTGAAAAAGAACCACACGACAGGCAGAGGCCACCGAACCTTGGCTGAAGGAAGAGAGATCCGGGCGCAAGTAGAGCAAGAAAAAGCAGTGCAAGAAAAAGAAGAGAAAATCAAGAACCTCTCCTATGCTGATATCTTCAGCAAATATCTGATTTACTCCCAAAACAACAAACGATCCGCCAAGAGCTGGAAGCGGGAAGAACAGTTGACCAGGCTTCATATCATTCCGGTGTTCAAGAGTCTGCCGTTGGGGAAAATTGCCCAGATCCACCTTGAGCGATTGAAAAAGAACATGGCAGATGCAGGATTGTCACCCCGGACAGTTCGATATGCTTTAGCGGTGGTTCGGCAGGTGTTCAATTATGCAATCCGGGAAGGCGTGTTCACGGGTCAGAACCCCGCAGCAGGTGGAAAGGTGGTTCGCCCTCAAGAGGACAACAAAAAAGACCGTTATCTCTCACGCGTTGAAGCCGAGTTGCTCCTCTTGAAACTTGGCAAGAGGTCCGGTGAGGTTCACGATATGGCGATGCTCTCTCTCTATACCGGCATGCGATTCGGAGAGGTTGCAAGCCTCAAATGGGCAGACATTGATACCTTCCAGGGAATCATCATGCTGAGAAACACCAAAAGCGGCAAAAACAGACCGGCATACATGACCCCGGATATCAAAAAGATGTTTGCCCGGCGTGGCCCTGGCGGACCTGATCAACTTGTATTTCCGGCCCGAGGGAAAGAAAACAAACCCCACTCCATGATATCCCATATTTACTATGATGTGGTTGGTAAATTGTTCAACCAGGGCGTAGTGGACAAGAAAAGATGGGTCAATTTTCACAGCCTTCGGCATACGTTCGCAAGCTGGCTTGTCGAGGCTAACACCAACCTCTATTTGATCAAGGATCTTCTCGGGCACTCGGATCTTAAGCTTACCGAAAGATATGCTCATATTGGCGAGAACCAGCTTAAGCAGGCGGTAATGAAACTGCAGAATAGATGAACGGGCTGCCATTGTCACGTGACTTTTTCCTTTTTAACTTTACATTCAGTATCACTATTGATACTATATTGTCATGGATAAGATAAACGAACTCCTGAAAGGGATGCAAGAAAATCCCAATAACGTCAAGTTTTCAGACCTTTGTAAAGTCTGCGATCATTATTTTGGTGAGGCTCGACAGAAGGGGACCAGCCATCGAGTTTACAAGACTCCATGGGCGGGCGATCCAAGGGTTAACATTCAAGACGGAAAGGGGAAAGCAAAGTTTTATCAAGTCCGGCAAGTGTTAAAAGCAATCGAAAAGTTAAAAAAATAGGAGGGGACCATGCTAGACCATGATCATTACACATATAGGGTTACTTGGTCGGAAGAAGATGGCGAATATATCGGCTTGTGTGCTGAATTCCCTAGCCTGAGCTGGCTGGATCAAAGCCCGGAAGATGCCCTGAAAGGAATCCGGCAGGTTGTTTCCGATGTAGTGAAAGATCTTGCCGACAATGGGGAAAATGTCCCCGAACCGCTCGCAAGCAAAAAATTCAGCGGGAAATTTCAGGTCAGAGTAACCGCAGACACTCATCGGGCACTGGCTATCAAAGCAGCTGAGAGACACGTCAGTTTAAACAGACTGGTGAGCGAAAGCCTGGCGTCTTCCTGCTGAGAGACCTTTCACCGGGATAGATCGACGGATTGAAAAGCCGTGAACCCTGACGGCCTGCCCGGTGATTCTTCAGGGGATCTTTATGGGTAAAGATAATGATTGATACCGCAACTCAGTTCTTTCCAATGCCGGGGACCGCCGAAATCGAAAGAAGTCTCGAAAACCAACTCGGTGCATCCTCCGAATTTCTCGACCATATAGTTATCAGCGGCCCGAGGGGTGTCGGTAAAAGCTACTTTGTGCAGATCGCAAAAGAATATCTTTGGCACAACGAAGCGAAAGAGTTTGATTGCGAATCGATTTCAAAAGAAGATCTGGAAAACTGGAAGACTTTTGAGGTAAAGGACAAGAAATTAATAATACTTGAAAACCTCGAAAATTTTCCTCTCGAAGAAACCAGTGCCCTTAGTTCCCTGCTGAAGAGAGTCAGGGTCGTTGCAACAACAAGAGACGTCCTTCCAGAAGAATTCAAGGACAAGTTCACAATAGAAATAGATGTCCCGCCCCTACATAAGCGCCGTGACGATATTTTTTATTTCATTGCGAAAAAATATCCTTTCCTGAGTTTAACCAACATCAACCTGATATGCCTATACGCCTACCACTGGCCGGGTAATTTTCGCGAACTCAACAAGGTACTTCAAGGATTGTCTGCAGATCACAATCTCCCAACCGATTTTGAAATATCCGAGGATAATCTTCATAAACTTTTCCTCACCCTGTATGAAAATGGTCTCCAAGCACCAGACTTGTTATTGACCCATAACACATGCTTCTCACACATTCTTCCGATGGAGGATGGCGGAGGACTCTTCGGTGAATCTGTGGAATTGAAGTTCCAACACAATGACAGCTCTACTGATATCGAGGCATTGATTGGTAGTGGCTTTTCAAATACGAACCTGGACGGTAACGAGATCCGTTGGATCTTTAAATGCTTTTTCAGATTAATTTATGGCCGAACGGCGATATTTGATAATCAAAATATCTTCGAGTTGCAACCATTCACCGCAGAATCATTAGAAATCATCGAGCAAGCGCAGAAGGATGTATATCAATGGAAACTTGGGGATTCCTACTCTTCTGACTATGATTTCAATTATTCATATTTTCAGCATTTCAGCAAATCTTTGAAGCAAGAAGAGCTTGACGCTGCAGTCTCCTATCTTGACGCTTGTGCCGCATCCTGTGCCGCTGCCTGTCCTTTGGTAGTGCAGGGCGAGTTT
>JAUSAB010000113.1 GCA_030653035.1 Desulfocapsaceae bacterium | reverse complement strand
ATTCTCCACCAGCCCAACGAAGAGCATCGACACATCGACGAAAGATTTTTGGATAGACCATGCTCCCTTGCTCTGGACCAAGGTCGTCCAGAGTATTTACGGCAAAGCGTCTTGTCTGGTCGAGCTTCCAAATCCCCGTTCCTCCGTCTCGAGCTTCCTTGTAAGCAGCAACAAGACTTGACTGGACGTCAAACGACAGGCCGCCGGAATACAGGCCGAGGTATGCGTTTCCAGTCTTAACGGCATGATAATTATATGTTTTTTCAAGTAACTGCTGGGAAAGTTTGACGTCCGATCCATCCTCTTGGTCAAGATCCTTAAGTACGAACGTTATTGGTCTCCCGTGCCCTTCGAATCCATCACACAGAATCGCGGCATTCGTCTCCCAAGAAAACCCGGCTGGTGCCACTACCCAATCCCATGTCGATGAATCGACTGAAAGCCAGTTCAGCAGTCCATTTCGACTCTCAACGCCATGAGGTTGAGAAGCACCGCCATAGTGGAGCTCTGGAGTATCAATAGCCTGAAATCGAAGTTGATAACTCTCTATTCCGCCTGCCGTACTAGCTGGGGAATAATGGGGCAACCCTTCAAACAATGTCATGTTGTCGGCAATGAACCGCATGCTATCGCCATCAGGAGATTGTCTCCCACGAACAACCAGACGACCTTTGATTAGACGATAGTAACCAAGTGACATGTAATTCTCCTTTTTAAGTACGTTCGTTGTTAAGACTGGGACTGGCTTGGCACGCAAGGGTAACCAGTGGCGGCCACTTAACTTGATTCGAAGAACTCTGCTCCCCGCCGTCTGATTGATGACCCGCTCGATAGCGGCCTTTGTTTCATGCCAAACTTGACCGGTTAGGCAAAATCATGATGCGCAAAATCATGGCACATTCTGACGTGCTTCCTCAGCTTTTTCCTTTCTTTCGAGAGGATTACGAATCCCCAATTTTGTAAAGATTCTTAGTACTCCGTCGCTACCACCTGCAATGAGAAGGGCTGTCAGGATTTGACCTCCGAAAGTCATGTTGGCCGAGTAGCCAAGGGAAACGAGAAGGTCCTTGATTATATCGAGATCATATCCCCAGAACACAATTAAGGCCAAAATTACAGTTATAGGAATCTTTGCCCCCTTACCTTCTAAATGCAGCAGGAAAAAACGCCAATTAAAAACGGGAGTCAAGGCAACCTCAAAGACAACCGAAAGAGCAAGAATTACAAGTAGAACCTGGCCCACCTTTTCAAGTGTGCCGTTTGGCACAGGAGAGGGGCTTTGAGTCTGAGGGGACAACTGCCCAACAGCCTGACCCTGGGCGGGTGGAATACTATTTTCCACTGCAAAAACAATGGGAGACCAAAAGCCTAACAGTAAAATAAAGATGACTGGAATCGCCGCCCACTTCATGTTGCACCTCCTTTATTCTTGCATTGTTACCTGGTAAGGAGGCAGCCCGGTTCACCTCCATATTCAAACCACTGGGCTTCCACTACGTAACCCTTGACCTTCAAGGTTATTGTCTGGGATCGCTTAACCTCCTGCTCCTGAACCGCGAGTCCGATTACCAGCTAATCGGTGTACAGGTAAGAGAAGAAGATTCGCGGATCGGTGTCCTTCCCCTTCCAAACCAGGAACAGCTTGTCGTCATGAACTGCCAGCGCCGGGCTATGCGAAGTTCCCCTGTCTCCCGAAGTCAGCTTTTGCGGTGACCATGAACAGCCGTCAAATACCGACGAGAAGATGCGCACGTCGTCAAGTTTTCCCTTCCAGACCATGTACAACTTGCCGTGGTAGACCGTAAGCGCGGGCGAATGCGAGGTGCCTCTGTCGGCGGAGGTCAATTGCTGCGGCGTCCAGGCCGTGCCGTCATAGGTGGAATGGAAAATACGGACGTCATTCCCCAGTCCTTTCCATACCATGTGCAGCTTGTTTGAGTACACGGCCAATGCGGGAGCGGTTGAGGTTCCGCGGTCTCCTGATGTCAGTTCTTGCGGTGTCCATGAGACTCCGTCGTAAACGGAATGGAAGATGCGCACGTCGTCGAATTTCCCCTTCCACACCATGTGCAGCTTGTTTTTGAAAACAGCCAGCGCCGGCGCAGCCGACGTGCCGCGGTCCCCCGATGTCAGCACCTGCGATGTCCAAGCGGCTCCGTCGAATACGGAATGGAAGATGCGCACGTCGTCGAATTTTCCCTTCCACACCATGTGCAGCTTGTCCTTAAACACGGCCAATGCCTGACCATCCGAAGTTCCTCGATCACCGGACGTGAGCTGTTGCGGAGACCACACGTTGTCCGTAAACGTGGACTGGAAGATATGCTCGTCATTGAGCTTTCCCTTCCACGTCATGAACAGCTTGTTCTGCCAGGATGCTACCGCCGGCCCATGCGACGTCCCCCGGTCCCCACGCGTCAACTGCTGCCGGGACCAGAGCCCTTTAGTGGTTCCACCGATACGAAGCGACGGGTCGCCGAACATCATGAACTTCCACGGCTGATGAACCTTCGCAACCGCAAACCAATCCGGGCTTGCAAGCGAGCCCGGCATTCCTTGTACTTGGTAGTAGCGTCGGATCATCGCCTGCCAGGCTTCGCCCAGCGTGGAACAGGATGGAAACCCCTCGAGAAAGTACTCGAGCGGTTCCGACATCTGCATGCCCGTGATGCCGCCCAGGTAGGCCACCACGCCGGCATCGGTGCGGACCGTGAGATGAGTGGCCAAGTCCTGGTCCGGATCGTGGATCTTTTGTAGGCACGAGGGTTGCGGAGGAGTGGACGTGAATACTTCGCCGTTGGAAGATCCGGCGTGGTTAGTCCCGTTCTTGTCGACGTACGCGCTGTAAGGCGGCAGCGTGGCAAATTCGGCCGTGGAGCAGGCGGACACGCACATGATCGGTAACAGGTTGTTGTTGGTCAAATTCGGAATTTCGCCGATGCCCCACCAGCCACCGGGAATGCAAAGAGAGTCGCTGGCCCCGTGCCCGATGTAGCCGACCAGACCAATCCCGCTGTTGAAATGCTGGGTGACCTTGGCTGCTGTCAGGACGCCGGCCCCGGTGCAAGGGCTGCCCGTGGAAGCCAGCTTTGTGCAGTTGTAGGCCGTTAGATGGTTTGCCGCCAAATGGTCGTTTATCTGGCACGCCGTGGCAATCCAGTCATGGGTTGCCATCAGAAGGGCATTTTTGGCCCAGCCGGCTTGGAACGCCTGAGTTTCATAATTGATCACCTTCTGGACAAAACGGATGGCTTCTTCGAGTGTAGAAACAGGTGCCCGACCCACTCCGACAACGGGCTCAAGACTCACTTGGTCAATATTGATCGGTCCTGTATGGGTCTCCCCGTGCAGTTCGCCGTAGTATCCATTTCCATTGCCGTCCCAGTTGTCAAAACTGTCATCGTTTTTGTGTATCGCGGCATAATACAAGTCTGTTGCGTAGAAAGCGGTGTCTTTCGCGGCGGCATCACCACGGTCTGTCTTGGTGAACCGCACCGGGAAGATATCCGAGTCCCCCATCAGCAACACATATCGAATTTCTTGCTCATGAACGCGCTGGTGAATGCAGCGCTTGACCTTCTCTGCCTCATCCGTACCGGAATAGCCTTGGTAGACCGTTTCCAGAGTGATAACGGTCGTCAGCATGCCGTGTTTTTCCTTATGTGCTCTCAGGGAATCGAGCGCGGGTGCGAATTGAGATGGAGTTATGACAAGCAGCATGTTGGATTACCTCCTTTCCGAAAATATACATGTAGGCTTCGATGATTGTTTGACGAGTTTTCAGTTAGAGGAAATCCAGTGCGTGAATCCCGACCTACTTGACTGTCTGTAAAAATGGATTTCTCGCTCATGATTTTTACCTCCTTAGTACCTTACAGGATATTTTCTTGTTTTTTGGTAAGAAAATATCCTGTAATTCCAATTCTAATTCAAAAGTGAATCTATTATCCATGGCCAACCGACAATAGAAAGCACTTTTTCCGTATCAGTTTCCATTTCCCGAAGTGCTATTTCCAAATGGTCTTCAAGGGCATCAAGGCTGTCAAATACAACA